>JALNWB010000227.1 GCA_023231105.1 Ignavibacteriaceae bacterium | reverse complement strand
TTAAAACTTCTAAAATTAGGCTTGTTTAACATTTTATATAATTTATTTTTGCGGGATTAGTTAATCGGCTTAATGCTACCTTCCCAAGGTAGAGAGAGGGGTTCAATTCCCCTATCCCGCTCAAGGCTGAGTAGCTTTATAATCTACTAATTATTCTTTTTGGAGAATTAGTATCGGAACCGACTCAGACAAATATTAAAAAATTGGTCCCCTTTAAAAAAATAATAAGTAATCTGAGTCGAATCTCTGCTCGAGAAATGGTCACGCTTTCGGACGATTGACTGGGTAAATTACCTCGAATACCCAGAATACACAACAAAGGAAGTAAATCGATTCCTCAACGCCTAGTTAATTGAAGTGATAAAGTTATCTAGAAAATCAATTCTCAAAAACTCGACATTTGTCTTTCGAGGGGGAAACTTGGTCCACCAGTAATCCATTCTTGTTACGTAGATTGAAATAATTTTAGGCTTCGTCTTAATAGGCCAGTTTAGAACACTTGCAAAAGTAGCTACGTTTTTACGAAGCCAATCTTCTCTTTTCTCAACTTTAATGAGGTTCCCAGGGTTTTTAACTTTTCTACCCTTTTCAACTTCTGACCTAAAAATTCTATCTCTAATCCTCTTGGCATCTTTCAGACAATAGGCACCAATAATATCTTTACACTCTATATTCAGTAAAATATTTTTTTGTGGTAAATAGGCTAGAACATCATATTCCCCAATACTTTGATCATGTGTCCCTCTTCCGTAATTAACCCTTTCAGCATATTGAGTATGGCGTTTTACTATTTCTAAGGCTTTTGCCTCTAAACTTTTCTCTATAGCTAATTGATTTGAAGATAATACCTTTTTAACATTTGGAGCAGGTAAATCAACTGGCAGAACTCCATTTGTCGTAATACCCACCCACACTCGACCACTCCTTTCAACCGAGTGAGGTCCCCAATAATATTTGCCTTTGTCAAATACTAAAGGTCTGATTGCATATCGATAAGGTCTATTTTGGTGTTCCCATACAGGCAAATCCTCTGCTGGTTTTGTGGCCCCAATTACAGTTAACATACCCTCGGTTTTAAGCGTTAAAAAGTCAAGTAATACTCCCGTTTCTTTTGCGTCAAAGCCTTTTATAGCTTTGCTTGCTGCTGATTCGATTTCCTTGCCAGTAGCACTGTAGTATGGAGCTTCTTTGGATTTTTTATTATATCCAGGCCAAACAGCCATAACCTGAAGAATATTAACCATATTTCTGATTCCAAATCCAAAATCTGTCTTAAAACCCTTATCCAAATTATCTAAATGCTCCTCGATAGGAATCGAAGACTCAACTCTATCTGATTCATTACCTACTGATCCCAAATCAATTTTAGCTTGATCTTGACTATATTCTACCTGCATGGAATCGAGGTCATCCTTATAATGAACCTTAAAGAGGTAGTCTCTATCAATTGTTAAACCCACTGGATATATTTCATAGTTCAAATTATCACTTGCACTATAAATCTCGCTTATTTTGTCTGCTAAAGCCACTAAGTAACGGAAGGATCTACTATCTAGCAATTTTTTTCCAGATGGTTTAATTTCCACAAACTTCTCAAGTAAATACCGATAGTCTTTATGCTGAGAGAGATATTCTTCGTGTGCTTCGGAGTAGTGTTCTTCTCTAACAAAATCAACCTCGTGCTTCAGAGATTCTTTTATGCGCATCTTTTCGACTACAAATTTGTTAATAAGGGCATCAATTCTAGTAATTAAATACTTAATGTTTTCGATATAGGCGTATTGAGAAATTTCTCTATCAATCTCTTTTACCATTTCTCTTCTGAGGGTATTCATTATTTCTTTTGCTTTGGCAAGTTTATATTTGCCAGGTTTTATACCAAGCTTGAGAGCTATCTCTGCCTCTGTTTTCCTTGAAAGCTTGTGGTCGTGCATCGTGGGGATTTCAGGTTTAATAAATTCAGGAAAGGATACACCCTTAGACATATAAAGCGTCTTAAATCTTGGTTTCTTCCCCTTATGTTTCTCGAGTTTGGCAATTAATTTCGGCAAGTTAGGATCAGGAGTATGCTTATCTAAGCCTCTGAGAATTTCGATAAGTAAATCTATCTCAATATCATTTGTGGTGGAATCTTTGAATAAATCTCTTATCTTGCTGAAATTATAAACAAGCCTAATTCCTGGACATGAATGTTTGGGAAAACCTGTATCACTTTTCCACACGTTATTCTGGGGATTTAAATGCTTAATGTGATTAAAACGCTCTCCTTCTAACAAGGAATCTGGAAAGATAATTATCTCTAGCTCATTCCATGACTGAAAAAATGCATGACTTTTTATTAGTTCGACTAACCTTGATAAATAATCCTCCAGACATTCCATTAATAAATTAGATAAAGATCCTTGCTCGTATTTCTGATGTTCTAGGGGAGAAGTAATAAAAACATTTGTTTTTTGAATCTTTAGCTGGATAGCACAACCCAAGTAACTTTTTGCTGACAACCTAACCCTTGTTGAGGTTTCCTGCTTGATTCTCCAACTTCTTGGATGATCAAGAAAATCAACCTCTGGGTATATTTCCCAAAATGATTTTAAGGATTTATATCGATAATCTGTGCCCCACTGCAAATCGATCATTATCATTGTGGGGTCATTCGCACCAGGAACTAACACCCCTGATGAATCTTTAAATGATCCATATTTATCAAGTAATGTAGTTATTGGGATATGAACTTTTTTCTCTATCTCTCTCAAGTAATCAATAAACTCAGATAATTCTTCATGTTCTTCTATTTCGTCCACCACTCCGAGAAACTGTTCCATAAAAGCAATATCCCAAGTAAAATCTTTTGGAACAGAAATTGGAATTAACTTGTTAGTGGCCTGTGGCAGTATTACAAAAAGTTCAATTTTTAATTTCTTTTCAGGAACTGTTGATTCATATACTACGTTTTTGCGTTCAATATGTAGTCCAAGTGTGACGGGTTCTTTACTAATTAGTGCTACTGCTTCTTTTAGTTTTGGTGTTAAATCGGCTAGTTGTGCTTGAATAGCTTCTTTTGTGTTATAAGGATCAGCTACATAAATCAACACCAATTTATCTTCAGATAATATATAACCGCTAAACAATATTTCGTGAGGTCTTCCGCCATCTTTAATCACACTAACTATTGGATAGAATCTTCCTTTGTGGAATCGGTTTTGCAGAAACTTAGCGACTTGAAACGTTAGCTTTTTCTGATAACTGAACTTATCTTTTTTTATCAGTGCTCCATGTTTTGAAAACAAATTTGACCACTTATCTATTAATATTCCAGAATACCTTCTGGGAAGAATAGGAAAACATTTATCCTTATACTTTACAAAGTAAAAAGGAATCAGAGATCCTTCGAAAGCTCTATTCCCAAATTCATTTTCGTCTAAAACATCCTTATTGACTGCTCCCAACTCTACAACATAATCTTCTTTCCTAACTAAATTGCTTATATCAGTATTGCTCAAAGTATCAAATACTCTTATGGCTTGTAACCAGAATTCTCTTTGTGCCACCTCTATATGCCCCAATGATAGTTTGTTTAATTTATCTTCAGAGGGTTGAGAGTCAATATGTGTAATAATCCTATTTTGAATTGACAAACATTGTCTTAATTCAAAATCAGGTGACCTGCCAGATAATTCTAGGTATTCTTTATCAAACGAAACATATAACAGTTGAAAAGCCATCAAAAAATCGTAGATATGGCTAATTTCTGTGCCATAGAAAATTCTGTAATTGACTTTATTGTGGTGGAATTTTACAGTTCCCCAATCATAATTTGGGATATAGTCTTCAAGTGTAGGAAAACTAGGAGTTAGTTTATATAGTTCTGAACAAAAATTCTTAAACTCAATATAACTTATGATTCTATCTCCCTTGTTGAATTGGTTAGGTTTACAGGTAGTAAAGATAGTTGTCCACAATAAGTGTTTAATACCGCTTCCATTATTTGGAAGCCAAAGACTTGAAATAAATAAAGAACTTGCCACATCATTAGCAGAATATTTCGTAAACAAATTTCTTATATCTTCCACAATTTGAGCTAATGTTTTGCGTTTACTTTCCATATTCATTTACCAAAAAGCCCTTACAAAGGTAAGGGCAGTTTAGAGGCTGATATAAATTCTGTCGCTTAGCCTCAATACAATTATACGAAATTACAGCTCAAATTATAAGTATTCTTACAGCGGTAACCCCGCGTGTTGACTTGTGTGGGGTTTTCGTGCCTGGGATGGCATGGTTCTCACCTTAATTTAGCTTCAAAAGCCTTGCTTGGGATTTGTTACAGAAATTTGTATAACCTTCATACAATAATTATTGGTTTGACTTTAACATAAAAGTGTATAAATATTAATTAATGGAGAAATACAAAGGCAAATTGTATCTGACGATCTTCATTCTTACATCGTTAATATTGGCAATTGGTGCCTGGAAAAACTACAGACCCCAGGTAGTTTATGCTTCATGTGCCGATATTGCTGAAAAGACAGCTAACCTTGTCCAGAAAAAAGATATTGTAAAAATAGATGAAGAGAAAACTTTTGACGTTGCACTGAATGATTGCCTCACAGACGCAGGTTATTTTGAAGAGTAATTGGCCTTCTTATTAAGTAAAGCTTACTTTTATTTTGTATAATACATATAATTAGCCTACGTAGCTCAGCTGGTAGAGCAACGGTATCGTAAACCGTGGGTCGTCGGTTCAAATCCGACCGTAGGCTCTTACAAAATGTATTACTCAATCAGAAACAGAAACATACAAAGAAAAAACAAGAAAAACACTTTAATTTATATCTTTCTGTCAATTGCCGTCGTTGTCCTTTTTTCTTTTGTCGGTATCAAAGCTCTAGTCAAAGTAATTAATGTCATAACCGACATCAAAAAGTCCGATACACCACAATCCAGTACAGACCAGATACCACCCATGATTCCGTTTGTAGAAACCTTGCCCGAACATACTTCAAATTCATCCATAGAAATAAAGGGCAATGCTGAGGCCGGTTCCACAATTACCCTGAAATTTAACGGTAACGAATCGGATTCTGTCGTGGGAAATGATGGTCATTACGTTTTTAAAAAGACTCTGGAGGAAGGCTTAAATGAATTATATCTTTTCTCTAAAGACTCATCCGGAAATAGCAGTCAAAACACAAAAGTATTCAAGATCACTTTCGATAAAACTGCACCCCAAATAGA
>JALNWB010000226.1 GCA_023231105.1 Ignavibacteriaceae bacterium | reverse complement strand
CGAGATTTAATTTTGAAGTATAGATTAGGAGAAAACTTAAAATGAGCAAATATGAAATTATTATTTTTTGGAGTGAAGAAGATAAATCATTTATCTCAGAAGTACCGGAACTTCCCGGCTGTATAGCGGATGGTTCTTCGTATAAAGACGCTCTTGAAAACGCCGAAGCAGCAATTACCGAATGGATAGAAACTGCAACAGAACTTGGGCGTGAAATTCCGCAGCCTAAAGGGAAATTGATGTACGCATAATTTAAATGGTGATTAACGATTTTTGATTTGTGATGTTGATAGAAATCTTCGCAGTTCTTAAATCGTTAATCCTTGTTCTGAAATCAAAAACAACTCAGGAGTTGGTATGAACACTTTGGAAAATAAACCAGCAGCAAAATCAGTTTCATTTGATGAGTTGAATTTGTGCGTTGACTTTATTGACGGAAGAAAACTTTTCGTACCCATTGCCTATTTCCCTCGTTTATTAAAAGCAACTATGGAACAGAGACAAAAGGTAATTATCTCCGGCGGCGGTGTTGGTTTACACTGGGATGAACTTGATGAAGACATCAGTGTTAGAAATTTGCTTCTTGGATTTGGCGATACAACAAAACCGCAAGTTCAAAATTTTCAAGCTGCTTAATACACTAAAATTAAAGAAAACATGAAAATTGCCTTTGCCGCTTCCGAAGCTTATCCATTTGCCAAAACCGGCGGGCTTGGAGATGTTATCGGAGCTTTGCCAAAAGCGTTAAAAGACCTGGGAGAAGATGTAAAAGTCTTTATCCCAAAATATGCTCAGATAGATCACTCGCGTTATGATTTAAGCTATGATTGGTCAATCGGCACAATGCCTATTCGTGTTGCGGGACGCGTTCACAATGTGGATGTTTACCTCGGTTACCTGCCAAATTCTTCCGTAGAAATTTATTTTCTCGATTGCCCTTATTTTTTCAATCGGACAAAAATATACACGAGCGATCCGGATGAAGACGAACGGTTCATCCTTTATTCTAAGGCTGTAATTGAAGCGCTCCAGCATTTAAAATGGAAACCGGATATTATTCATTGCAACGATTGGCAAACCGGTTTAATCCCTTTGTATATAAAAGATAATTATAACTGGGATAAATTTTTTCATCGCACAGCTACCGTAATGTCTATTCACAATGTTGGCTATCAAGGCAGATTTCCTCCATCAACGGTAAATAAAGCGGAAATTCGTCCCGAACTTTTTTATCCTAACAGCCCGATTGAAGTTTGGAAAAATTTTTGTTTTTTGAAAACCGGTTTGATGTATGCCGACGCCATAAACACGGTAAGCAAAACCTACGCACAAGAAATTACTACATCGGAATATGGCGCCGGGTTAGAGGGTGTGCTTCGTTACAGGATTAACGATTTTTTCGGAATAGTCAATGGAATAGATTATTCTATCTGGAACCCCGAGGTAGATAAATTTCTTCCTTTCCGATACTCTAAAGATAATATTGAATCGAAAGCAGACAACAAGAAATATCTGCTTGGCGCATCGCGTCTTCCGTATAAAGAGAATGTTCCGCTTATCGGAATTATTTCACGCCTGGTTGCGCAAAAAGGATTTGATCTTTTTGAAAAAGTTGCGTATAAATTAATGCAGTTACCGGGGCAGTGGGTAATTTTAGGAACCGGCGAAAATCATATTGAAAATCTTTTCCGGAGTCTTGCCTACACTTATCCCGATAAAGTTTCCATCTCACTGGCTTTTGATGATAAACTTTCTCATCTTATTGAAGCCGGCTCCGACATATTTTTTATGCCTTCACAGTATGAGCCGTGCGGGTTAAATCAAATTTATTCTCTGAAATACGGAACGGTTCCGATTGTAAGAAAAACCGGCGGACTTGCAGATACCGTGCAAGACTGGAACGAATTTCAGCATAAAGGTTTGGAGACGGGTACTGGTTTTTCTTTTACCGATTATACACCGGAAGATTTATTTTCAACGGTGAAACGAGCCGTTGGAACTTATACTAATGAAAAAAATACCTGGCGGAAAATTATGCTCAACGGAATGGAGAAAGATTACTCGTGGAATGTTTCGGCAATGCAATACATCAATCTTTATAAGAAAGCTTTGTTTAATCGAAGAAATAGATAGAGTAGTTGAAAGTGAAAAGTTCAAAGTGAGTTAAAACCACTTTTTCCTTTTGAAGTAAAAGATCATAAAGACGGTTAGCGAGATCATAATTACCCAAACGAACCCATAACCCCAACGCCACTCAAGTTCCGGCATAAATTTAAAATTCATTCCGTAAAGCCCCACAATAAACGTGAGCGGAATGAAAAGCGTTGCGATCATCGTCAATATTTTCATTACTTCGTTCATCTTGTTGCTGAGGCTTGAAAGATATAAATCTTCAAGTCCCGAAAGCCAATCTCTATACGTCTCAATCGTATCAATCACTTGAATCGTGTGGTCGTACAGATCGCGCATATAAATTTTTGTGGTTTGATTAATTAAAGTATGTTCACCCCGGTGGAAATTATTAATTACTTCGCGAAGCGGCCAGGTGATTTTTCTCAAGTAAATAAGTTCGCGTTTTAATTCATGCGTTTTTTGAATAGAACTTTTTTCGGGGTTTTGAATTATTGCCAATTCAATATCCTCAAGCCTATCGCCGACCTTTTCGAGCACTTCAAAGTAATTATCTACAATAGCATCAAGCAGACGGTAACAGAGATAATCAGATTTTTCTTTACGGATTTTTCCTTTGTTGTTGATTATCCGTTCCCTCACAATGTCAAACACATCACCCGGTTTGCTTTCCTGGAACGTTAGAAGAAAATTTTCACCAAGTACAAAACTTACTTGCTCGTCAATAATTTTGTCCTGCTTTTTATCCATAAAAAGCATCTTTGCAATAATGAAAACAACATCATCATATTCATCAAGTTTGGGGCGCTGCTGCGGGTTGAGAATATCTTCAAGCAGTAAAGGATGCAGATGAAAAACTTCACCGATTTTTTCAACAAGAGCGGTGTCGTGAATTCCTTCAATATTTAACCATGCAACTCCGTTTTTTTCAATTGAAGAAGAAATGTCTTCAGCGCGGAGAGAATCAATTACTTTGCAGGAAGTTTCCGAATATTTTATCAGTGAAAGATTGGGTTGCGCTAATTTTTGTTCGCCGGTAAAAACCAAACTGCCGGGGGGTAAACCGGTTTTACGGACTTTTTTTTTGGTAAGAGATTTGGTTGAAAGTTTCATTTTCTATTTGAAAAAGTTTTTCGTCCATTCAAGAGTTTTGCGAATGCCTTCTTCGTACGGCGTTGCCGGAAGCGTATCAAAGGTTGCACGGAATAATTCGCCGGTCATTATAAGGCGTTGGCTTTTTAAATACATCATCTCTTTAAATTCTTTTGCCATCGGATTAAACAATCCGGCAAGCGCCACAAGAAATTCTATGTTGAGAGAAGAAATTTTTGAATGTTTTCCAGCTTGTTTGCTTATTTCTTTCAAGAATTTTTTTGCGGTTGTTCCTGCTTCGCCAGGTAAATCAGAATACCCGGAAACGTTAAACTGCATTTCATCACCTTTGGATGAAAGTCCGGCAATAGCCATCGCTTCGCCGCCGTCTTCAATGTAAATTAATTCTACCGGAACATTTAATCCGCCAAACCATTGAAGTTTTTTTCCGCGTAAAGCATTTTGAAAAATTTTTTCCGAAAAGCCATTGATAACAAATGGACCATAAAAATCGGGCATGCGAACAATGCTGTAACAAAGTCCGTGCTCTTTGTTTGCGCGGACAATCATCTGCTCCATTTCAATTCTGATTTTTCCTTTTTTAGTTGAAGCCGCGTGGGGATGTCCTTCATTTACAAGCGATTGCTGCGCTTTGCCGAAAACATAAACATTTCCCGGAAAAACAAACTTAACCTTTTTATTTACAGCAGCGGTTACCGATACGGAAAGTAATTCCCGCGCTTCACTTTGCCAGTTTGGATAAGGAACGTTTGCGCAGTAAAAAAGTGTTGAACAGTTTTCCAAAGCTTTTTCAACATTGGAAAGGTTTGCCGCATCACCTTGAATTAATTCAACGCCGGATAAACCTTGCGCATATTTTTCAGCTTTTTGTAAATTGCGAACCAACGCAACAACAGATTCATTTTTTTCTAACAACGCTTTCGCTGTCGCTCTTCCAATTCCGCCTGTAAAACCGATGATGAGATGTTTCATCTTCATACCGGCAACTCATCGTTTCCGTTTATGACAACTTCATCTTCAGGAACAACTTTAGCAATATCTGCAATTGCATCGTCATCTTTTAAGCGGATAACGCGGACGCCTTGCGTATTTCTTCCCATCACGCGAATCGCTTTTACGCTCTGGCGGATCGCCATTCCCTGCGAGCTGATGATCATTAGTTCTTCGTTATCGGTTACTTCCATCATCGAAATCATCTTACCAACTTTATCAGTGGTTTTTACGGTGATAACACCTTTACCGCCGCGTTTAGTAATTCTATAATCATTGATGTCGGAACGTTTACCGAATCCATTTTCGGTAACAACAAGAATGCTGCCTTGCCGTTTTATAACGAGGAGACCAACAACCAGATCATCTTTGCCGAGTTTTACTCCGCGAACACCGGTTGATGTTCTGCCCATGTCACGCACATCTTTTTCATGGAATCGGATTGCGAGTCCATGCGAAGTGCCAAGAACAATATCGTTGGTGCCGTCGGTAATTTTAACGGCGATCAGTCGATCGCCTTCATTAATATTGATGGCATTAATTCCACCGCGGCGGACATTTCCATAAGCAGAGAGAACGGTTTTCTTAATTGTTCCTTGTGCAGTTGCCATTATCAGATATTGATCATCTTTAAATTCTTTAACATTTACAAACGCGGTAATATCTTCATCTTTTTCTTTTTCAATTAAGTTCAAGATTGAACGACCGCGCGTTGCTCTGCCACCTTCGGGAACTTCGTGAACTTTCAGCCAATAACATTTTCCCTTATCGGTGAAGAATAAAATATATTGATGCGTTGAAGCGACGAACATATGTTCGATGAAGTCTTCATCCTTAGCTTCAGCGCCGTGTACGCCTTTACCGCCGCGTCCTTGCTTGCGGTAACCGCTTACCGGGAAGCGTTTAATAAATCCTTTGTGAGAAATTGTTACAACAACATCTTCTTCGGCGATAGTATCTTCCAAAGAAAATTCCGTGTAGTCGTAAATGATTTCCGTTCTG
>JALNWB010000225.1 GCA_023231105.1 Ignavibacteriaceae bacterium | reverse complement strand
TTAATTTTGTTGAAGAAATATTTTGCAGCGAGGCTGTAAAGTTTCCGTGAAAAACTTGCCGGTTAAAATCCGGCACCGGCGAAGCGAATAATTTATATGATTCATTCTCAGCAGTTCCGGAAGAATGAAATTTAGAGAAAGGTAAAAAACTGTTGGAATCGGAAATGATGTAGTTATAAAGTAGCGTTGCTCCAAATTTGTTTCGATCTGCATTTGCCATATACGCACGCTGATTAACAGCATTAATACTCACCGAGAACAACGACCTTTCCATCGGCACTCTATAAGTTAAAGAGAGAGAAGGGAGAATATTATTGCCGATCAAAAAATCGGCTTCGCCGTTTACGAAATTAATTGAGTCTAAAAATTCTCCGCTCTTTTTTGTCGGCTCGGAAAATTCTTTTACTTCCAATTCATCCGGTGAATAAACCGGTTTGAAGAACTGTTCGGATACGGTTGAGACTAACTCAGACTTTTGTTTTTCGAGAGGTGGAAAATCGTAAGCTTCTTTCCCGGTTATTACAAATTGCGGGAGTTCCACATTTGGATTTTCTTGCCCGCATAAAAATGTTAAACCTAACATTAAATTGAGTAAGATAAATTTAAATTTTATTCTCATTTCACATTCCTCAATTTCTGCTGTGCTTCTTTCCCATATTCATCGCCGCGGTGATTTGAAATAACGGTTCTATACATTTCCTTTGCTTTATTTTTATCATTCATTTTTAAGTAAGCATCGCCCAACTTCAAATAAGATTTTGCAACCCATTCGCCATAGGTTTGATAAACATTCAACACTCTAACAAAAGCGGTAATTGCGCTTTGCGTTTTCTCCTGCTCTAAAAGTGAAACACCGGTATAGTATTGCGCTTTAGCTGCAATGTCATCATTTCTTTTTGTAACCAAATCCAAAAATAATTTATCTGCATTTTCATATCTTTTCTTTTTTAACTCGATAAGTCCCATCTCAAGTTTTGCTTTGTCGGCAAAAACATTTGCCGGATAATACATCGGGATTTCTTCAAAGACGTCGTAAGCACCGGCTAAATCATTTTTCTTTAAGTAGGTGTCTCCTTTCATAAAGAGCAATTCGGCAATTCGCGAAGAACTCCGGTATTTATCAACCGCTTTGTTATAAAGTGCAAGCGCTTCATCATATCTTTTTAATTGATTATAAACATTTCCTAATTCAATTACTGCCCCCGGTGCAATTTCGCTTTGCGAAAATGAATTAACTACTATTTTATAATTTTGGATTGCTTCATCAAAGTTATTTAAATAGTACTCACATTTTCCAATTTGATAATAAGCGTTCGGAATATATTTGCTGTTTGAAAAATACGTAATGAAATCTTTGTAACTTAATCTTGCTTTGTCGTAATCCCGCTGGTTGTAATACAACTCCCCTTTTTTGAAATACAATTGATCGGCATAATTTGAAGTCGGATTCTCCGAAACATAATTATCAATGATCGCAACCGCTTTATCTAATTCACCTTTAGCGACGTAACAATACTGAATGCCGTTAAGTGCATCAAATACCTGCGGAGAATTTGCATAGTTTGATAACACAGTTTCATAAGCAACAATTGCAGAATCGTAATTTCCCAGATTATAATATGCGTCTCCAATAGAGTACTGAATTAACGGGGCTAACTTCGAACGGGGTAATTCTTCAAGCATGTTTCTATATTTTTCAATCGCTAAATAAAAATTATTTTGCTGAAAATGAATCCATCCGGTTAAATACAAAACATTTTCATAATAAATTGATTTTGCGTAATTGCTTTTAAAACTTTCAAGCTGCTCCATCGCTTTTTGTACTTTCCCCGAACGATAAAGAGCCTGTGCGTACTGAAAAGAAACATAATCCTTCGCCTTAACTCCGTTTTTTACATTCAACAAATCTTCGTACGCATTTGATGCCGCTTCATAATTCTTATCGGCAAAATAGCTATCCGCCATGCGGACTCTTGCATCAAATATTTTTTCATTCTTCGGATATTTTTTTATGAAATCGGAAAAGAAAAAAGAAGCGTTTGTATAATCTTTTTGATTAAAGTAGCAATAAGCTTTCCCATACATAGTTAATGCTTGCAAAGATATTTCATCAGTGGATATTTTGTTGTAGAATGCCAACGCCTGAGTATAATCTTTTTTGGCAAAATAACATTCGGCTAAATAAAAAGAGACTTTAGCGGATTCGAAATTCGGCGCACGGAAATCTATATCACTTAAAACACTGATTGCTTCATCATATTTATTCAAATAAAATAACGCCGTTCCTTTTCCCAATAATCCTCTAAAAACTAAAAGCTGATCATCAACTTCTTTTTCATTTACTTGATTAAAATATTGCAATGCCGCTTGAAACCTTTTTTTCTGCAGTTCTATTTCACCGAGCATGGTAAGCGTTTTCCCTCTTACTTCGTTGTCCTTTGTATTAATTCCTTTTACAAGTGCAGCGGAAGCCTTTTCATAATTTTCGTTTGAATAATGAATAACTCCAATTTGATAAAGCGCCGAGGCAGCCAAACCACTGTTGGAATATTTCTGAAGGAAATCTTCATAAATGCTTAACGCTTCTTTTTCATTTCCGCTATACCGTTTGGCTTCGCCTTTCCAATAAAAAGATTTTACTCCGATTGAATCGTCATCCAATGATAAAGCATTAAATAATTTATAGGCATCATTATATTTTTTCTGTTGAAATATAGACCATGCATAAGCATATTTTACTTCACGGATAAATGGTGATGCGGGATATTTTCCAATTACCTCACGGTAAACTTTTTCTGCATCTGCATATTCGCCAACTCTATAATGCGAGTTAGCGAGCAGATATAACGCTTCTGTTTGCTTTTCAATCGGTAATTGTCTTACAATCGGATCTGATAATTCCAAAATTGAGCTGTCATATTGTTTCAACTTGAAATAACAAATTCCGATTCTTATTTGTGCCTGCGAAGCGAGCGGACTTTCTTTATAATATGATAACAACTCGTCGTAGTAAGTTACGGCGTTAGTATAATCGCCGAGGTCTTCATATGTGCGGGCAAGTGAGTAAATTGAGTTATCAATAAACTTGTTGGATTGTTTGTAGGATATTGCTTCTTTAAAATAATTGATGGCTTCTTCAATATTATTTTGCCTTGCATAAGTCTCCCCTATCCAATATAAAGTTGAGCCGTAAAACTCATTATCGGGATATTTCTTATTTAATTGAAGAAAAAAATCTTGGGCATTTTCATAAGATTTTTTTTCGTAATAAAGAAGACCGGTTTTGTACGTTGCCTTATCCTGAAAATTTGAATAAGTAAAATTGTTGATCAAATATGAGTAAGCAATTATCGCTTCATCATTTTGTCCCGAATATGAAAACGACTCAGCTTGGTAATAAATTGCAGAAGCAAGCAATTCATCATGTAATTGGTAATCTTTCCTAAAAGAAGAAAAATATTCTGAAGCTTTGGCATAATCTTTCTCCAAATACGCTTGATAAGCTTTTGAATAGAGTTCATTTAATTCTTGTGGAAAAGAATTAGAAAGAAATGCGTTAAAAAGTAATAACAGAAAGAGTAGTTTTTTCATTAGTTGTTTTAATTGTGAACATTAATTATAGCCTCGATCTCAAGTACCATTTTTTCTCTATGCAAAAATAACAGAGAAATCGGTTCGATAAAATGCAGAAAAAAAGGAAAGACGCACACCTCCCTTTTCTTTGTTTGTTACTTCAATTTTAATATTTTTTGCGTAGCTAAACAAATAATTGTGAAGATAATTTATGAAAAAAATATTTATTCCCTTTTTTGCCTTCTTCATTTTTACTCTTTTTCTTTCTGCCCAAGAGGCAAATAAAGAGAAATATTATTCTTTCATCGCCGATTCGATTGTAAAATCAGCGTTGACGGAACAAAACGGATACCGTCTGCTCGGTGAGTTATGTAAAATTGGTCCAAGATTATCCGGTTCAGCCAATTCCCTAAAAGCAATTGATTGGGCAAAAGAAAAAATGAAAAATCTTGGCTTCGACTCTGTTTGGCTTCAACCGGTTATGGTGCCGCATTGGGAAAGGGGCAATGTTGAATCGGCTGTTATTATTTCTTCTAACAAATATAAAAAGAAAAAATTATCCATCGCCTCTCTCGGTGGAAGCGTTGGAACGGATTTAATCAAAGGAATTACCGCAGAAGTGATTGAAATTCATTCTTGGAAAGAACTGTCTGAAAAGAAAAACGAAGTAAAAGACAAAATCGTTTTTTTCAATATTCCTTTTGACAATAGTTTTCCAACCACTTTTCCTGCGTATGGTAAAAACGTAGGATATAGAGTTCAAGGCGCTTCGGAAGCCGCAAAACATGGGGCTAAAGGAATGATCCTTCGTTCTATTTCCTCGCGTAATGATAACGTTCCGCATGTTGGCGTTATGCATTATACCGATTCCATTCCTCAAATCCCGGCAATTGCAATTGGAATTAAGGACGCAGATTTTTTAAGTGAAGCATTAAATCGTGAACTGAAATTAAAACTTCAATTAAAACTTTCTTGCAAAACTTTACCGGATGCACAATCGTATAATGTAATTGGCGAATTAAAAGGAACGGAATTCCCCAATGAGGTAATTGTTATAGGTGGACATTTTGACAGCTGGGATAAAGGGGATGGAGCGCATGATGACGCGGCGGGATGTATTCAATCCTTGGAAGTTCTTGATTTATTTAAGCGGTTACACATTAAACCAAAACGGACAATTCGGTGTGTATTTTTTATTAATGAAGAAAACGGTTCCCGCGGCGGAATAGCATATGGTGAGTACGCCGCCGCTTCAAATGAAAAGCATTTAACGGCAATAGAATCCGATAGAGGCGCTTTTACCCCGGTAGGTTTTATGGTTGATAAAGATTCTTTATCTTTTGCAAAAATTTCGTCATGGGGAAAGATTTTAGAAAGAGCCGGTATTCATTGGGTAAAGCAAGGGGGCAGCGGAGTGGATGTTTCATACATAAAAAATGCTAAATGCTTAATAGGGTATGTTCCCGATTCTCAACGTTATTTCGATTATCATCACTCTGCAAATGATGTTTTCTCGGAAATAAATCCAAGAGAATTTGAACTTGGTTCTGCAGCGATGGCAGTATTGGTTTATCTTATAGACAGAGAAGGATTGTAAATGAATTAACTGAAGTTACGCACTTTGTGACTTCTTAGTGTCTTTGTGACTTGTATGTTAAATGTTATAAAAAAAGTTCTTTGAAATATTGAATAAAATAGTTTCCTTTACGGAAGAGAAGGTTTGTGCCTTGGGTCTAAGAACCCGTCACGAAGTTTTTTCCT
>JALNWB010000224.1 GCA_023231105.1 Ignavibacteriaceae bacterium | reverse complement strand
TTACAAGAATATCTTCCGAAACAATTATCGGAAGAAGAAATTATTGAAGAAATTAAAACTATTGCCACTCAAGTTAATGCTTCAACAAAAACTGATTTTGCAAAATTAATGCCTGCTGCGATGAAACAGCTTAAAGGGAAAGCCGATGGTAAAACAGTAAAAGCACTTGTTGAAAAATTCCTGGGAGTAAATTGAATTATTTAGATATTGTTTTTTTAATCATTGCCGCAGCTGCTTTCATCTTAGGATTCAAAGACGGATTTGTGCGAAAACTTATCGGTTCGCTCGGATTTTTCTTAGCTATTTTTCTTGGAATATTTCTTTCCGAAACTATCGGAAGCATTTTAAATAAACTGTTTGGAACTGAAAAATACCTTGCAGAAATTTTTGGTGGATTTATGGTTTTCCTTGCCGTAATATTAACAACATCATTATTAAAAAGAGTGATCCATCCATTTGATAAAGTTAATAATTTTATGAACCGGATTACCGGCGGAGTTGTCGGGATTATTCAAATTATTTATTTTCTTAGCGCTGCGCTTTATCTGCTTCATATTTTCAAAGTCCCTTCTGAAAAGGACCAAAAAAAATCTTTTTCATATTCTACCGTGTATAGACTGCTCCCTAAAACAATTGATTACATCGGTGAGTTTACGCCCAATCCAAAGAAATCAATTAAAGAACTTATCATTGAAAAAGATTCAATTAAAGAATGATAGAAAAAGAAGTTTTTCAGGCGTTAGAATTTGACAAAGTACTTACCTTCATAGCCAAATATTGCATAACCGCAAACGGCAAACAAAATATTCTCTCGTCGCTTCCTTTCGAAAATCAAAATAAAATTTTAAATGAAGGGATGAGAGTATCGCAGGCAAAAGAAATTCTCATTCAACAAAGCGTTCCTCCTATTGATTACCTCCCCGATTTAGTTGAAGAC
Source organism: Ignavibacteriaceae bacterium (assembly GCA_023231105.1). Classification (GTDB taxonomy): domain Bacteria; phylum Bacteroidota; class Ignavibacteria; order Ignavibacteriales; family Ignavibacteriaceae; genus UBA1563. The sequence continues at coordinate 4,472 of JALNWB010000224.1, read as the reverse complement.
CTTGCAATCTCAGGGATTGAAGGGGCGCTCCTTACCGCAAAAAAAATATTGGAAATAAAAAGATTAGCTGAAATTTCGCGCAACACATTTCAATTTTTAAAGTCTGCGCAAACAGATGCAAGTGAATTGAAAGAGTTAACGCAAAATCTTTTTGTTGATAAAGTCTTTGAGCATTTAATCAATCAGGTGATAACTGAAACCGGGGAGATAAAAGATAAAGCGAGCAAGAAACTTTTTGAAATACGCCAGGAAATTGCCGAGAAGAAAAATGATCTGAACCGGATTGTGCAAAAAATTTCCAAGCAGTTTATGGAAGAAGATTTTACTCGTGAAGAGTTCATAACACTTCGTGACGGCAGAATGGTTATTCCAATTAAAGCCGAACACAAACGGCATATAAAAGGATTCATTCATAGCGAATCTTCTACCGGGCAAACGGTCTATATCGAACCGGAAGAAACTCTTCAGATGAATAACGAAATTATTTCGCTTCAATTTGCGGAGAAAAGAGAAATAGAAAGAATTCTAAAAGAAGTAACCAAAAAGATCGGAACTGTCCGCCAGCCGCTTCTAGCTTCGCTTAAAGCGCTTGCGCAAATCGACGCAGTTTTTGCGAAGGCAAAATATTCAATTGAAATAAGAGGAAGTTTTCCTTCGTTGTTAAGTGATAAACCTTTTTTCTTGCAGGAAGGGAAGCATCCTATTCTTTTAAATAAATTCGGACAGGACAAAACCATTCCTTTATCTTTTATCATCGATAGAGGGAAAATTATTGTGATCACCGGACCAAACGCCGGTGGTAAAACCGTTGTATTAAAAACAACCGGATTGTTATCGTTAATGGTTATGTGCGGGATGCATATTCCCGCTCAAACCGATAGTAATTTTCATTCGTTTGAAAAAATTCTTGTTGATATCGGAGACAAGCAATCAATTGAAGATGATTTAAGTACATTCAGTTCTCATATTTTAAATTTGAAAAATATTCTTGAAAAAGCCGATGAGGAATCACTTATTCTTCTTGATGAAATTGGAACGGGAACAGAGCCTTCTGCCGGCGGAGCGTTTGCCGCGGCAGTATTGCTTTCACTAAAAGAAAAGGGAGCGACTGTTCTTTCTACAACGCATCACAATAGTTTAAAAGTTCTGGCGCATCAAACGGAAGGATTTGAAAACGCTTCAATGGAATTTGATCTGGCGGCGATCAAACCGACCTACCGATTTAAACAAGGTTTTCCCGGTTCAAGTTACGCTTTTGAAATTGCAAAACGGATCGGCTTTGAAGATGATTTTCTAAATGACGCAAAAGGATTTCTTGAAAGCGATCAACAGAAAATGGAAACGATGCTGTTGAGTTTAGAAGAAAGATCAAATGATTTAAACCACCAACTTCAGCAGATCAGTATTGAAAACAGCCGTTTGAAAAGCCTGACAAATTTGTATCAACAAAAAAATCTTCAATTGGAAAAAGAGAAAAAAGAAATTTTAAGAAAAACGAAACAGGATGCGGAATCGTTTTTAATTTCTTCTAAAAAAACAATTGAGAAAACAATAAAAGAAATAAAAGAAAGAAAAGCTGATAAGGAAAGTATAAAGATTACCCGCGACACCGTTGCCAATTTAGATGAAACCATAAAAGATTTTGTTAAAGAAGATATTGACTTATCGCAAAATTCTCTTAATTTTGAAATAGGTGATTACGTCCAAATAAAAAATACTGCAACCTCAGGCAAAATATTTGAACTATCAAAAGACAAGAAAGAGGCATCAATTCTGGTCGGTTCGTTAAAGATTCAAGTTAAAACAAATTCCTTGGTTCATACAAAAAAAGAAGCGAAGAAGTTTACGGAAGCTGCATCATATTCTCCGGTTGTTTCGGAAATAAAATATCGTTTGGATTTGCGCGGCGAAAAACCGGAACAAGCTGAGTTTGAAGTAGTAAAATTTTTAGATGCTGCATATACCGGTAATTATCATCGTGTTGAAATTCTTCACGGCAAAGGAACCGGCGCTCTCAAAAAAATGGTAAAGGAAATTCTGCAAAAGCACGAAGGTGTAAAAAACTTTTATTTCGCCCCGGTAGAATTCGGCGGCGAAGGAATAACTATTGTTGAACTCAAATAGGTCGTAATTGTTCAAAAAAATTCTTATCGCAAATAGGGGAGAGATTGCCGTCCGCATTATACGGGCGTGCAAAGAACTTGGCATCACTTCCGCGTCAATGTATTCCGAAGTTGATAAATATTCTCTCCACACCCGTTTGGCAGAAGAATCATATTTTATTGGTGAATCGCTCCCATCGGAATCCTATCTCAATCAAAATAAAATTATCGAACTCGCAAAAGAAATTAATGCCGATGCTATTCATCCCGGTTACGGATTTTTGTCGGAGAATGCTTCCTTCATAAAAAAAGTTGAAGAAAGTGGAATTGTTTTTATAGGACCGTCATCCCGCTCTGTAGAAATGATGGGAAGTAAAACTGCAGCAAGAGATTTGATGAAAAGAAACGGAGTGCCGATTGTTCCCGGCACAACAGAAAAAATTGTTTCATTAGAATCAGCAAAACAAAATGCATTCGAAATCGGTTATCCAATTCTTTTGAAAGCGAGTTCCGGCGGCGGTGGCAAAGGCATGAAACGAGTTTATGCTGAAGATGAATTGGAAGCTGCATTTTCTTCCGCGCAGCGTGAGGCTTTAAAAGCATTTGGTGATGATTCGGTTTACATCGAGAAATTAATTGAACATCCAAAACACATTGAAGTACAAATTATTGCCGATAAATTCGGAAATTATTGTCATCTCTTTGAAAGAGAATGTTCCGTTCAGCGCCGGCACCAAAAAGTAATTGAAGAAGCTCCTTCTTCTTTTATTGATGATAAGACCCGCCAACGATTAACAACCGCGGCAATAAACGCTGCAAAAGCCTGCGGTTATTATAATGCCGGTACAATAGAATTTTTAGTTGATAGCAAGAAAAATTTTTTCTTCCTTGAAATGAATACGCGTCTGCAAGTTGAACATCCCGTTACCGAGTTTATTTCGGGAATAGACTTGGTAAAGGAACAAATAAAAATTGCATCGGGAGAAAGGTTAAGTTTTGTCCAGGATGATTTAAGAATTCTCGGTCACGCTATTGAATGCCGTATTTATGCGGAAGATCCGGAAAATAATTTTCTCCCAATTACGGGAACAGTTGAATATCACCGCCTTCCATCCGGACCAAATATTCGCATCGATAGAGGAATAGAAACCGGTTCTGAAATTTCCCGTTTTTACGATCCTCTACTTTCAAAAATTTCGGTTATGGAAAAACGGAGAAGTGATGCTATTAAAAGGATGGACATTGCGTTGAACGATTACCTCATCGCCGGAATAAAAACCAATATTACTTTTTTAAAACGAATTCTTCAAAATAAAAAATTCCAAAGCGGTGAGTATTCTATCAATCTTATTGAAGAAGATTTCCCGGCTGATAATTCCGGCAATGAGAAAGACTTTCATAATGAAGATTTGGAGAACGTGGCTGCAATATTTTCTGCTTATCTAAAGCAGCAGCCGCAAAACCATAAAGTGATTAACGTCGTTTGTGCCGCTAATCGATGGACGGACCTTCAGTATGAATGAAGTTTACGTAACCATTAACGGAAGAGAAAAAGTAATCCGGTTTATTAACGGTGAAAAAGTTATTATTGACGGAAAAGAATTTCAATTTGATTTTTCTAAAGAGAATGAATTTCACTATTTTCTCCGGCTCAATAAAAAAACTTTTGATATAACAAAAGTTGCAAAAGATAAAAATAAAATTGCTATTTTAACCGAAGGAAATTATTTTGAATGTAAGGTTCAGACAAAATTAGAAAAAAACGCTGAAACTATTTTAGCCCATTCGGAAAAGAGTCATCATAAAGAGGATGTTGTCTCTCCTATGCCCGGAATGGTATTGAAAATTCAGAAAAAGGAAAACGAAGAAATTGTTATTGGCGAACCGGTGCTTATACTTGAAGCCATGAAAATGGAAAATGAAGTTACCTCACCATATAGCGGATTACTGAAAAAAATCTATGTATGCGAAAATACTCCTGTTGAAAAAGGATCGAAACTTTTTAGAATCGAATAAGCAATTGATCATATTCATAACTACATATCAAACACTAAACCATAAGGAGGTTACGTGATACAAAAACTCAATACTGCTTTGTGCGCTTTTCTGCTTCTCTGCTCAACGGCATTCGGAAGTGGATTCCAAATCAATGAACATGGCGCGCGGGCGATGGCAATGGGAGGAGCATTTACTGCTGCTGCATTAGACCCCTCAATCTTGTATTTCAATAATGCAGGAATTACACAAATGAGCGGCTTTAAATTGATGATGGGGACAACGTTAATTGCTCCAAGTTCAACTTTCAGAGGTATCAGTCCTAAAGTGAATGAAACCAAAATGGAAAGCCAGTTATTTACTCCTATCCATTTC
>JALNWB010000223.1 GCA_023231105.1 Ignavibacteriaceae bacterium | reverse complement strand
ATGCAATGAAAATAACAAAGTTCTTGACATAGCATTTTCGATGATGTATCTTTGCACCCAAGAAATGAAAAACCAAATACTAAATATGACCGAAGATTTCAGCATGATGTCAATGTGTTGCTGTTGCTCTATGCCATGCATTGCACTGATGGAGAAACCTATCTAAGTTATATTACCGATATAGATTTGAGTTAAAGCCCCTCTCCATCTTGCGAAGGGCTTTTTTGTTTTAAACATCCAATCCCTTCCAAAGTAAAAATCCAAGAAACTGGCTTACAAAAAATGCACTTATCGTTAATGATGTGTTATTCAAAAAGATTAAGTAAAAATATTTTCAAAAAACAATTGGTTTAATAACAGAAAAAAAATAAATTCAATAATCAAATAAAGGATCAACTTATGTTCATCAAATATCAACGGAATAAGTATTTCAGAAGAAGACGAGGTTTACTCGGTTTCTTTTTCACTTTTCTTTTTCTGAGTCTTAATATGGCTGTACTTGCACAAGTAAACGGAACATTAAAAGGAATCGTTAAAGATGCAAAAACGAACGAAACATTACCCGGAGCTAACGTAATTTTAGTTGGAACTCATATCGGACAAACGACCAGAATAAATGGTGAGTTTAGTTTACCGATATCCGCCGGCAGATACCAGCTTCAAGTAAGTTATGTGGGCTATAAAACGATTAAAAAAGAAATCACGATTAAAGCAGGTGAAACTTTCTCTCAAGATGTTTTTCTTCAAAGTGACATTGTCGGAACAAATGAAGTTGTAGTTGTTGGAACGAGAACCAGTGATAGAACGGTCATTAATTCACCAGTACCTGTAGATATTATAAGCGCTAAAGAAATTGAGCAATCCGGTTTTACACAGACAAGCGAATTGCTCAAGACTTTTATCCCCTCTTATAACGCGCCCCAAGCAAGCGTTACCGACGGATCAGATCACGTAAGACCGGCATCGTTAAGAGGTCTCGGTCCGGATCAGGTTCTTGTATTAATTAATGGAAAGAGAAGATATACGAGCGCGCTTGTAAATGTAAACGGAACCATCGGGCGCGGTTCTACCGGAGTTGATTTTAACGCAATTCCTCCCGCTGCAATTGAAAGAATTGAAGTCTTACGCGATGGCGCTTCAGCCCAATACGGCTCCGATGCTATTGCCGGTGTAATTAACATCATTCTAAAAAACAAAGAAGGATTTGACGCTTCCGCTTCTTTTGGTGAATATGTCACCACTCAAAAAAGAGGTTATGGAGAAGCCGAGGGAAATATCGAAGGTGAAAATGCTTCAACTTATCCATGGGACGGAAATGCCCAAGATGTAAAAATCAAAGATGGTTTTTCCAAAGCAGTTCATTTGGGATATGGATTAAATATCTTTGATGAAGGTTCGGTTTACGTTAGCGGCGAGTATAGAAAACATAATCCAACCAACCGCGCCGGATTAGACCCACGCCAACAATATCTTCCGGTCAATGGACAGCCAGACCCGCGTGAAGCAACAATTGGAAGACTCAATCACAGATTTGGTGATGCTGATCTCGAAGATATAGATTTATTCTTGAATGGTTCGATTCCGGTTAATGAAAATGTCAAATTTTATCTGTTCGGTGGTTACAGCAAAAGAGATGGTTCGGCGGGCGGATTCTACAGGCGTTCTAATGATGATAGAAATGTTCGAACAATTTATCCTGATGGTTTCTTGCCATACATAAACACGAAAATTTATGACGGTTCTTTTTCTACAGGATTAAAAGGAAGTCTTGGAAAATGGATTTATGACGTAAGCGAAACTTTTGGAGGAAACTCGTTCAATTTTTATGTAAATAATTCTTTGAATACTTCGCTGGGAACAGCAAGTCCGACATCATTTTATGCCGGAACATTAAAATTTTATCAATCAACAAGCAATGTTGATTTCGTCAGACAGGTTGAAATTGGAACTGCTGAACCACTAAATATTGCCTTCGGCGCAGAGTTCAGATGGGAGCGATATCAACTTCTCCCCGGTGAACCAAATTCATACATAGATGGAGGTGTAAAAATCTTAGACGGACCAAACGCCGGAAAACCTGCCAGTGTTGGAGCGCAAGTTTTCCCGGGATTTCTTCCGGTAAATTCTCAAAAACAAGTTCGTACAAATGTTGGAGCTTATGTTGATCTTGAAAACAAAATCACTCCACAATGGACAGTTGGAGCCGCAGGCAGATTTGAAAATTATAGTGATTTCGGTTCAACCATTACCGGAAAGTTGGATACCCGTTATGAAATCACACCGGAGTTTGCTTTAAGAGGTGCAGTAAGCAATGGTTTTAGAGCGCCTTCTCTTGCGCAGGAATATTTCTCTTCGATATCTACAGTTTTTATAAGTGGAGTTCCTTATGAAGTAGGAACATTTCCGGTGAATTCTGCTGTAGCAAAAACTCTTGGAGCGAAAGGTCTGAAGGCGGAAAAATCTGTAAACCTAAGCGCCGGATTCACTTTTTCATTGTCAGACCTGGCAGTAACTTTGGACGGTTACCAAATTGCAATCAAAGATAGAGTTGTTCTTACTGAAAATTTTACGGGAACGGCAGTTACAGATTTCTTGAAAGCACATGGCATTAATGCTACCGGCGGCAGATTCTTTACCAATGCAGTAAATACAAAAACCAATGGTTTAGATATTACCGCACACTACGGATTGAACATTGGTGAAAGTACTCTAAAGCTGACCGCAGCTGTTAATTTCAACAAAACCGAAATAACAAATAGAGATCAAATTGTTACCCCGGTTGAATTACAAGCTATTACAACAACTCCTATTCTTGCACGTGTTGAACAAGGAAGAATTGAATTAGGACAACCTAAAAGTTCATGGAACTTGCAAGGGAATTATTCTTTATCCAATTGGAATTTTCTTTTAAGAGCGATTAGATATGGAACGATCACTGCTTATAATAGCAACCCGGCGCAAGACCAAACTTATGCTGCTTTGTGGACAGTGGATACCGAAGTTTCGTATGCAATTATCAAAGGTATTTCTGTTGCGGTAGGAGCGAATAATTTATTTGATAGATATCCCGACAAAGTGCTGAAGAAAAATAGTAACACCGGAATTCTTGATTACAGTAGTTCTTCTCCATCAGGATACAACGGACGTTATATTTATTCCCGGTTAAGTATTTCGATTTAATAGAGTGGATTAAAGGTGCCATAGCAAAGTGATCTAAAGCGTTCCGCCGCTGGCGGGACGAATCCGACACTGGCATTTCTTTGATTTGGTATCGTGTTAACGTTTAAACAACTTGCTTGCTTCTTAACCAGGCAAGTTGTTTTTGTGATCAGGAAATATAAAACCTCATTCAAATGCTCATTCCTTCAATCAATACTTTTAAGAATTTTTCGGATTCTTCATAATGGGGCATGTGTGCTGAGTTGTTAAAGGTGATGAATCGTTTCCCTTTCCGGGCATCAAGTTTTTCGTAAAAGCTATAAACGGTTTGATATGGAGAAGCAAAATCATGAATACCTTGAAGAAAGTAAACCGGGACTTGCAGTTGAGTTATCTCTTTGAATAAATCTAATTCAGCTAAGCGAGGGAGTAAATATTTTTGGGAAAAAGTCATTCCTTGAATTGTTCGAAGGACGTCACGCAAATTGTACGAAGTTGAAAACAGCATATTTTTTATAGTGCTCATCAAAATTGAATTGTAAGATTCATTCCTATTAACGCCGCCGAAGTTTGTAATCCATTTAACGCGGGTTAAAAATTTCTTTTCCTCCATGTGTGGCGGAGAACCGATTTGTAAAAGTTCTTTTATCGCTTTGCGATTATTCCTTTTGCGAGCTTCTTCAATTGCAAAACTATAAGCGAACTGTTCAGCCGCATCCATTTTAACATCAATTCCCACAACAAAAACAGAGCGATAGTTTTCCGGTATTTGGAAAGCGGAAAGCGCCGCTATGGTACCGCCTAATGAAAAGCCAACAATAAATATTTTACCGACATTAAATTGTTGTTTAAGATACGCGGTAAGTTCATTAGTATCTGTAACCATTTGTTCCAGAGTTAAAGAATCGGGAGAAATATTCTTTGAGTAAGATTTCCCGCATCCTCTTTGATCCCAATAAACACATACGAAGTGATTTTCCAGATGCAACTTCTTTTCAAAATAGTCTGTTTCATGAATAAGTGGAAATCCGGGACCGGCTTGAACCAATAGCAAGAGAGGTTTCGAGCTATCGTTCCCTCGAATTAATATCCATTGATCTATACCGCCGATTTTTATTTTTCTAAGCGAATTGATTTTGTCGGTCATTTATTTCTCGTTTTATTCCTGGCACATTAAAACTATTTTACCGCCAACAGCCGACGTGTTAAGGAGTTCATGTGCATAAGCAGCTTTTGAAAGCGGAAGCCGGTGGCTAATGATGGGTTTAATTTTCTTGCTTAATAACAGTTCGAACAAAGCTGCAACATCTTCTCTAAACCATTGTGGGTGTTGTTTTTTATCTCCGGTTATTTGATACAACAAAACTTTTTTCTTATCGGGAATAAGATTGTACAGAAAAATAGAAAAGCGAAAATACGTTGCCAACACTTTTGTAATGTTTCTTCTTCCGTTATTTAGCATGGACGATATACCAAAAAGGATTAGTCTGCCCCCCGCGTTTAATACTTTATAAGAGCGTTGCGCTAATTCCCCGGTGCTTTCAAAAACAACATCTATACCGGTGTGATGTTTTTGTGCTAAAATGTTTTCAAAGTTTTCTTTTTTATAATCAATTGGAATTCCACCTAATTCTTTTACAAGTTGAAGTTTACCGGAAGATGCCGTGCCATACATCTTTAAATTTTTTAATTTCCCAAGTTGAAGGAGCGCCGTTCCAACACCACCGGCTGCACCGTGGATAAGAATTTTTTCTCCTTCTTTTATTTTTGCAGTTCTAAACAGCATTTGATAAGCCGTAATGTAATTTAAGATAAGACTTACGCCTTCAGCCGGATCTATTCCATCCGGAACAGTAACGAGTTCGTCTTCTGTTAATAAAATATATTGAGCATAGCCACCCGTTTTTGTTAATGCGGCAACAGTATTGCCGGATTTAATATTTGTTATCTCTGTGCCAACCAGATCAACAACACCGATGATATCATAGCCTGGGGTAAAAGGAAATGCAGGCATTCCCATGTACACTCCTTCGCGCATCAGGACGTCTGCAAATGAAACTCCTGTGGCAAGTACTTTAACTCTTACTTGTTTGGAATCGGGTTTTGGTAACTCTTCCTCAATTAACTGTAAAACTTCAGGTCCGCCACGACGTGTAGCAATAATTCGTTTGTAATTCAATTCAACTCCGTTGATATATTTTTAATTATAAAAGCGGATGCAATTTATTATTGGTTGCAAACGAAAGCTTGTATATTCTGGCTATTCT
>JALNWB010000222.1 GCA_023231105.1 Ignavibacteriaceae bacterium | reverse complement strand
GATACCCGACAGACATATTCCAATCTCTGAATGACGCTACATCTTCATCAAAAGAAATTTGCACGCGCAAACCGGAAGAATGTTTTAATTCAAGCCCAAGGAATGTTGATTTTGATGATTGGTATGATGAGTTATCGTTTTTAGCATTCACAGAATAGGTTTGAGTCGAGGAAGAACTTGAATAATAACTTGTTGAGTTTCCAGAAGCATCTTCAACTCGTTTACTATAACCGTAAGAATAATTCATTCCGCCCCAAATGGAAATCCATTCCACCGGTGAATAATTAATATAGATTGGGAGAGCCAGCGTAACAAATTTTAAAGTTAAAGTTGAATTTAAAAACATTGGACCTTGAGCATAATAATTTGATTGGTAGTAATAATTCGTTTGGGTTGAATGGTGTTTGTTGTATCCGGTCTCAAGTTTTAGTCCCGATAAGAGAAAGAGATCGGGAAAACTTTTTTTAATAATAAAACCGGGAGTAAAAGTAAACCCCCAGCTTTTGTTATCATATTTTTCTTCTGAAAAATTGCTTATTGTTCCACTGGTGGTCCATGTTCCATTATAATAATTTCTATTATCGGAAAAAGAATTTCCACCGACTTTTCCATCACCATTTGTGTAGTTTACGTTTGCGGAGAGAAAAATATTTCCATCTAAAGAAAGAAGAGTTGTTTTGCTCTGGAAATAGTTTTCAAACGCAAGGGTGTAAGGTTCTGATTTTATAAAATTTTCGTAACTGTTTGTTCTGTCGGATTTAGAAGTTGACGAAACCGGGTTTGAAGAAGAACCGTAGTAACTGCTGTCAACTGATTGCTGGTTTGTGGAGTTCGTGCTTTTAAAGTCGAACGTTGAGCTTTGATAGCTTGCCCTTGCAATATAATCCCATTGTTCATTGGCAGCAGTAAATTCTAAACCGAGAACGTAGTAAGAATTGTCTGCGTTTATTTTGTTTGTGTAATTGCTGAACGAAGAATGATAATAGAGAGGTGTCGTGCCGGAAATAGTGAGTGAACTGTTCGCATTGTTTCCAGTCGAATTATTCAGCGCATTATTAAAAACCGCAAAAACTCCAAATGATTTCTTCGCTGTTCCGCTGGAAAAAATATTTGACAATCGAAACGAAGTTACTCCTTCTTTCGTTTCTGAATTACTGTTCGAAGAAGAAGACGAATGATTTGTTTGATAATAATAGTCAGGGGAATCATTGCTTGATGTGTAGTTAGAGGTTCCGTTTTGGTTGGCTATTCCGTTCGTAAACAAAAACAACCACCTTGAATTTAACGCATTAAAAAGTGTGGCAACGGCAACTGTTGGGTTTTTGCCGGAACCGTAAGTTTCATTGTTTCCGGAAGAAGGTGGCAATTGTATTGATATTTGGTAAGGCGGAAGCCTTAGGTCGTAAGTATAAATTGGATCATACATATATACTGTCGGCAGAAAGGTATTTCTTTTAAAATCTGCCGCATAAGTACTGTAAACAAAACTGCCCGAATAATCATTTGCTCTTGCCGGATTGAAAAGAATTTGCGTTGCGGTATCGGGTACAAAAAGTAAGAACTCGTTCGGCAAGCCTTGTGAATGAACCAAAATGTTTGGATTGAAATTTGTCGGACTTAATTGTCCGGATGTGAAGTTGGAAAGCACTACTAATAACAGAACAAAACACAGCACGGTTTTCATAAGGACCCCATTTTTGTTTGTGAATGAAAAACTTTAATCCATTATCAATTTTATTAGTTTTTGTTTTTTCGGTTTGTCGTCGGTAATCCTTAAAGCTTTTAGAATTCTTTTTTCAGCATCGTTAAGAACAATTTTTTCATCTGTGAAAAGCTCGGCTATAATTTCGCCTTTTGATAATTTATCCCCAAGTTTTTTATGGAAAATAATTCCCGCCTTCGGATCAATAACGTCTTCTTTCTTTGATCTTCCTGCGCCAAGCTCTAAAGCGGCAACACCAATTTGATAAGTGTCGATTGAAGAGACGAAGCCTTCAACATTGCTTTTTACTTTTAATGTATGTTTTGCTTTTGGATATTTCTCCGGCTTATACAAATAACTTACATCGCCGCCTTGTAGTTTTACAAGTTCAACAAATTTTTCAAATGCTTTTCCGTTTGCAATAAGTTCTTTGGAAAGCTGAATTCCTTCATTAATTGATTTTGCTTTTCCGCCAAGATAAATCATTGCACCGGAAAGCGTAAAACTTACTTCGCATAAATCGGGAACAACTTCTCCGCGTAATATTTTAATTGATTCATGCACTTCAAACCAGTTGCCGATGTAATTTCCAAGTGGCTGATTCATATCGGTAATAAATGCGATAACTTTTTTGTCAAACGCTTTTGCCGTGTTGATCAACGATTGTGCAAGTGCTTTTGCATCCGAAAATTTTTGCATGAACGCGCCGCTTCCGGTTTTTACGTCGAGCACAAGCCCGTCAATTCCTTCGGCAAGTTTTTTACTCATAATGCTGCCGGTGATAAGCGGAATTGATTCCACCGTTGCGGTCACATCACGCAATGCGTAAATCAATTTATCGGCGGGAGCAATTTCTTTCGTTTGTCCGATCAAAACCAAACCGCATTTCTTTAAAACTTTTTTATAATCGCGTAAAGAAAGATTTGTGCTGTAACCGGGGATTGCTTCGAGTTTATCGAGCGTTCCGCCGGTATGCCCAAGACCTCTACCGGAAATCATCGGAACATTAATTCCCGCCGCAGCTACTATCGGTGCAATGATAAGGGAAGTTTTATCTCCCACTCCGCCGGTAGAATGTTTATCAATCTTGATTCCTTTGATGGAAGAAAGATCAATTACTTTTCCGCTGTATAGCATCGCTTCGGTAAGTGCGGCAGTTTCGATAGTGTTCATTCCTTTTAAATAAACCGCCATTAGAAAAGCGGAGAATTGATAATCGGGAATTGTGTTTTTTGTGTAAGATGAAACTAAAAAGAGAATCTCTTCTTTTGAAAGAGATTCTCCGTTACGTTTTTTTCGGATAAGTTCGATTGTGTTCATATTAAATCAAGATTAATAGTGAGGATAATTGGTTAAAAGCAGTTTCATGCGTGCAAGATCAAAGATTTCTTTTCTCTATCAGCAGCAAAGCTTAAACTTGCAAGAATATCTTCTTTAGTAAGTTCAGGAAAATCATCAAGTATTTCTTCGATATTCATTCCTGAAGCCAAATAATCAAGAATATCATAAACGGTAATGCGAAGATTTCTGATACAAGGTTTCCCGCTTCTCTTATCATTTTCAAAAGTAATTCGTTCAAGGTAATTCATTTTCATATTTCATTATTTCCTAAGTGAAACTTAAGATATATTATTTAAACTTCTTTAAAATATCTTCAACCATATCTTTGTGTACGCAGAAGTCAACTATTTTTAGCTTTACATAATCTTCCGAATAGTAATAGTATCCTTTATCTTCAACGTTATATGCGCCTGCACCGGAATCTTTTATCAAGTACCAATCTTTTCCATTCTTATTTAAATAACCGACAAGATGAATTCCGTGATCATCCGTTGTTGTTTTGTTTACAAAGCGAAATTCTCTTGCGTTCTCATCAATGTATTCGGAAGGAATATCAAACGTTGGAATCATTGCAACTTTTACGTGTGATTCAATTCCCGGTTCCGAAACATCGCCGCCTATCGCCATCGTGTAACCTTTGCGGATAGCGTTTTTTATAATGCTCATATATTCATCAAGCGGAACATTATAATAAGAACTGTCAAGCCACCAATTGTCCGGAACGTTGTACATCATTTTGGTGTAGTATGGTTTTTCCATTAATGAAATAATGTCGATATAATCATCAAGTTTTAAGTTTACAACTTTATCTAAAAATTCTTTCGGTGTAAACTCTTTTCCTTCATAGGTACATTTTGTTGGAGGAACGTCAAGATAATGATTAAGAATTGATTTAATTGTCGAGAGCGCTTCTTCTTCGTTCCAGGCGTTTGAAGTTTTTAATCCTTGCAAATAACTGTTCATTTCATCGATCAATTTACTGTGGTCGTGGACTTTCTGTCCTGGCAGCATTCCGCTATAAGCCGATGCGGGAACAACGCCGTACTGTTTCCAAATTCTTTTAACCGCATTACCTTCTGAACCTTCTGCAAAAGCTGAGTTGCCTCTTTCCTGAACAAAGCGGCGGGCTTTTTCAACATATTCCCAGTAAGCGGTATAAATTTCAGAAAGTTTTATTTTCTTTTTGTTGATGCGGTAAATTTCCGATTCAAAAAAAGAGGTGGTTGAAAAATCCCAGCAAGTGCCCGTCATGCCTTGATTAATCGGATCGTTGTGCCATTCATATTTGAATTCACTTTTTAATTTTGGTAAATCCAATCCTGTAAAATCAACTTTGAACGCTTTGCTATCTTGAGCCGGTTTTTTATTAAACTCTTCCACGGCTTTTTTATTTGCTTCGTAGTATTCGCTTTTTGGTTTTACAAAAACTCCCTGGTTTTTAACTTGGGCATAGGTGCTTGAAATAAACGCGAGAGCGATAAGTAATAAAATAAAATTTTTCATTGAAATACCTTTCATAAATGATTGTTCTAAAATAAGAAGAAATATTTAAAAGAAGGAAAGAGGAGAAAAACAAAAACAGGTGAAGTCAACTTTGCTGTAAAATGAAGTTTAAAATTGCCGGGCTGCACCACTAAGTTTCTTTTACTCCGGGGATTTGTTAAAAATTAAATTTCCTTTTTCTCCTTGTTCAACTAAAATAGTATCGCCGCCGGAAAAATTTCCGAGTAATAATTCCTGCGAAAGGGGATTGATCAAATAGCGTTGAATTATTCTTTTAAGCGGTCGCGCACCGTAAGCAACATCATAACCGAGTTCCGCAAGCCAATCTTTTGCGTCATCGCTTAGTTCCATACCAATGTTTTTATCGCGTAGCATCTTTTGGACTTTTTCAATTTGAATATCAACAATTTTACGGAGCTCTTTTTTTGTCAGTGGTCTAAAAAGAATAATATCATCAATGCGGTTAAGAAATTCAGGACGAATAGTCTTCTTCAGTAAATCGCTGAGCAGCATCCGCAGATTTCCCATTATCTGCTGAATATTTTCTTCATTTATCCGTTCAAGATGTTCGTGAATAATATGTGAGCCGAGATTGGAAGTCATGATTACAATCGTGTTTTTAAAATTTACGGTTCTTCCCTGGTTGTCGGTTAACCTTCCTTCATCCAGCACTTGCAGTAAAATATTAAATACATCGGAATGCGCTTTTTCAATTTCATCAAGCAAAACAACGGAGTATGGTTTGCGTCGAACAGTTTCGGTTAACTGTCCGCCTTCTTCATAACCAACATATCCTGGAGGCGCACCGATCAATCGCGAGACGGAAAACTTTTCCATGTACTCGCTCATATCAATTCTAATCATCGCATGTTCATCATCAAAAAGAAATTCTGCAAGCGCGCGTGCGAGTTCTGTTTTGCCAACGCCTGTTGT
>JALNWB010000221.1 GCA_023231105.1 Ignavibacteriaceae bacterium | reverse complement strand
GCTTCCGCTACCACCAGTGTTTGATCTTTAAAGTCCTTAATTATACGTTCATAGGCCTTCTGTGCTTCATTCTTTCCAAGTTTTTCGTAGCATCGTCCAATATTTAAAAGTGCCTTTGCCGCAGTAGCTTTCTCTTTAGGGAATTTAGTCATAACTAAAGTAAACGACTCGATGGCTTTTGCGTAGTCACCTTTCCCTTCCATATCAAATAATGCTTGTTGATATAATTGCTCTGATTTGTTCTGCTGTGCAACGGCAATTGAGGTCAGAACACACAGAGCAATTATAACAAGAAATATTCTCACGAATTTTTTCATTTATATCTCCTCAAGCAGTTCACTTATTATAAACTAATTTCACTACAAAATACTTTATGATTAATCTACCATTGTCGGATTGATGTAAATTTTTGTTTTTTTTTGTCAAAAAATGTCTGGGAAAATTTCTCTTCATTCGAAGAATATAAACAGTCCATTTCCATTGCCTCATCATCCTACAAATTTATATCCCAGACCATGGATCGTGTGAATAAATTCCGGCTTTTGAGGATTGTCTTCCAGTTTCTGCCGCAAGTTTAGAATATGGTTATCCACTGTGCGTGAGCTTGGATAAGCATCATAACCCCATACTTCATTCAGAATTTTTTCGCGGGGAACTACTTCGTTGCGATGTTTGATCAGGACCTTCATGAGAGAATATTCTGTGGAGGTCAAGTCAATTTGTTTTTTATTTTTAAAAGTTTTGAATGCTGCAAAATCAAGTGAAACATTCCCAAACTCATAACGCTCGAATGATAAAACTTTTTCTGTTGTTCGTCGAAGATGTGCTTTTACTCTCGCCAGCAATTCACGTGTGCTGAATGGTTTAGTAACATAATCATCGGCACCGATCTCGAGTCCAACCACTTTATCAATTTCTTCTGCTCGGGCAGTGAGCATAATAATAGGAATTGTAACACCACGCTTCCGCAAAGTACGACAAACGTCAAATCCATCAATTCGTGGCAGCATCACGTCAAGTATTATAATACTAGGTTCACTTGTTTCGGAAAGCTGCAGACCGCTTTCACCGTCCGTAGCAGACAAAACCTTGAAGCCATTGTGTTCAAAAGCATCGCGCAAACCTTTAAGCATTGTTTCGTCGTCTTCAACAATTAAAATTGTAGACATATTTTATCTCCTCTCAAGAATTATTGCTTTGTTATCCATCGGACTTTTGTTTTTTATCATTTGAAAGCGGAAAGGAAAGTTTAAATGTACTTCCCTTGCCCAGTTCACTTTCAACTTCTATCGTTCCCCCATGCGCCTCGATGATATCTTTCACCAGGGTCAACCCTATACCACTCCCTGGAATTTTTCTCCCATCCGGTATCGGACTTCGGAAAAATTTCTCAAAGATTTTTTCAATATCCTTCTTGCTTATTCCTATACCATAGTCGGATACTTCAATTACAATAGAATCATTTTGATGTCTGGCAGAAACCTCAACGACTTTATCCTCACGTGAGTACTTTACGGCATTATCCAACAGATTCAATAACGCTTGTTCATACGCTTCCGAGTCAAGCATGTATAATGGTAAATCGTTTTCGATATTTTCTTTTATTATAACTCCATGCCCATCAACTAGTAAACGGAAACGCTCAATTGCTTTCTTCGTTGCATCACCAAGAGAAGCAGTTTCCATAAGATAAGTTTTCTTCTCTTTTTCGATTCGTGAGAAATCGAGAATGTTCTCAACAAGATGAGTGAGACGCTTGGCTTCACGCTCTATCAAATGAAAGTACTCTTTCTGTTTTTCTTCACCAGTAACCCAACCTTCATTCAGGTTCTCAGCAAGTGTTCTAATTGTAGCGATAGGAGTTTTTACCTCATGGGAAACGTTTGCAATAAATTCAGATTTCATTTCCGAAATTCGTTCCTCTACTGAAATGTCCCGAAAGATGAATACGATGCCTAAAACAATTAGAATAATGACCGCACCTAGAAGAATATAATAGATCATCAAGCTTCTTGATGATATTGTTTCAAGAGGATTTTCTCCAATTGCAACCAATGCCAACTTGGACCCTGAAGCAATTTCTTCAAATCTAGAGAATGATTTGCTGAGCACAATAGTCGCTGCTGATAATCCGGTAGGAAAGAGAATACGCTCAGCTGAATCAACCAACGCTATGCGAACTTCTTCGCTCGGTTGAGATTCTTTTAGTACTACTAAGGCAGTATTGGTAAGTGCATTACTTCGCATCATGATACAGATAAATCTGATAGAAGACTTAGAGTCATTATTGATACACACTCCAATTGTCCATATAGAACTATCAGCTTGCACAGATTTATATAAAATATCTTTTCTTTCATCTGAATTATTAAATCGTGAATTCCCGTCCCATTTTGAGTTGATTTCTTGTTTGATTTCCGGAAGCACATTTATTTGAAGAAAATCTTGAAATATTTGTTCATTCTCATTTTCTTTCTCAAAACTTATAATAGAGTTCAGCGTAGCTCGCTGAGATTGGGACAGAAACTGCTGTTGACGCTGCAGACGTGATTGTACCTGATCAAGACAGAACCTGTATTGTGGTTGTTCAAGTTTATCGGAATGCTCGACTAACATCATGTAGAAGTCAAGTAGATGACTGTTCATATCCAAGGATAGATTTTTTGTTTCCGCTATCTCTAGAAGTTGAAGATACGCCACCATAACGTACGGCATTCCCTCACCGTAGAATTGATTGTTATCCTCGTTGATGATTCTCTGATAAGTTCTTCGGGCATTCTCATAGTCACCCTTCTTAAACTGGCAGCGAGCTATTCG
Source organism: Ignavibacteriaceae bacterium (assembly GCA_023231105.1). Classification (GTDB taxonomy): domain Bacteria; phylum Bacteroidota; class Ignavibacteria; order Ignavibacteriales; family Ignavibacteriaceae; genus UBA1563. The sequence goes on along the minus strand of JALNWB010000221.1, from coordinate 2,681 downwards.
TGAGAGTAACGCGGAATGAACAGATTCTGATGGTTTGGAAGAAAAACCTTTTTGATATTCATTCAGAGCTTCATCGAGTTTCCCAAGAACCTCAAGAAGATCACCAGCATGAAGATGTTCGTTTTCATGTAGACGCAACGTACTCATGTTTTTTATTTCAACCCCCTCTGCGTTCCGAGAAGTCTTTGGGAATACTAAGTGCAACTCTTTATTGAGTAGGAAAACACCATGCACGAAAGCAGATTGCATTTTCAATTTTCGTAGAGAGGTGATGTAAGCTGCAGTCAATTGGGTCGGAGGTGATACTTGGCGAAGTGTTGTACGAATCTGATCGTCAAATGCCGATTCAATTTGGTCAATCGTCAGTGAAAGTGATTTCTCAAGATTTTCACGCACAAGTTGTTGCTGCCATTGCTTTTCTTGCTTAATGGACTTTAGTCCCAGGTAACCGAGAAACAAACAGGGAAACAGAACAGCAATGACAAATATCGTCACGATGCGCTTCCGTAACCTTAGTTTTGTTCTTTTACCGATCATGTGTGGAATCTCAGTTAAATCATATATAGATTACAAATCCATTTGATTTCAATGTCAGAAAATCATCTGAATTTGTCCATTATCTACCCATTAGTAGTTGTACCAATGCTGAAGTTGGTTTTTACCTATCAGCTTTTGCAATCTAAATTGACATTATTGCCTCCGGAGCAGCAAATCAGCAACCAAATTTATCCATCCGACTGAACGGCATGTATATGTCTACTATGTAAAAAACATTATTATTGCTAAGTATCGAAATATGTTTGTTTTATTGAATATTCTTCACTTAGCTATTAAGCATTTTATCTGTAAATGAACAATAAAGAATAAGACTATAGTCGAAATTCCCGCTGCTCATTTGCTGAGTCAATAACAATTTTGTCTTTATCTATAAATGTTTTGTGATGATGGTTCGGACACTGAACTATTTTAATTTGATTTAAAAATTGTACTTTTGTTGGAGTTGTATTTGGGGAAATATTTTTTGAAAAGATACATGGCCAGAAGGCAAACCCTTGTTTGCTGTTTTTTTTTCTATGGGAAGCTAAAGAAGACATAAAGTCACCTCATTCCTCAATATTTATTATACATAAACATAATAATATTTTCACTTCTTGCCAAGTGATATAAAAGAATAGTTGAAGACCTTATTTTGCAATCACTTCTGAAATTTAACGTAACGAAAAGCACGAGGCTCTTCGTTGGCAACTGTAAAAGACTCAAGCATGCTATGGTTGAATAAGCCGATCGTGATGGTCGGCTTCAATTTCACATATATCTTCATCTATTGATCAGAATAAATCCCAAGCGAAAAAAATCCGCACCAATGCTTCAGCGAGAAGACTGCTGTCAAGCCCATACTTGTGGTTTTAATGGGTAAAACTTTTTCTGTGAACGTATCAGAATACTGGAACAGTTCTCCTCTTATAGAATTTGTAACAGCGGAAATTGTCATCAATCCGAATACGATCGGATATCTTCCACACCAAATGGGGATTGGTTTTTTATTTTCAGCGTCTGGCCATAATTCTGTTGTAAGCTTTTGCAGCTTCAATGGATTAATTTCGCCAGTAAGGTCTTCCTTTATTATTATTCGATCATTATCGGTAGCTTTTTTATGAGCCCCTTCGTCCATACCGAAAGGTACATTATTGAAATCCTCCCCGTAATGATCTGCATCATTCGATATTAAAAAGAAGATATCTTTGCCGAGAGTAAGATTATTTGTTTTTATATAATCTAAAATTATCTTTGAAAGGTTGTCACTCACTTCTTCCATTCTTTCAAACGGCATTTGTGTTACCATTATGGGCGTTATTCTAACATCACGGTTATAATATTGCAGAAAAGGAATTAATGCTTCGATGGAGTGTTCAATACTGTGAGCTTTATTGTTGACCCAATAGTCTTGCTTGGGTAATTTCGTTTTTATCAACTTACGCAATGGTGATATGGCAACCGTTCCATACGGTCCTTGCCATTCATCAAATTCATCTAAGATCAAAATGTTTTTAGGATCGTTTATTTCTTTGCGCACAGTTCCGTGCGTTACTCCGAAGATTACAACTTCTTTTGCTTTTATCTTACTGAATAGCGGGAAATAAACTTTGCCAGCATAGAGATAATCATCGTGTACGGAAATACCTCCGATTAAATTACTTGATGAATATTCTTGTGAAGGCTTTGCTTCTTTGGATAAGAACTCAATAAAAGAATTCATTTCATCGGCATTCCAACATAAGCCAATACTATCTCTTATTGGACGCATGGATTGAGGTTGAATAGTGTGCACGCCAGTCAAAAGAAATAGAATCACGAATAATATTTTCATGTCAATTGCTTTCATTTATATATTTGGCAGCATAGGATTATTTTTCACTTGACTCTATTTAGAAACGAGTAAATAATAGCTTGCGAACGTAAGCACCAACATAAGCTCCGATGAATGCAAATGCCAATGCCACAGATGATTCATAATTATTTTTTAATGTATGCATTCAGCCCGATTACAACAGGCTTACCGTCAATGATGCATTGTGTTTGGGTGTTTCCATGTGTAGTCGCTACAACTAATGTTTTACCGGATGCGCTGGGTGTTGGCTTTTGCAATTCAATTGTGATGATGAGTTTGTTGTCTTCTATTT
>JALNWB010000220.1 GCA_023231105.1 Ignavibacteriaceae bacterium | reverse complement strand
TTGCGCTTCTTTATAAATGTTGGTGGTGTCAAAAGCAAAATGTCTTTCTTCATAAACTATTTTTCCATTGATGATAACGGTTTCAACATCGCGCGAAGAAAAACCAAAGAGAAAATGTCCCGCGAGGTTTTCACTCTGCAGCGGTGTTGGAGCTTGATAATCAAGGAGAACAACATCGGCAGCAAAACCCTCTTCAATTTTTCCAAAAGAGAAATTGAAATATCGGTTAAGTATCTCATTTCCATTTTGCAAAATTTTCATAAAATCAGGATACGATAATTTTCCTTTAACCTCCTGGTTTTTGAAGAACGCAAATTTTGTTTCTTCAAACATATTTGCACCAATGCCGTCGGTTCCGATTCCAAGATTCTTTACTTGATGCAGTTGATCCATATAACCAACGCTGTTGTTCATATTTGAGCGCGGATTGTGGATGAGAAAAGCATTGTGCCGATTAAGAATTTCCAAATCGTTATTTGTAAGATGAACTCCGTGAACAAGAATTGATTTTTCACTCAGCAAATTATGCTCTTCGAGTCGTTCAAGAATATCTTTACCATAATGATGATGTGAAAAAGAAGAATCATAATTGTCTTCGGCAACATGCAAATGAATTCCGCTCTTAGTTGCCGCAACAACTTCCGCCATCAGTTGAAGTGCTTTATTATCTAATGTAAATGGAGCATGTCCGCCAATTGCCGATTCAATCAAGTGCAATTTGTTTTCAGTTTTTTCATTTTGGATTTTCTGAATGAACAATGCCGATTCTTCAATTCCATCGCGCATTCCTTTGGAACCGTTTCTATCGGTAATTTCGTAAGCAAGAATTCCACGCAGACCAACTTGCTCAAAACTTTTTTGGAGAATTGAAAGCGAACCTTTGATAAATGAGGGAGAAGCATGATGATCGATAACGGAAGTTGTTCCGCTTTTAACCGCTTCCAGTGCGCCGATGATTCCACTGTAATAAAGCGATTCTTCATCAAGCGCGTGATCCAACCGCCACCACAAATTTTTAAGAATACTAATAAAGTCGGTGGAAGGTTGAATGTCCGCAAGAATTCCCCTTGCAAGTGCCGAATAAAAATGATTATGTGCGCAGACAATTCCCGGTGCAATTATTTTATGAGAAGCATCAATAATTTTATCAGCCTTGTATTTCTCTGCAATATTTTTTCCAACTGCTTTGATAACTTCATTTTCAATTACAACATCAACTCCGGTTGTAACTTGCGCTGGATAAAGTTGAATAACGGTCGCGTTTTTTAAGATAATCATTTTGCCGCCAAATTTTTATAAAATTAAATAACTATGATTTTTAAAAGTTTCGGAAATAAGTTTGAGTTCCAGTTCATTAATGATTCCAACAACTGTTCGTATGTTACCATCAATAGGATCAATTTCAAACTCGGTTATTTTATTTTCTTTTTTGAAAAGAACGGAAGCCATTTCCTTTCTTTTTGAAAAGTAGAATCCATCATTTTTACTTTCACGCATTTCTTTTTCACTCCAGAATAACGTTATTTTATCTTTGTACGGCGCACCGATGTGAGGGCAGAAGGTTTCGCAATTTCCGCAGTCGTTGCACATTCCGTCAATATGTAAAATTTGGAAAGCATCTCTAAAACCGTCGATCTTAATCGCAACATTCGCGCGGTTCGGACAAACATCAACACATTTGTTACAAATGAAACTGCAACTCAAACATCGATTTGCTTCATCGTGCGCTTCGGTTTTTGTTCCACCAACAATTCCTTTTTTATCATTAACGTTTCCAAACAAAATTGATTTATCGAATAAGTGAGAAAAACTATTTCGAATTGAGAGTGCGGCGTTTTCTTTTTTCAGAATTGCTTCCGCTGCTTTCTTTCCATCAGCGATAGATTCCACAACTGTTGAAGGACCACGGTAAGCATCGCCGCCGATAAAAACATTTTCCAGATTAGTCTCGTTTGAAGTTTTATCAATAAGAATATTATTTCTCTTGTCAACAGTAATTTTATTTCGAGAAAGAATATCATAATCAACACTTTCACCGATTGCAGAAATAACGCTGTCAATTTCTAACTCAATAAATTCATTGTCGATGGGAATAACACTTCTTCGTCCGTCTTTTCCAACTTCATCTAATTTCATTTTTTGACATTTTAATATTTTATTTTTATATGAAATTGGAAGAAGAAGCTCTTTAAATAGTACTCCGTCTTCGAATGCAGCGTCAAGTTCTTCTTTATCCGCGGGCATAAACTCTTTTGTACGGCGGTAAACGATGTAAACATTTTCAACTCCGGCAATGCGTTTGGAAGCGCGTGCAGCATCCATCGCTGAGTTTCCTCCACCAACAATTGCAACGTTTCTACCGAGTGGAGTTTTTTCTTTGTTGTTATAATGCCACAAAAATTCTATCGCATTTAAAATATTTTCATTTTCTCCATCTAACTTTATCGGATTTGATTTTGTAGCTCCGATCCCGATAAAAATATATTTGTATCCGTCAGCTTTCAATTTTTCAATCGAAAAGTTTTCATCTGTTCCAAATTGAAATTTCACACCGTGTTTTTTAATAAATTCGATGTCGGCATCAATAGCAGATTGGGGCAAGCGAAAATCGGGAATAACATTTTGCACCGTACCGCCCGCGCGTGTACTTCTCTCAAAAATGGTAACATCAAGTCCGGCTTTTGCAAGAAAAAATCCGCACGACAAACCTGCGGGACCCGCGCCAATAATAGCAACCTTGCTGTTGCTCGATTTAGTGGTAGTAGAAATTTTATCAAAATAATTTTGATAACCGAACTGTGCCGCAATCTTTTTCATCTCTCTAATTTTCACCGGATCGTCATAATCCCACCGCGTACACTTCGCCTGACATTGATGATCGCAAATATAGCCGGTAATAAACGGCAGCGGATTTTTCGAAATGATAACTTCAAATGCCTCATTATATTTCCCCTCTTCAACTAAGCGGATGTATGTCGCCACATCTTGGTGGATCGGACACGCTTCTTCGCACGGTGCAACGTAGCAGTCAAACGGCTCTAACTTTGTTGGAACTTTAACACTGTTGATTGCTCGTTTCCCTTTTTTATAGTTATCGTCTGAGAGAGAATTATCGGCCAGAATTTTAATTTTGTCAACATCAATCTTTTTAGCGAACGAATCGTTCTGCTCAATCCTTTCAGCCATTTGGAAAAGCCGACCATAACCACCGGGTTTCAGTAAATCGGTAACTAAAGTCACGGGAGAAATACCGCAGTCAATAATTTCCTGCGCATTGTTGATGGTTGCGCCGCCCGAAAACGACATATTCAAATCACTGTTAAATTCTTCAGCAAGAAGATGAGCGACCTTAATTGTAAGCGGAAATAGCGATCGCCCCGACATGTACATATCGTCTCCGACGAGAACTTTCTTTTTATTCTTCACTCCGAGCGTGTTAGAAAGTTTAACGCCGAATTCTCTCCCGTGTACTTTGGCAAAAGTTTGCAATCGTTTTAACATGGGAACAGCGTCGGCAAAACTAATGTCGTGCTCAAAAGAGGCACGATCTAATTCTATGTAATGAAATCCAAGTTGATGAAGAATAGAAGTCACTTTTTCATAACCGAGAAGCGTAGGATTTAATTTAACATAAGTGTGAAGACCTTTTTCTTTAATAAGATACTTTGCTATTGCTTCAATTTCTGCGGGAGGACAGCCATGCATTGTTGAAAGCGTTACCGATTGCGAGATATTCGGCGAAATATTTTGAAGATTGCTTATCATTTTATCAAAATTGATTTCGCGATTAATTGACTGTCTCAGTATTTGGCGAACATTCTCATCATTCAACTTTGCAATCAATTCATCTTTATATTGAAGAAACTTTTCGTTCCTTGATGAATCTTTTAAATTCTCAATAAAATTATTCATGCGGTCGGTTTTAATCCCTTCAAGATTATACCCAACGCTCATGTTAAACACAAATCCCCTTTCTTCTCCTTCGGAAAAACCGAACAATTCTTTTAAGACGGGCAATAAAAACCAGGCTTTTAAATATTCGTCATACGACTGTTCCAGCTTTAATTCTTGCGACCACTCAACGTTATACCCTTCATCTTGCACGTCGATGCAAGGTTTATCCACTTTCAACTCATCAAGAATTTGCACGGTCTTCAGTTCAAAGAATCTTCCGCCTGTTAAATAAGAAGTAATAATATTTTGTGTAAGTTGTGTGTGGGGACCGGCGGCGGGTCCGAGGGGCATTTCTAATGCTTCGTTGAAAATTTTTATTTGAGATGAGTTTTTCTTGAAAAAGAAATTTGATTTGTGGATGCCGAAGATAGTTTTTTCGTTTTTGTATTCGGTTATCATCCAATCAAAAAGCTGGTTAAGCGGGATTGGGGTCATTTGATCGGACATGAATTTGTTCCTTCAGAGTGTTTAACCATAAAATATTTGATCTCGACTTTTTTGCATTTAGAATTTTCTGCTCAAAATTAGTGAGAATATTTCAAACAATCTCTATAAATATTATAAGAGAATTTGTAAGTTTGTTATCCAATTATGAAAATTTACTTTTAAGTGAAATCTGTAAATCAATATTGCCCTTCACCACTACGGCTGACATTCCCGCCACGCCGCATCCCGAATAACAATTAAAAACGGAAACCAGAATGGAACTCGCCAAACAAATTCTTGACCTCGCTAAAAAATATGAACAATACACCGCAGAAAATCTTTCTAAACTAATTAAAATAAAATCCCTTAGTTCAAAAGAAAAAAACGTCATCTTTGAATTAAAACGAATGATGGAAGAAGCCGGATTTGATGAAGTAAAAATCGATGGACTCGGAAATATCATCGGAAGAATTGGAAACGGGAAAAAAATTATTGCGATTGACGGGCATATCGACACGGTTGATTTAGGAAATTTGCAAAATTGGAATTTCGATCCGCTTGGCGGAGAAATTAAAGACGGCTTTGTACATGGTAGGGGAAGCGTTGATCAAAAAGGGGGACCAATCGCCGCGATTACTGCCGGAAGAATCTTAAAAGAACTTGGCTTAACAAATGATATAACTCTGCTTGTTACCGGAACGGTTATGGAAGAAGACTGTGATGGCCTCTGCTGGAAATATCTTGTTGAAGAAGAAAATGTTAGACCGGATTGCGTCATCGTTACAGAACCAACCAACATGAATATCTATCGCGGACACCGTGGTAGAATGGGAATTGAAGTTTCTTTCTTTGGTATTTCTGCACATGGCTCCGCACCGGAAAGAGGAAAGAATGCTATTTATATGGCTTCTCGTGCTGCGTTGGAAATTGAAAAACTAAATGAACGATTGGCGTATGATGAATTTCTTGGTAAAGGCTCTGTAACTATTTCTGAATTTGTTTCTTCAAGTCCTTCGCTTTGTGCGGTTGCGGATTTCGCAAAAATTCATCTTGACAGAAGATTGACCTGGGGCGAAAACAAAGAGCTTGCCGTAAAAGAAGTTGAAGAAATTGTAAAAG
>JALNWB010000219.1 GCA_023231105.1 Ignavibacteriaceae bacterium | reverse complement strand
GGAGTTGAATTACTTCAACCCTCGATCGGTCTACCCGAAAGTTAATCAAAGCGAGCAGCCTCGTCCCGCCGGGGCGGGAAACTTTCCTATTTGACCTTTCTCCAAGTGGGGTTTGCCTTGATGACATCCCGACAAGTCGAGAGTCACTTCCTTTACAGGAACCTCTAAAATTACTTTTAGAGCGGTAGGCTCTTACCCTGCCATTTCACCCTTTCCTCGACTTACATCGAGGTGGTATATTTTCTGTGGTACTTTCCGTCATCAAAAAATTGATGCCCGGACGTTATCCGGCACTTTGCTCTGTGGAGTTCGGACTTTCCTCCCCTCCGCCTTATGGCGGTGGAGCAACTGCCCAACTTGATCGTTGTATTAAAGTCAATCTTCTTACCTTTTTTTGTAAAAAAATATTTTTTTCATGGAACCAATATAATGAATGAAGTCGAATTTTATTTGGAATGCTTACGTAAATTTTATCAACTGTAGAACACCTGCTCAAATGATATGATTTACCATTCCCTCCTTTTAAAGTGTAGTTTGCTTTCTAGACAACGCTCGGGAGTGTTCCGAGGAATGTATGCGGAAATAAACTAGAAAGTTTTTTAAGTCTTCCTTTAATGATGAGTTTTTGATTTTAATTGGTATGTTTATGTAGCCCATTTAAATTTTCAAGCAAATTATGTCAAAAGTAATAATAGGCATACATGGAATTGGCAACAAGCCAACTAAAAATCTTCTTAAAGAATGGTGGGAGAAAAGTATTTATGAAGGATTAAATAAACTTAATTTCCCCAAACAAAATTTTGATTTTGAACTTGTTTACTGGGCGGATATTCTTAATAAAGAACCCATTCTTCCGGATGAAACCAATAATAAAAACTCTCTTTTTCAAAAAGAAAAATATGCTGCTGAGCAAAACCTTTTTACCAATGAAATCCCCGGTTTAAGAAAAAAAGCTGTTGATTATCTTGAAAAATATTATGAAAAAATAATTGTCAACGGGGTGATGTCTTTAGAGTATCCCACAATAACCGACTTATTTGTTCATTACAACTTGAAAGAACTTGAAGCATATTTTTCTCAAGTTGACTTTTATTACCAAGGAGAAAAACGGCTGATAAAAGAAGTAATGATGGAACGCTTAACTAATGTTTTAAAGAAACATAAGCATAAACAAATCTTACTTATTGCGCATTCTATGGGCTCTATGATTTCGCATGACGCATTGATAGATAAATTAGACGGAATTTCTATTGATACGCTTGTAACCCTTGGCTCACCACTCGGGCAGAAATATGTGATGAAGAAAATTGAAACCGAGCATAACCATAATTTCCACAACAGATTAAAAGTGCCTGAAAACATTAAAAAGAATTGGTATAACTTAAGCGATCAGGAGGATCCGATTGCACTCGTTCATACACTTTCGGATATTTATAAAAGTAACTTAAACGGTGTAAAAGTTATTGACAAATTAGTAAAAAATAACTATTCCAATTTGGGAGACCGGAATCCACATAAATCTTACGGTTATCTGCGAACTTCGGAAGTAGCGGAAATTCTTTCCAATTTCATAACTGTGGAAAAACGGAGTATTTTTTCATTTTTCAAAAAGAGATTTTGAAAAAAACAACTGAAAATTTCGGACAACACCAAAATTTTATCTTGACTCTTTTCTATAGATATCCTTTCTACCCTATTAGCTTCAAATCAATAAAATAACTTTATTTTTGTTGTAGCGTTTTGTTATTCCACGGCATCTAATAATCAAACAAAATAAATCTTTATGCTTGAAGAAATAAACCAGGTTAAACGTATAAAAAACGGAGACCGGAATGCTTTTAAAGAGCTTTACAAAAATAATGTATCGCCGCTTTTCATGTTTATGAAGCAATTCTCTATTGATAATTCAAAAGTTGAAGACTGGGTGCAGAGAGCATTCATAAAAGCTTATGAAAATATTAATCAGTTTGACGGCATCTCTCTTTTTAAAACCTGGCTGTTCAAGATCGCCATTAATGAAATGAAGATGGATTTCAGAAAAGCAAATTCAATTAAAAATATATCCGTTGATGAAGTTGAAATTGCTTCGGAGATGGAAGACAGCGATCTTCAGTGGGAATTAGTGATGAAGGATTGGTTGATGGAATTGAGCGAAGCTAAACGGATGGTCTTTATTCTTTATGAAATTGAAGTATATTCGCATGCGGAGATAAGCGAAATGTTGAACATAAAAGAAAGCGCTTCGCGAACAATTTTAACGCGCACCAAAGTTTGGTTACGAAATAAATGGAATGAATCGGAGAAATAATTATGATAGATAAATCTAAATTTTATTCGGATGATGATAGTCCTACAAAGAAACAAGAAAAAGAAATCTGGAATGGAATTAACCGGAACATTAATCCGCGCAAAAAAGCATTTTTTCATATAAGTGATATGCGCAGTTTCTATTATGGTATAGCTGCTTCCTTCGTTTTTATTTTTGCTTCTATCGGAGTTTTTACCACCGCAAAAAATGTACTCTACAATATGAAACCGGAAGAAGTGAAGTTGGACAACGCTTACCAGTCTGCCATTCATGAATTTCAAAAAGTTATTCCTTCATTTGAACTTGCTTCGCAGAAGTCCGAGAATGTAAAAGCATTTGTGAATATGAAAGAAGAACAGTTGAGATTTATTGATGAAAATATTTCAATAATAAAAGGTGAAACGGGAACAACGGATTTGAGTCCGTTAAAGCAATTACGTCTGCGCCAGCTTTATGCCGCCAAACTGAAAGTACTGCAGGAAATTATCGATGAAGGAGAAATTGATATATGAAATCTTTATCATTTTACTTCGTCTTGATTTTTGCTTTAACTTTTTCAACTATGGCAAGAACCAAAGTTGTTGAAAAACATTTTCCGGCTAAACCGAATCAAAGGATAGAAATTGCGGGTTTAGGCGGCGCGCACCTTACTATCAAATCATGGGATAAAGATGAAGTTTACGTGAAGGTAAAATTTACCTTTTCTTCTTCAAAAGATGAATATGAAGAAAATGTCATCAAATCGTTTGATGTAGTTTCTTCCGAAAATGATTCCACGCTTAGCATTTCATCAAAAAAAATCGGCAACGAAAGCACCTGGTCATACTTCCTTGGAATAAAATTCAGGATGTTCTTTTATGAAAGTTCTGACCTTGAAGGGGAAATATTTGTACCGAGGAATAATTCCTTCAAATCAGGCTTCCAATACAGTTCAATTTCTCTTGAAGAAATGCGAGGAGAGGTTGAACTTTCCGGGATAGGTAACACAATCGAAATAAAAAATTGTAATCTTCTAAATAAAATCAAAAACAATTACGGAAAAATTAAAATTACAGATTGCGCTGGCAATCTGATCCTTAAAAGTATTAACTCAGACATTGATATAAACGGACTTTCGGGTTCACTCGATATTGACGGAGATTATTCAGATATCGTTTTAAAGGGAATTACCAAAAACACTTCCATTAATTCAAAGTCCGGGAAACAGATTATTAGCGATATTGGCGGTGATCTTACAATCAAATCTTCCTATTCAACAATGCAGATTGATAACGTTAATGGCTTTGTTGATGTTCTCAATAAAGGAGGAACCATCAACGTTAAAGATGTTGACGGTGTAAAAGTTTATGCAGATTACGCGACTATTTCTATTAAATCGGTTACGGGAAAAAGCGCCAAAGATATTTTTATAAAAGGACAAAGCGGTAAACTCGTTCTTGAAAACATTGCAGGCAATTTAAACATTGAGAGTCTTTATTCGCCAATGGAATTGCGGAACATAAAAGGGGATGTAAAAATAGATGGAACATCCGCTGATATATATGGAGAAAAAATTACCGGCAATTTGAACATTCAGTCAAATTATTCAAAAGTATTTGTTCGCGAACTCTCTTCAAAAAATATCTTTATAAAAGATCAGTCAAATCAAGTTGAGTTAAAACTCATTACCGTTCCGGTGGAAATAGATATTGAAAATGATTATGGAAACGTGAATGTAGAAATGCCCGGCGGATATTCCGGTGAGGTAAATTTATCTGCCGAATATGGGAACATTTCATCTAATCTTCCGGTTGAAATCAAGAAGACAGTTAACTCGACTACAACTTCAGGTAAAGTTGGTTCCGGTAATGGGAAAATAAACATAGAAACTAAATCTGCTAATATCACATTAACACAAAAATCTAATTAGGAGAAATTATGTTAAAGAAGATTGCTTTTCTGGTTATCCTTGCGATTGTTTTTTCTATTCCGATAGCTGCACAAGAAGAAGACTCAACCGAAGCGGATGAACAATTTGATTCGAAGGATTATGATGATTTCGGACTTTTTAATTATTTCGGATTTGCAAAAGATCCGATGATAGAAGTCTTTTACGGCGCTCCCAAGTTTGCCTGGAAATCTTTGAAAAGTTCGCTTCAAAATAATCCATCCGCTGAAATCGGAATCGGATATTCGCACAGAAGAAAATATAACGCACATATTTATAAACTGAACAAGAAGATGTTTTTCGTCAGCGGGATTTCACAGAATTTTGGGAATGCAAATAGTAAAATTGAACTCACACCCGAAATGTGGAGATTCGGTTTAGGATTAACCTATGGATATAGTTACAAAATCGGTAGAATGTTTATCACTCCGTACAGTTCAAATTCATTTGTCTGGTCAAACATATCTTTTAAAAATAGTGTAGCAACTCTGTCTTCTACGGATTCAACAAATATTAATCTTTATAACAAAGCATTTAGATTTGGAACGGCAACTCAAGCAGGAATAGAAATTAGTATCGTTCCAGTGTTTTCCATAAACTGCGGATATGAAAGATCGGTAATCTTTCCCCGTTACCTCTTTTGGAAACAAGCCGGAAGTATGTTACTTGAGTTTGGCGGATACGGATTGACAGACCGGTTTGTTAAATCAATTCTTCGTTCATCCCCATACGCGGCGCCGATTGTAGATTTCTTTTTGAAGAATGCCGTCTCATTTGCAATGTACGAATTAAGAAAAGAAAAGATGAATTGGCCTTTCAAAAGCGCTTCTCCTCTAACATTTGATACATGGAAAATAGGGGTAACATTTAGGTTTTAATAAAGAATTTTAAATATCGAATATTGAACAAGGAATAATAAATGAAGAAGTTATATCCTTCTCATTTCGTCATTCCTTGTTCGGTGTTCATTATTTCCCTCTTAGTTTAATATCCAAGCTTAATTTATCGCCAATTGATTAAAAGTTCCTTCCGTTAAAAAAAATAAAAAAAATTACAACTGTTTTTTGAACAATCTTTTTTATAATTTCTTTTCGAAAAGAAACTCCCTTTTTCATTTACACAAAAAATAGAATGTCTGAATTTATCCATTTACATAATCACACGCACTACAGCTTGCAAGACGGAGCTTGTACGGTTGATAGTTTACTAAACGCGGCGAAGAAATTCGGTATGCACGCAGTAGCTTTAACCGATCATGGTGTATTG
>JALNWB010000218.1 GCA_023231105.1 Ignavibacteriaceae bacterium | reverse complement strand
GAGTCTGTGGTAACTCAAGAAAGCGGTTTGCGCTAAGCGCAAGCAAATCTATATGTGCTTGCCCCACCCACCCAGTGCGCGCACAAAACAGACTCCCTGTCCCGAGACAGAAATTAGGAACTCTCTTTTTCGTCGGATTTCCACAATTTATCAAGATTTACCGTTTCACTCTGTGGCTGTTCATTTTTATCAAGCAACTTTACTTTTACAGACAACGGGAATTGCGTCATTTGTCCTGCAATAAAACAGCAACCTGTTGAGAGATTAGAAATTGAATCAAACGAAAGCTTGTCTAGATAACTCACTGCTTTATTTATTGCCTTCAAATCATTGTCATTCATCAGTCTGTGAATGAAATAATTGTGTAACTGGGAAATAATAGTCGGAGAAATATCTGAGGGTCTTTGACTTGCGATTGTGAGAAAAACTCCAAACTTTCTTCCTTCTTTTATTATTTCTTCGAAAGTCTCTAAGCGGTAATCTTTCCAAGATTCTGATTCTCTATTGGAGTTTTCTGACAAAATGTTATGTGCCTCGTCAATGATGATATGTAGTGAGTTATCCTTATCTTTTTCTCTCTTGTTTTTTTGTTCATCGTAATTTGTCTTACAAATTAACAATGGTATAACTTTTTTAATTTCCAAGTTTACATTTTTCAGGTCAAGAATCTCAATATGACTTTTAACTTTTGTTTGTCTCTTTTTTATAATAAACACCTTACTGAGCATGTTGAATCTTTTTTTCATCCTACCAATCAAGGGACTGATGTGCTCTTGATTTGCATATCCATTCAATATCTCAAAGTAATATTGATCTAGTATTTTAAATTGGATTTGATCCAAGTCACTTAGTTTTTTGGGAACAGATACACTAAAATAACCGTTGCTTGCAACATGAGTATTTATATTTGTGTCATTGATGTAGGTATTTCCTTGAGTAAAGTAGAATCCTTTTGTTGTACCGTTGTAACCCAATTCATCAGCACTTCTGTTGTCATTAAGAATTTTAAATCCGAGACTAGTAAAATCACTAACAAATTTATCCAAAAACGGTTTATTAAAAGTTATGTCACCCTTTACAAGAATTATTTTTAGCTTCTTTTCTAAACTCTCAATCTCTTTTTGATAATTAGGGTTATCTTTATCAAACCAGCCTCCTTCCACTGCTCTATGCAAAAACGGTTGTTGTGTTTTTTCCGTGGCATCAAGTAAAATAGACAAAAGTTCCAGTTTTTCAATTTCTGTTTTTGCCATCGGATATTTTGTACCCTTGTTATCTTTTGTCCTTAGCCTATAAACGATTTTATCTTTCGTTAATATCTCATCATTTTTTTCTTTTGAATATTCTCCATTGAAATCAATGAATACAAACTTTGATTTTGACTTGAAGTTGCCGTTTAACCTACTCAACCTAAATAATTCCGTATACATTTTCGCTAAAGTGTTGGATTTTCCTGACCCTGTATTGCCAAAAATACCAATATGCCCAGCGAATAATTTCCTTACCGAAATAAAAATGTTTTGGGTTTCCTCATCTATTAATGATCCCAAATGAATTGAAAGCTCTTTTTTGTCTGAAAGTTGGTGAAGAGTCTCAAACTCATCTCGTGAAAGCAATTTGCATTCACTACCGATAAGGGGCATTTCTTTAATACCATGCTGAAATTTTTTCTCATTATCGTAGAAACCAAAAACAGATACATTCAGAAAACGTTCTATCTTCTCTTTTTCGTTTGAATATTTTTTCTTCGCTTGATATTTATCCTCTTCGAGATATTCACCCTCAACTTTACAAATAATTTCCGTAAAACCTTTGAGGATTTTTACATAGTTCGAAAGTCCTACGGAAACATTTTTGATTGTTCTGCCTTCAAAAAACAGATGTGGCAGATTTTTATCTTTATTTACTTTAACAATGATGTCTTTTCCTTTTACACTAAAAACACTTCCGATTTTAAAAACGGAATCTTTAGCCAGTTGGTCATGTAAATTAAAGCTGTTCTTTTTCATCATCATTTTGCTTGGAAACATCACCATTGGAAAAGACTTTTGATAGATAGTCCGTGGATTTCCCAAAAGAAAAGTTCACTTCGGGTGAAATTATATATAAATTAGGATGTTTCTTTTCTTCAAATTTATCTTTTGTCTCGTCATATTGAGAATATGAGAAATAGACAACCACCAAAGTCGGGTTAGACTTCATCACGCCGTCTAAAAGATTTTTGATGTGCTTGTCTGCCAAAGAAAATCCAACCAAAATCAAAATGCTATTTTCTTTCTCTAGTTCTAGAGTAAATTTCCTCAGCATCGAGGCGTAATTCGTATCAAGAACTGTTTCAAAATGTTTTTCAGCGTTTGGATTGATAACGGCAATCTTTTTATATCCCTGCTCAAAAACTTCTCCTGCTTTATCGTCAAGATCATCGGCAATATGTGTTCCATTTGAATAAACAATTTTTTCGTCTTTTGTCTGCCAAGAAACTGATCCGTGAAGTTTGATGATATTAAAAAGTGGAATATCTGAAATGTTATCAAACTGCAAACTCTTGTATCTCTGAATTTTATTGAAATTTGCAACGCTAAAAGTAGGGTTTATTTGCCCCGCAAATCCGTCGTTATAGGGAATACCCAATCTTTCGCAGGAATCTTCCATAAACATATCGAAATTCGTTGTGAAAATATTCACCTGCTTATTTACGATATGTAGCGATCTGCTTGAAATGGTATTCGCCCAAAACCCAAGAAAAGAATCGTAATTCTGCCTGGTTTTGGTTAGCTTTTCTTTTTCGTCTACACTTGATTCAAGTGATTCATCAAGCACGGCTTTTGATTTTTTGATCAGCTTGTAATAATCCTTTTGCGCTTGTTCCTTGGTCGCTTCTTCGTTCATACGATTTTCAATGTCATTGAGCGTCGTAAGGTAGTCAAGCGAACATCCAGAGCCGACAAGTAGGTTAATGTGTCCGCTTTGAATTATTTCCTTTAGTTCTTTGTTGTCGATCTTTTTCATAAATTTTATTTCCCAGACTTCGTGCGGTTATCTTGTTTGCACAACATCTGACAATTTTGCGCGGTTGTTTTTCCGCCCTCATGCCAAGGTGTGATATGATCGGCTTCCATTTCTTCGAGCGCAAACTCTTTTTGGCACTTTACACAAACGCCTTTTGTCGCTCGTAGGCTTCACGCTTCATCTTGTCATTGAAAGCGCGTATTGAGAGATATTTTTCTTGCCCCATGAGCAAAAATGGATAGATGCCGGATTTTTTCGTCACATCCTCATCTTGCATCAACCTCGCAACTTCTATTTCCAATTTTTTAGCGTCTAGTTTCTTGTCTTTGAACTGGTTGTATAATTCGCCCCAATTCACATTCGCCATTTCTTTGCGGTGGTTAGGGAACGCTTTGCGTACCCACGCAACAACATTTTGAAAATACTCCCACAATTCATTGGCGTTTTTGTCGTGCTGATGCTTTGCCATGTATTCCGCCACTTCGCCGTTATTTATCCACGAGAGCGCAGTTTCCAAATATTCTTGACGAATCGGCGAGCCAGTAAGCAATGCGCCACCGTCATTCGCCAAAAGGTATGCGGCACAATTTGATTTACTGAATTTGAGCTTTGCATCAGAAAGCCATGAGCCAGTATAAACGGCATTGCGTAATTCTTGGTCAGTTAATTTTTCGCCCGCAATATTGATAATCTTAAACCAATCAAGTTTCTCTTTGTCCGTACCCTCGCAGAAATAAACCATCAACTCATAATCGAGTATCTGATCTTTCTCCTCTTTGGTGAGATTATGGAACATAGCGGTGCGACCATTGAAGTCCACAGAGAAATCGCCATTTGCATATTGTCCGATACTGATTGTTCGTTGCTGTCCATCCAAGACCTCAAAGCTGTCTGTCCCAGTCTTTACCCAATACATCACATTGAGCGGGAATCCTTTCTTGACGGTATCAATGACGGCATCGCGCTGTTTGTCTTTGTAGACGAATTCGCGCTGATATTTCGGACGAACATCGAGCTTGCCACCATACGCAACAACACCTTCTTCATGGCTATCTTTGTAACCATCTATCACTTCGCGTATTTTGATTCTGTGTAGGTCGATTTTCATATTATTTTCTTTTTTGAATTAAGATACGATTATAAATCTTTCTACCCTGAATGATCGTAAAGCACTTATAGCCAATCCATCTCGCAGAATTTGCTATGCCTAATATTTCAAATTGTTTTGGATTATATTTATCAGCAAAGGTAATCGGAACCCCCATTACACCATCATAGTCCATCGGGATATCTGAAACCTTATCGACATTTATTACGTCGTAATTGTCGTATTTAGAAAATTCTTCTGGCGTATATTTCTTATACAAAACAAGATCCTCGTGTCTTTTTGTGGTATCAAGATTTGTAAACCACATGATTCTTCCCATGCTGAAATACTTGATATCATTCACAATCTTTATTCTTGATTCAGTTTCTATACTGTAGTCATTGGGAACCTGAAACCATTTCGTTCCACCATTGTCATACCCAAGCCATAATTTATTTTCTTTGATATAACCAAATGTTTCTTTGTAGGTTATTGCATTTTGATCGCCAAGAATTAGAAACTTCTTATTGTGTTCAACAAGCTGTGCAACATACTCACGAAAGAGTGAGAATGGCGGATTTGTAACCACAATATCTGCTTGTTTTAGTAGTTCGATACTTTCTTCGCTTCTAAAATCTCCTTCGCCCTTAAGTGGAGTCCACTCATTGTTTTTGTTCGCCTTGAGTTGTTCGGCAATATCACGCAGATCAAATGCGCCGTCACCGTCTATATCATCAACCTCGTTGATAATGAATTTGTTTGCGGTTATTTTAGGACGACCTTTAGGCGTCGATAGTTTCGTAATTTCGCCAAATAGATTGAGTTGTGTGTTGGCTATTGGAGAGGGCTTGTAGCTAGTAGCGATAAGTTTCTTTAATCCAAGTTCTTTGAAATTACTAGCAAAATATTTGAAAAAGTTACTCTCAAACGGATCATCGCAGTTGCAATACACTACTTTCCCGCGAAACTGGCTTTTGTAGTGTTTGATCTCTTTTTCAATATCAGAAAGCTGAGTGTAAAACTCATCCTTCTTTGCTTTGCCGGCCTTATTAAGACCCATGTTTAGAGATGCTTTAGTTGTCATAATCATTTTTGAATCAAGTCATCAACCTTGATTTCGAGAGCCTTGGCTATTTTAGACAAGGTGTCGATTGTTGGGTTTTGATTGACTCCATTCTCAATCTTTACAATTGTATTGAGCGACAAATCAGCGAGTCGAGCGACCTTTTCGAGGGAATAGCCCTTTTCGGCTCTAATCTTTTTTAAATTGCTTGCAATGCTCATATTAAACCTTGTTATAATTTAGTGTATAGAATATAATATAAAGTATGGATTCTTTACATTTAAATCATACCGAATTTATGAACAAAAGTAAATACGAAACGGCGAAGCAAAACCAAAAATTTCCTTTCCATTTCTTTTTCCGCTTCGCGGTGGAGGGGTGGGGGGAGGAGACGCGAGAAAAATGCAAGGAAATTTTTTGGTTTTTGCACACGCGAGTC
>JALNWB010000217.1 GCA_023231105.1 Ignavibacteriaceae bacterium | reverse complement strand
CCTATTGCGCACGGAATGACATTCGGTGAATTGGCAAATTATTTTAACGATGAAAATCTTTTGGGAAATAATTTGCACGCGACACTTGAGGTTTTAAAAATGAAAAACTGGAAGCGAAATTATTTCTTTGACGAACTAAATCTCTCATGGATTAAACCATCTCCCAACATTACTGATTTGCAAACCGCTATCGTTTACCCGGGAACTTGTTTAATTGAAGGAACAAATATTTCCGAAGGAAGAGGAACAACACAACCATTCTTAACTATCGGTGCTCCGTTTATAAAAGCTAAACAGTTGGTGAATGGACTACGTAAATTCAAAATTAAAGGATTGACTTTTACGGAAACTTCGTTTACACCGAAAGATATTCCAAATGTTTCTGTAAATCCAAAGTATAAAGAGAAACTTTGCTACGGTATTTCGATAAAAGTAATTGATAAAAGAAAAGTTGAATCGGTGAAATTCGGAATCACTTTGATTTCTGTTTTGCATAAATTATATCCAAAAGAATTTTCTTTTAGAGAAAAATCTTTTGATCTTCTTTCCGGAGATTCTAAAATAAGAGGACAGATTTTAAGAGATACTTCACCGGAGAAAATTTTCAAATCATATCAAAAAGGGTTTTCCAATTTCAAAGAAAAAAGAAAAAAATATTTACTTTATTAAAGGATAAAAATGAAAAAACTACTTGTGCTAACTTTGCTTCTTCTTCCCCTTTTTGTCGGGTGCAATAAAAAGGAAGAACCGAAAAAAGAATTAAACAAATTCTCTACCGCATTTGATTCTTCGGATATCAAAACTGTTCCGATTACCGACGGTTCTTTTTCTTCCGTTGATTTAAAATATTCATTCAAGAAAGGCTCAGAATACAATTACCGTTTAACGAGTATTACCAATGATGATCAATCGATTTTGGCTGATACTTCCGTCTCGCAGAAGATTAAGCAAGCGCTTACTTATTTGTTGAAGCTGAATGTTAAAGATGTTGACAAAGACGGAGTGATGGAAATTGAATTTACTTTTTCTTCCGTCAAACTTGATGCTACGGGAAATGGAAAAACTTTCTCGTATCAATCCGGCAACAAATTAACGGCAGAAGATAAAAAAAATTATGCCAACTATGAGGCAATCATAAATAATCCATTCACTGCAAGAGTAGCGCCGAAAGGTGAAATTCTCGAATTCTTCAGGACCGATAGAATTGCTAATAAAATTTTAGAAATACAAGGATTGAAAGATTCTGTTTCTTTGGAAGAAAAGAAAATGCTTCAGCAACAAATATCAGAAGGTGCTTTACGTCCGTTGTTAACGCAAGTTTTTAGAAAGTTGCCGGATCATCAAGTTAAAAAAGATTCATCATGGTCGCTTACAAATCCGCCCGCTCAGCTCCCGTTTTTTGAGATGACGAACATTTTAAAATTTAAAATAATTGGTTTTGAAAAATATAACGACGATAATCTGGCAGTTATTGACGCCGGATTATCGTCGCAGTACAAAATTTCCGAGAGAGCTAAACAAGCAAAAGTTACGGTAAAGTCGCCGTCATACACAGGAGAAGGAAAAATCTATTTTAATTTGTCTAAAGGATTGGTAGAAAGATCAAAAACTAATTTGTATTTGACAATTGAGATGAGCATGATGGCTCCCGCAAGAACCGGTGGAATGCAGAAAGTAACTCAAAAACAGTACACAAAGACTACAAATATTTTAGAGCTTTTGTAATTTTTGTTTTAATCCGGCAATAAGCCTTCTAACTCTATTATTAAAAAGCCTAAGCAATTTTTCGCTTAGGCTTTATTAATTTTTTAGTAGTCAACCAATTCTTTAATTCAATCCACGTTTCTTCAACAAAGCATCAATCTTCGGCTCTCTTCCTCTAAACTGTTTGTAAAGAACCATTGGATCATCGCTTCCGGCTTTCTGTAAAAGATTTCTAAATGCCTTGGCAGTAGTTTTATCAAACACATCATTCTTTTCCTTAAATGCTGCGAAAGCATCCGCATCTAATACAGCCGCCCAAACATATCCGTAATATCCGGCAGCGTAGCCGTCATCAGCGAAAATGTGTTGAAAGTTTGTGCTTTGATAACGTGATTCAATTTCCGGCATCAAAGCATGTTTTGATAAAGATTCTTTTTCAAATTGAAGTACGTCTCTTTCGTTTGTATCTGAAATAGAATGCCAATCCATATCAAGGAACGATGCGGCTAAGTATTCAACGGTTTCAAATCCTTGATTGAAATGCCCGGCATTCACAATCTTTTTGATCAATGCTTCCGGTATCGGTTTGCCGGTTTTATAATGCTTTGCATACATTTTTAAAACCACTGGATCAGACGCCCAGTTTTCCATTACCTGTGATGGTAATTCAACAAAATCAACCGGAACTCTTTTGCCGGATGGATAAACCGAACTTGCAATCAAATAATGCAACGCATGACCGAACTCGTGGAACAAGGTATTTACATCATCAAAACTTAAGAGTGCAGGTTTGTCTTTGGTGGGTTTTGTGAAGTTGCCAACGTTATAAATTACCGGCGAAATGTACTTCCCTTCCATATTAGACTGACTTGTAAACTCACTCATCCATGCACCGCTTCGCTTACTATCCCGCGGGAAATAATCGGTGTACAAAATTCCAAGATGTTTTCCGTTAGCTTCCTGAACTTCAAAAATTTTTACATCGGGGTGATACACCGTGATATCTTTTCTTTCAATAAATTTTAATCCGTAAAGTTTTGTTGCAACGCCAAACGCTCCTTTAATTACATTTTCAAGTTTGAAATAAGGGCGCAGCATTTCACCATCGAGAGCATATTTTTCATTTCTAACTTTTTCAGAATAGTACCGCCAGTCCCATGGCTGTAGTTTGAAGTTCCCTCCTTCTGTATCAATAATCTTCTGCATATCGGCGACTTCTTCTCTCGCTTTGTTTAACGCCGGTTTCCATAAATCGTTTAAAAATTTATAAACATTTTCCGGGTTCTTAGACATATTGATTTCTAATTTGAAATCGGCATAAGTTTTATATCCTAACAAAGCTGCTTTCTCAACACGTAAAGAAGCCATTTGGGTTAAAATCTTTTTTGTGTCGAATTCATTGTTGTTATTGCCGCGTGTTAAATAAGCTTTAAATAGTTTCTCTCTAAGATTTCTTTTGGGAGAATATTGAAGGAACGGAGTCCAGCTTGGTCTTTGCAGCGTAAAAGCCCACTTGCCTTCAAGTCCTTTGCCTTTAGCGGTTTCAGCGGCGCCTTGAATTACTCCTTCAGGTAAACCGGCAAGGTCTTCCTTATTATCGATCACCAAACCAACGGCATTTGTTTCTTTCAAAATATTTTCGCCAAACTTTACACCGAGAAGGGAAAGTTGTTCGTTTATCTTTTTAAATTTTTCTTTCGCTTCATTATTTAGATTAGCTCCGCCGCGAACAAAATCTTTGTAATAATGTTCAAGAACTACTTTTTGTTCTGTAGTGAGATTTAGTTTATCTTTTTCTTGATAAATAGTTTTCACGCGGTCGAAGAATTTTTCATTCAGATAAATTTCATCAAAATGTTTTGATATCATGGGTGCAGTTTTTTGAGCAATTGCCTGAATCGTATCATTGGTGTTCGCACCGTTTAAAGCGTTAAAGACATTATTAACTTTTGTGAAAAGTTTCCCGCTTTTCTCAAACGCTTCAATAGTATTTTTGAAAGTCGGTTTTTCTTTATTGTTGATTATCTCTTCAACTTCTGCTACCTGTTGTTTCATTCCCTCTTCATAAGCAGGCATGAAATGTTCGTTTTTAATCTCGCTGAAAGGCGGCGTTCCGAATGGAGTCTTCCATTCTTGAAAAAATGGATTGTTCATTTTATTTTTATCCGATTGCATAGTGAATGCACATAGTATTGTTATTAGAAAAAAGCTGATAATTAGTTTCATTATGTGGCTCCCTGAATATTATTAGATGAAATATTTAAAGATGATAGTTTTACTCTTATCACATCTTGCCTTGCAGCGGGTTTTATAATTAATGGGCGAAACGAAGTCATGCCTACATTTTTACTTGGCATAACTTATTAAATTTTCTGAACGATAATTCTCATTCCTTCAATTTTAATAACTTTTATTTGCGAACCTCTTTCTATAAAATCTCCGGCGGTAACTACATCATAACGCTTTTCGTTTATTATTGCGGTTCCGGCGGGACGAAGTGTGGTAAAGGCTTCTCCTGTTTCATTTAAAAGATTTTCATAAGAAGGATGAGCGCTAAAGCCATCTTGTGATGCATTCTCATTGGATAAAATTAATCTATTAAATGTTGTAGTCTTGGGAAGATATTTTACCAACAAGAACATTATTACGACTGATGCAAAGAGCGCAGTTCCAAGTTGAATAATTGCGGTGAAAAGAATATTAGAATCAAAATAAAATTCCGCATTAAATAGTGAAAAGAATATCGAGCCGACTACCAATAATATTCCGGCTATACCTGTAACGCCAAAGCCGGGAATAACAAATATTTCCAAGACCAGCAAAATTATTCCGGTGACAAATAATAAAATTTGAAATATTGAAGCGATCTGTAAGATGAATGAAGAACCAAAAAAGAGGGCGAGTGCGATAAGAGAGACGGTTCCGGCAAAACCCCAGCCGGGTGTTTTTATTTCTGTGTAAAGACCGACTAACCCAATCATAATAAGTAAGGAAGAGACAACCGGATTATTAAGAAAGCTGACAAATTCTTCCGCCCAATTTGATTTTTCTTCAATAATAACGGCGTTATGAATATCAAAAGCGGCTAACACTTTTGAAAGATTTTCAACTGTGGTATCTGAGATTTGATATTTTAATGCTTCTGCCGATGTGAGCGTTACAAGTGTTGTGCTGTCATCTAAACCGGGAATTACAACGCGTTCATCAACCATCGCTTCGGCAATGTCGGTTCTTCTTCCGTTTTTCTCGGCGGTAGAACGCATTTCGGAGCGCATGTAAGATTGATATTTCTCCGACTGCTTTTGTCCCGTTTGATCAACAACCGTAGTTGCGCCGATTGAACTTCCCGGAGCCATCGCAATTTTTTTACAGGAAAGAGTTATTAATGCTCCGGCGGAAATTGCGCGGTTTTTTACGAAGGCAATTGTTAAAACTTTGCTTTCCAGAATTGCATCTTTAATTTGTGTTGCGGCATCAACTCTGCCGCCGAATGTGTTGATCTCAAAAACAATCGCTTGCGCGCCTTGAGATTCGGCATCGGAAATTACTCTTCTTACAAAAGGAGCTAATCCGAGATCGATCTCCCCTTCAATTTTTGCGTGGAAAACTTTTTGCGCGCTAAGGAAAGGAGATAACGTTACGCAGAGCAAACAAAAGGCATAGCATATTTTTTTCATTTTCAACCTGAAACTAATTCAAAGTTATTTTCATTTGAAATATACAAAGAGTTAATGAAAAAAATTTAGTGCCTTTGTGCCCTTGTGGCAAAGTTATCTCGCCACAAAGTTATTCCGTTAAAAGTCAAGAAGAAATACTTGGGCTAAGTTATCCCAAGTATTTCTTCTGAGAAGTTATATTCTCAAAAAGTTCATTGACATATTGAATACGTTTCCTTAAGTTT
>JALNWB010000216.1 GCA_023231105.1 Ignavibacteriaceae bacterium | reverse complement strand
GCTCACACGTTCCCCTATTTGGAAGTGTTAAATCCTTCCGCAATAGTTGAACACGAAGCTACAACATCAAAAATTGGTGAAGATAAAATCTTCTATTTAAATCAACGCGGACTCTCGACCGAAGACGCAATAAACATGATCGTGAACGGCTATTGCAAGGAAGTCTTTAAAGAACTTCCGATGGAATTTGCCGTAGAAGCGCAAAAACTTTTAAGCGTAAGTTTAGAAGGAAGCGTGGGATAGAATTACGAATTAAAAATTAGGAATTAAAGTCCGCCTCCGACGGAAGGAATTAGGAATGATAGAAATAAAAAATTTACATGCGAATATTGACGGAAGAGAAATTTTAAAAGGAATTAATCTTACGGTAAATAAAGGGGAAGTCCATGCAATAATGGGACCCAACGGTTCCGGCAAAAGCACGCTTGCGCAAGTAATAGCAGGAAGAGAAGATTATGAAGTTACCGAAGGTGAAATTCTTTTCAACGGAAAAAATCTACTTGAACTTTCTACCGAAGCAAGAGCTTGCGAAGGAATTTTTCTCGCGTTCCAATACCCGGTGGAAATTCCTGGAGTTTCAAACACAACTCTTTTAAAAAATGCGCTGAACTCAATCCGTAAATACCGTGGTGAAGAAGAACTTGACGCGATGGAATTTCTTACACTCGTTAAAAAGAAAATGTCGCTTGTTGAATTATCGGAAGATTTGTTGAGACGCTCGGTGAACGAAGGTTTTTCAGGCGGTGAGAAAAAACGAAATGAAATTTTTCAAATGGCAGTGCTTCAGCCAAAGCTTGCGATACTTGATGAGACCGATTCCGGCTTGGACATTGATGCTCTCCGAATTGTAGCAAACGGAGTTACAAAATTGAAATCGCCGGAGAACGCAACAATAGTAGTTACGCACTACCAAAGACTTTTGAATTACATTATTCCAGATTTTGTGCATGTACTTTACAACGGAAAGATTATTAAATCGGGCGATAAGTCGCTTGCCTTGGAACTTGAAAATAAAGGCTACGATTGGGTAATCGAAGAAGCCGCGGAGCTTGTGTAATATGAATTCCTCCGCAGAATTGAAGGAATTGTTCATCAAACAATTTCAATCGTTCGAAAATACTTTGAACGGTGAAAAAGAACTTCCCTTACATCAAATAAGAAAAGATGCGATTGAAGAATTTTCTAATCTGAACTTCCCTTCCATAAAAGATGAAGAATGGAAATACACGAACATCAACCCGTTATTAAGCAAAACATTCAAACCGGCAGATTCGATTCCCGAAGTTGATCCTGAGTTCATCAACAAATATCTTTTCGATAAAAAAGAATTTATCACGCTGGTTTTTGTCAACGGATATTTTTCAAAAGAATTTTCCGATGTTGATTCGCTTCCCAAAGGTTTGATTCTCGAAACTATTTCCGAGGCAATAAAAAAGCATCCGGAGCTAGTTCTTAATTATTTTTCAAAAACCGCTTCTGCAGAGAAGAATATCTTTACAGCGTTAAATACCGCTTTTGCCGATCATGGTACTTTTGTTTTTATTGAAGAGAATTCAATAATTGAAAGACCGATACAAATTTTATACGTTACAAAAGCAGATGATATTTTTGTCTCACCGCGAAATTTATTCTTGATAAGCAAAAATGCTCAGGTTAAAATAATTGAGACATACGCGGGATTCGGCGACAGAAGTTATTTCACAAACCAAGTAACCGAGTTTATCGTCAATGATAATGCGGTTGTTGAGCACGTTCGCATACAAGACGAGCAGTTAAATGCTTTTCACATTTCAACTTTATCGGTTGATCTTGAGAAAGCAAGTAATTTTTCTTCTTACAATATTAACTTCGGCGGTTCGTTAGTTAGAAATAATGTGAACACAAAATTTAACGGTGGATTTGCCGAATGCAGATTGAACGGTTTATACGTTACGCAAGGTTCTCAGTTTGTTGATAACCACACTTCAATCGATCATGCAAAGCCAAACTGTTTAAGCAACGAATTGTACAAAGGAATTTTAAATGATACTTCACGCGGAGTTTTTAACGGGAAAGTTTTTGTTCGTCAAGACGCGCAAAAAACCAACGCCTATCAACAAAATAAAAATATTTTGTTATCAAACGACGCCATCGTGAACACCAAACCGCAGTTAGAAATTTTTGCCGATGATGTAAAATGTTCACACGGCGCTACGGTTGGGCAGTTGGACAAAGATCAGTTATTCTACTTAAAAGCGCGCGGCATTCAGGAGAAAGAAGCGAAAGCAATTCTTATTTATGCTTTTGCGAGCGATGTTGTTCATTCAATTTCAATGCTGCAAGTACGCGATCATCTGGAAGCGCTGCTTGCGAAAAAATTATTATAAAGAATTAGTTAGATGATTAAAGATTTAAAACTTCTTGATGTTCATAAAATCAGAAAAGACTTTCCGATTTTACACACAACGGTTCATGGCAAACCGTTGGTTTATTTTGATAACGCCGCGACAACGCAAAAGCCGTTGTGTGTTATTCAAAAAGAAGAAGAGTACTACAAAACTTTAAATTCAAATATTCACCGCGGTGTTCATTCACTTAGTCAAAAGGCAACTACTGCTTACGAACAAGCTCGCGAAAAAGTTTTGCGTTTTATTAATGCTTCACGATTGTCTGAAATAATTATTACCAAAGGAACAACCGATTCGATTAATCTCGTCGCTTCTTCTTTCGGCAAAAAATTTATAAAAGAAGGCGATGAAATTATTATCTCCCATCTTGAACATCACTCCAACATTGTTCCGTGGCAATTGCTTTGCGAAGAGAAAAAAGCCGTGTTGAAAGTGATTCCTATAAATGATAAAGGTGAAATCATTTTTGAAGCATTTGAAAAATTGATCTCCGAAAAAACTAAATTTATTTCGGTGGTTTATGTTTCCAACTCGTTAGGAACCGTTAATCCGGTAAAAGAAATTATTCAACTAGCGCACAGCAAAAACATTCCTGTCTTGATTGACGCCGCACAGGCAATTCAACATTTTAAAATTGATGTGCAGGGACTTGACTGCGATTTTCTCGCCTTCTCCGGACACAAACTTTACGCGCCAACCGGAGTTGGAATTCTTTACGGCAAAGAAAAATATTTAGAAGATATGCCTCCATACCAAGGCGGCGGCGATATGATAGAGTCAGTTACTTTTGAAAAAACCACGTACAATTCCTTGCCATACAAATTTGAAGCCGGTACTCCAAACATTGCCGGTGTTATAGGAATGGGTATGGCAATAGATTATTTAAATGAGCTCGGAATGGATTTAATCTCTTCGTACGAAAAGGATCTCTTCGAATATGCAAACGCAAAATTGTCCGCGGTTGAAAAGTTAAAACCAATCGGAACCGCTGATCAAAAGTTGAGTGTTTTTTCATTCATGCTTGAAGGAATTCATCCGCATGACATTGGAACCATTTTGGATTTTGACGGTATCGCGATTCGTACAGGACATCATTGTACGCAGCCAGTAATGCAGCGATTTGGAATTCCGGCTACGGCGAGAATTTCAATTTCCTTTTACAACACGAAAGAGGAAATTGATTTTACTGCCGATGCGCTAAAAAAAGTATTTGAGGTATTTGGCTAATGGATAGTGAATTACGAGAACTATATCAACAAGTAATTTTGGATCACAATAAAAGTCCGAGAAATTTCAAGAAACTTGAAGACGCAAATCATCATGCTGAAGGACATAATCCTTTATGCGGCGACCATTTAGACGTTTATTTACAGCTTGAAAACGATGTGGTAAAAGATATTTCATTTATCGGGAACGGCTGTGCAATCTCCAAATCTTCCGCATCGCTGATGACTGCGATTGTAAAAGGCAAAACAAAAGAAGAAGCCGAGCATTTGTTTGAAAAGTTTCATGATCTGGTTACCGGCAACTTAAAAGACGCTAACGAAATTGAAGCATTGGGAAAACTTGCGGTCTTTCAAGGTGTACAGGAATTTCCCGCACGTGTAAAATGCGCAAGCCTTGCATGGCATACGTTGCACAACGCGCTAAATAATAAAGAAGAAAAAATTTCAACTGAGTAAAAATGGAAGTAGCAACACAAAAATCAGAATTAGTTGAGATGCAGGAGAAAGTCATCCGCGCTTTAAAAACCTGCTACGATCCCGAAATCCCCGTTGACATTTGGGAATTGGGACTCATCTACGAATTGAACTTCGATCTTGAAAAGAATTTACAAGTAAACATGACACTCACTTCGCCGATGTGTCCGGTGGCAGAATCACTTCCGCCTGAAGTTCAGCAGAAGTTACAAGCCGTTCCGGGAATTGGAAAAGTTAGAGTTGAGATCGTCTGGAATCCGCCATGGGATAAAGATATGATGAGCGACGTGGCAAAAGTTGAATTGGGATTTTATTAACAAAGCATCTTAATCATAATCGTGATCTTTCTTAATCCTTTAAAATTCGATTAAGATTATGAACAAGATTAAGATTAAGAGAAATTAAAAAGATTTTATTAAAAAAGGATACAAAATATGTTCACAATAACAAGACCACCAATGTACGATGAAACTGCTGTTCAGCCGATGCGCGATGAATTGATCGCCGTTGGATTTGAAGAATTGCGCACAAAGGAAGCAGTTGAAAATACTCTTCAAGTAAATGATGATAAAACTATTTTAGTAGTAATTAACTCGGTTTGCGGATGTGCAGCAGGCGGAGCAAGACCTGGAATTTCTGCAGCGCTTCAGCATTCTATTATTCCCGATAAACTTACAACCGTATTTGCGGGGCAGGACAGAGATGCCGTTGATAAAGTACGCGAATTAATTGTTGGTGAAGCTCCATCTTCACCAAGCATGGCAATTTTCAAGAACGGAAAACCTATTTATTTTCTTCCCCGTTACGAAATCGAAGGATATTCTCCTGAGCAAATAGCAAAAAAATTAACCAACGCGTTTGATGAATTCTGTAACCGCCAAGGACCTTCCGTTTCAAAAGAACAATACGAAGCGGTTCAATACGCTAAAACATGCGGATCAAAAATCCCGTTGAATCAAAACAACTAATTATTTACAATGAAATTCAATTCACAAGAAGAATACGGATTACGCTGTCTGCTTCGAATAGCTTACAGCCAATCCACAAACGGACTAACGATTCCCGAGATCAGTAACGCGGAAAAACTTACGCAGGCAAACGCCGCAAAAATTTTACGCCTTCTGCGCATCGGAGGATTTATTGAAAGTGCACGTGGTCAAGCCGGTGGATACAAGCTCTCGCGTCCACCGGGACAGATTATTGTTGCAGACGTGCTTAACGCACTCGGCGGAAAATTGTTTGAAGCTTCTTTTTGCAGTGACTATTCCGGAGTTGATATAGTCTGTACTCATTCGATTGACTGCTCCATCCGTTCTCTCTGGAGAGCGGTTCAAACCGCTATTGATGGGGTTGTTACCAAAACCACGTTGAAAGATTTAATGGCAAAAGAATCATCCGTCGGTGAATTTGTAACTAATCTTCTCGAAGAATCTCCCTACTTTAAAATTTCATAACCTCCAGTAAAACCAATCCAATCTAATTCAAGAACAGAGATTAACGATTAGCGATGTTCGATTTTTTCT
>JALNWB010000215.1 GCA_023231105.1 Ignavibacteriaceae bacterium | reverse complement strand
GGAAGATATTCAGTAACGTGGGATGGATTGAATGATGCGAACGTTCAAGTTCCATCCGGAGTCTATCTTTATAGACTTAAAACAAACAAGTTCGATCAAGTAAGAAAAATGATTTTCTTGAAGTAAATGAGAAGATATTTGTAAAGGAAATTTTTATGAAAAAAATATTAACGCTTATTGTCGGTTCTTTAATCTCGATTTTTGTTTATACCAGCTGCAATGTTGCACCGGAAGATCCGGTACTCTTATATGAAGAAGAAATAAACGGCGGCTGGATCGCTTTTACGAAAAATGATTTTAATGAAGCCTATATTCGTTTTCATCAGGCGGTTGGGCTTGATTCTACCAAAGCGGAAGCATTTTCCGGATTAGCCTGGGTGCTCTTTAAACAAGATAGCCTTTCCAAAGCGATAGAACTATTTAAGGCGGCAGAACTCATGGTCTCACCCAACGCTTCTTTGTTTGCCGGTCATGCTTTTGTTTTGAACGCCGCTAAAGATTTTTCATCCTCAAATCAACTGGCAGATTTTGCCTTAGCAACTGATTCACTATGGTACTTTCCATTTTTAACCGGTTTAGATTTTAATGACTTGATCGTTCTCAAAGCGGAAAACTTTTTTATGCTTGGCAACTTTACGCAAAGTTTAAGAGAAGTAAATAAGATAAATCCCGATTTTAGAGTTTCATTAGCTACCTCCACGGGAATAGCTGAACTGGCAAATGAAATTGAAAAGTTGAAGAAGTTCTAGCAAGGTTTAATCCGTTGCATCCGCGAAATCCGCGTGCCATTGTCTTAACTGCAATAGCACACGGATTACGCGGATCAAACAGATGTTCACGGAGTTATTTTAAAACGAATTTATCTTTCAATTCTATTTTTTCTGAAGAACTTCCTATAAGAATTTCAAATTCTCCCGGTTCGGCAACAAACGATTTTGAATTTACATCATAAAAAGATAACGCTGATTTATCAACAGTAAACGTTATCGTTTTTGTTTCGCCCGGTTTCAAAAAGATTTTTGAAAATCCTTTCAACTCTTTTACGGGACGCTCAACACTTGATTTTACATCACGGATATAAAGCTGCGGGATTTCACTTCCTGCAACCTTACCGGTGTTTTTAATTTCAAACGTCAAATTAAGTTTATCGTTTTGGCTTAACTCATTTGTTGATAGTTTCAAATTAGTGTATGCAAAATTTGTATATGATAATCCGAAGCCGAATGGGAAAAGCGGTTCAATTTTGTTGTGTTCAAAATGCCGATAGCCAACAAAAATTCCATCACTGTATTGTGTAATGCCGCTTTCCTTTTTGTAAGAAGAAAATGCAGAACAATCTTCCCACCGTTTGGGAAATGTTACTGGCAATTTCCCCGACGGATTAAATTTACCGGAAAGAATATCAGAGATTGCATAACTCATTTCCTGTCCGCCGAACCATGCGAAGACAACACCTTGCACTTTACCGAGCCATTTATCCATCAATACCGGTGAACCTGCATTGACAACCACAATTACCTTTTTATTTACTTCAATAATTTTTTCAATCAGTTCATCTTGATTTTTTGGAAGGATTAAATCCTGCCGGTCAAATCCTTCCGATTCATACGCAGCGGAAGTTCCGGCAAAAAGCAGAACAACCTCTGATTGTTTTGCGGCTTTAATAGCGGCTGTCATCGGGTCTTCGCCGGGAAGCGTCCAACCCAATTTACAAACCGCGCCGCCGCCGTTTTCATAATATTCAATTATAATTTTGTATTCTTTGCCGGCAGTAAAATTAACTTGATATTCACGCGATTCCGGAGCGTGGTCTGTCCAATGATCAATTACTAACTTGTCATCAAGGAAGAGTCTCACTCCGTCATCACTTGTAAGATCAAGAATAAATTCTCCGCTTACCGCCGGTTTTATTTTGCCGGTCCAGCGGACAGAAAAATTATCAGTCTTCCAACTTCTTTTGTCGAAAGGTGAACCTCCACCCCAATCAAAATATAATTCTTTATCAACGCGTGAGTAAGTTGGTTTCCCGTTCAATTCCATATTATCAAAATACTCTCCAAACAATCCTTCTTCTCCCGTATCAGTTGAAAGATATTTTGAAGGAATCGGAATTGATTCACCGTCAAGTTTTACTCCGGCAGCATAATTTATTTTTACTTTTTTACCGAAATTTTTTTGTAAGATTTCTAACGGACTCGGTGCTTTAATCGGGTCAACCTGAGAGCTGCCGCCGCCGCCGGTTCTGCACTTATCCGCATTTGGACCAAGTACGGCAAGCGATTTTATCTTTGAAAAATCCAGAGGAAGAATGTTCTCTTGATTTTTTAAGAGAACTATTCCTTCACGCGCAGCGAGAAAGGCTGCTTCACGATTTTCTTTTGCACCGACTTTATAATTGTCTTTCAAACT
Source organism: Ignavibacteriaceae bacterium (assembly GCA_023231105.1). GTDB lineage: Bacteria > Bacteroidota > Ignavibacteria > Ignavibacteriales > Ignavibacteriaceae > UBA1563. Next base: position 3,231 of record JALNWB010000215.1, on the reverse strand, counting down.
TGGTTTTTCAAAAAGTCCAAGTTTAAAAATCGTTCGTAGAATTCTTCTAACTTTATCATCAATAGTCGAGCGCATCACTTCGCCTTTTTGTATTGCGGGAAGTAAATTTTTTTGATTCAGAAATTCTCCTTCCGGCATTTCCAAATCCATTGCGCCGTTTGCTGTTGGAATTGAACTGTGAACAGCGCCCCAATCAGACATCACCATTCCGGCAAAACCCCATTCATTTTTCAATTTATCTTTTAAAAGATAATCGTTCTCGCTGGCAAAGTGTCCGTTAATTTTGTTGTAAGCGTTCATCACACAAAGTACATTAGCTTCTTGAACCGCGGCTTTGAATGCCGGAAGATAAATTTCATTCAACGCTCTTTCGCTGATCTGCGCATCAACAAACATTCGTTCATGCTCTTGATTGTTCGCAGCGAAATGTTTTACAGTTGCGGCAACGCCTTCACTTTGCAATCCTTTAATGTAATTGACCGCCATTCTTGAGGCAAGAAAAGGATCTTCTCCGTAACTTTCAAAATTTCTTCCACCGTTTGGAATGCGCGCAATGTTCACGCAAGGAGCAAGCAGTACGTGCGCATCATGAGCTTTTACTTCTCGCCCCAACGCATGCCCGATTTTTTCAACAAGTGCAGGATTCCACGTAGCGGCTAAATTAATTCCGGAGGGAAACGCGGTTGATTTATCAATACGAACGCCCAAAGGTCCATCAGTCATTCGTAATTCCGGAATACCGAGACGCGCATTTGGTTTTGTTGCAAATCCGGTTCCACCAAGCATATCAATTTTTTCTTCAAGTGTCATCCGTTTCAACAAATCTTCAACTCTTTCATCAACCGGGAGTTTTGGATTTTTGTACGGCGGGTTATCGTTATCCTTGCTTCCCATGAGAGTAAATAGGAGAATTGATATTAAAAAATATTTTAGAGAACTTTTCATAACATTCCTTTATTTCTTTGTTTTCGTTGTAATAAATGTATAACTCATTTTGTAATAATAGATTTTGCTTTGCCACGTCCTAAAGAGGTTGTGTGAATATCATGGTTTTTAATTATCCGAGTTTTAAACCACGGTGGTATGAAATAAAAATCGCTAACCGGAAACCGTTAAAACGGTTCAAATCTTGATTTATATTTCATTAACACCTCGATTAATCGAGGTGTTAATGAAAAAATGATAGGTATCTCAACCGTTTCAACGGTTTTATTTTAATAATCACACAACCTCTAAAGGACGTGGCTATTGAATCATAATTTCGGCAAACCTTCTTGATAATTGTTTTATTCCAAAATGATTTTTTCTTTTCCGTTTTTTATGTTGAATATTTTTATTCCAAGTATCGGATGAACAACTTTCAGCGTGAAAGGTTTATCACTTTCAATGCTTATCACTGCCGGGCTGTTAACGTTTTTTCTTTTTTCGCAGATAGCGGAAACAGTCACATCTCCAAAACGAAGATTTTTTATGCCGTGATTATCAATTCGGCAAATAATCCAAGTCAAGCTGTTGTCAATCCCGCTCGGGCGTAAACCGATAATATTTTCGATGAGCAATTCAATTGGTCCGCAGCCGCTCCAACCGACAAAATCGGGTCGTGACCACAATCCACGCATGTATGAGTCGGGTGCATAATTTTCCCAAATTGTTCCGGTTCGTTTATAAACCTCGTAGATTCCTTCAAGATATTTTTCCGTGGCAAGTGAGGCAAACTCATTAAAGTATTTTGCATTTTCACCAATTCCGAATTTATCCAATCCTTTAATAACCATAACATTCGTTGATGCCCAAACGCTGCCAAGCCAATAACTTCCATCTGCTTTGTAATTTTTATCATCGGCAGCAAGAGAGGCAAATGGAATCGTACGCCAAAATGTTTTTGTATCTTTTAAGTTGTCCAGCATTTTTTCGGCTTGATGTTGATTTGAAATTCCGGCAAGCATTGGCCAGAAGGAAGCAATCGTTTTGCATTTCACTTGATTGCCGTTGTCGTCAACATCGTAATACAAACCGTCTTCTTCATTCCACATGAATTGATTAATTTTTTCGCAAATTGCTTTTGCTTTTCCCTTAAAAGAAGAAGCTTTCTCTTTCAAGCCGAGTTCATCACTCATCAACGCCATGTCGTTGTACATCATCGCCATCTGCGCAGACATATCAACCCAGCCGGAACCACTGCGCGGTGTGTTATCCATGCCGGAACCAAGTCCCGTTTGCCAATACAAATTATGTTTTGTGTTTTCCTTTCTGCGGAATTTTTCCAGCCACTCTGTATATTTTTCTAATACCGGAAGCACCATCGCGAAACGCGATTTATCTCCCGTGATCTTATAATTTTCAACTTCAGCCCAGCTAAATAGCGGCGGATTTATTGTGTGTTCTCTTCCTTCAAAAACAAAATCTTCGCCTGTCGCCTCAACAATTTCGCGGCAGATATACCCGTTCTCATATTGTCGGCAGTAAAAATTATCGAGTGATTGTATCGAAGGGAAAATATGATTTGCGTAGCGGGCGAACATCAGCATAAAAAAAGTATCCCACTGAAAAATATTCGGAGCGAACGCTTCATCAATATAATTTGAAACGAACGGCGAGCCTTTCGGCGGTCTTTTAAAATGATCGAAGGCAAGCTCCCATGCAGCCCAATAAAGTTTTACTAATTCGGGATTATTCTCCAACACAGGCGATGGAAGCAATTTATTACTTTCGGCAAAAATTGGAATCGGCGAATCAGTGTAACTCTTTTTCTCAAAATACAAACCACGTTTCCCGCTGTCTTCGTATTGAGCAAAAATTGTTGTAGCAAACAACATGAGGATAATTAGTTTTTTCATTTGTGATAATTCGTGTCTATGGTTTTTTAACTCCCAGCGCTTTTAAATAACCTTCATTAATTGTACAATTTTTGAATTTGATATTTTCCAGCAGATCAGCCATAGCTTTTTTTACCACCGCTTTTGAAGGACGATGACTAGCGTCGTAATCAAACGGTTTTCTGGAAGATTTTGTGTACGCGATGATCGAATCCCACTCTGCAGTTCTTGCAAAGGAAGCGATTCCCCGCGGTGAATCCATTTTTTTGTAGGGCCAGAAACACCAGCCGATCTCATTTTTTTCAAGAACTACACGGAAAGAATCTATCCACGAATCTTCGTTCTCACCCGATTCCCCAAGCCACATCGGGACGTTATACTTTTTGCTAAAATCAACATGCTTCTGAATTTGTTC
>JALNWB010000214.1 GCA_023231105.1 Ignavibacteriaceae bacterium | reverse complement strand
TTTTATGGGATTACCGACTCCGAATATTTTTGCCGGTGAACATAGTTTTCATTCCAAAACAGAGTGGGTAGCTATTCAAGATATGGAAATGGCTGTCCGGGTGATTGTAACCATCGCTCAAATCTGGGAGGAAAAAGGGTAATTCATTTTCATAAAATATGAGGGAGTTATGTTACTGAAAATTTGGGTACTACTTGTTCCGTTTCTTTTTATGTCATTCAACCAGCAAATGGAGGATGAGCTTTTACTTGCTTATCAACATGCTAAAAAGGGTGTCTATTGGGGTTTATCAAACTTGAAAGGAAAGAAAACCAAGTTTGAAAACAAACTGATCTCTCAAGATAAGTTGATCGCGACGATCAAAATATCGAAAGAAATTAACGGCGCCATTATTGAATCCACAGGGCACAACGAATCTTCCGAAGTTACTATTATTGTACACCGCTCTTACGACAGCCTGGTGAAAGAGGGATTTATTGAGAAGAATTCCGAATTACTTAAAGATAACAGCGAATAATTTTTCGCTAACATAATGTAAGGAGAAAGAAATGATCATTCTTTTGCTCTTAACTTTTTTTCTTGCTGTCGCAACTTCTTTTGTTGTTGTTCTGTTTTTTAGAAAACCGGTTGCCGCAATGCTGAAAAGAATTATTGCAGATGAAATTCAAACAGCATGGACGAAGTATGTTACTTTTGCCATATATGTTGTAGGTATTTCAGGTGGAGTGCGCGTTTGGGAATTGGAGAAATATATTTCAGGCGGAAAAAATGCTCAACCAATTACGCTTACTTCAGAACGCTGGATACTTGAAATCTATAGAACTATAATTGAGTCGCTTCAAAGTATTGCCTGGATGCTTTTGGTATTCTTCATCTTTGCGCTGATCGCCTACACCATTGTACGTATTTCGGAAATGAAGCACCAAGGGAAACAAGAAAATTAGAATATGAATTAACACCCCTTTGGTCTTGTCGTAATTTAGGGCTAAATTAAGTACCGAATAAAGACAAAATTAGGAAGTAAAAATGAATTCCATATCAGTTTCAAACGATATAGTTCCTGTTGGGCAATTTAAAGCTGGGTTGGCGACATATTTAAAAGAAGTTCAATCAAAAAGAAATTCTCTAATCATTACGCAAAACGGAAAACCCGCCGGGGTTTTAGTCTCTCCAGCAGAGTTTGATGAATTGCGGCAGACAAAATTATTTATTGATTCAATTTCCCGTGGTTTAGCTGATTCCGAAAAAGGCGAAATATTAACTACCGCTCAACTCCGGAAAGAATTGCAAAAAAATCGTGTAGCAAAAGAACGATGAAACTAAACTGGACAAAAGAAGCTTTACAACGATTACAAGCTATTGAAGAATATATTGCGAGAGACAATATTAAAGTAGCAGGAGAGTTTGTTGATAAGTTGACTTATCTTGCAGAAACCATCGCTGATAATCCAAGAAAAGGAAGAGTTGTACCGGAATTATCGATTGAAAATATAAGAGAACTACTGCACAAGAATTACCGCATTGTCTATCTTGTGAAGAAAAGTTCAATCGAAATTCTTACAGTTTTTGAAGGTCATCAATTGCTGAAAAAAGATGAAGTGTTAAAAAAATAAATATGATCGGCAAAAAAATATTCCCAGAGAACACACTAACCATTTTTCCTACTTCTCTTTCGCAAGTTTAAACTCAATTGCAAAAACCATTTCAACTTTTACGGGTTTGCCGCGAACAACTCCCGGATAGAATTTCGCAAACGAAATCGAAATTTCGGCGGCATCTTCGCAGCCGTAACCGATTCCTTTTACTATTTCTGTTTTTTCCACATCACCATACTCGTTGATTACAGCTTTTATTAGAACCGTTCCTTCCCGTTTCTTTTCTTTTGCAGCTTGCGGATAGACAATATTTTCATAAAACTTTTTGTATCCAATTTTCGGTTCTGGGAAAATTGCTGGATTGCGGTAAAGAACCGAATCTATTATGTCCGTTGAAGAAATTAATTGCGGCTTTTGTTCAATCTTTTCCAACGGCGGGGAAATGATATTGTTCTCTGTTGTCGTGTCAACCGGAATCTCTTCGGTTAAATTTTCTTTGCTGTCGGCTTCTTCCTTTTGAATTTTTCCTTCCGCATAGTAAACATCTGAAAGGTAGTTGCCTAAGCTGTCAAACGTTGTGGTTGCGCCGTCACGCTTTCCTTTTAAAATTGAAAAAATCTCTTTTAGCTTACCATTTTCGTAATAACGTTTTACTTCGCCTTCAACTTTTCCGGCAAGGAAAGTTCGCTCTTCTTTTAAATTTCCGTTTTCATAATAAAATTTTGCTTTACCTTCGCGGATGCCGTTATCCAAAGGGATTACTGATTCAATAGTTCCATTTGCGTAAAAAGTTTTAGTCGTATCTTTTTGTGCAGATAATCCGCTTACCAAAAGGCAGACCAAGAAAAGGGAAGAGATTTTCATTTTAGTGTTGAGTTAGTGATAAAAATTTTGTAAACAAGTTATTCATTCAATCGAAATAGGGGAAACATGATTGCAATTATAAAAAATAAAATTGCCAGACCGAAAAAGAAATATCCAATTTCCGTATCAAAGGTAATTAAATTTATTTCATTTAGTAAATACGCCCAATCATGTTTGCCATTACCGAGCAGTGGAAGCGCTTGTGTTCTTGCATCGGCGGCATAAACACTGATATTGATAAAGCTGTGTCCAAGCAGAAAAAAAGAAAATTGCATTCCTTTGGGCATCTGTGATTTATAAAAGATTATCAGAAAAAGAAGTGGAATGATTATCTGCATCAGCGTTCCACCGAGAAACTGAACAAAATTGCCGAAAAAAGAGAAGAACAAATGCCCCGCTTCATGCACAATTAAATGAAAATTGTCAAGCAGAGTATATTCTCCTCGATGTAAAAGAAAATAAATACAAACAGGAATAAGCAGTATCGAAAAAATCCATCGATACAATAAATATAGCTTCAACTTACCCATGTTGTTTGCTCATTAGATTTTCATTTCGGAACCGCAATGCCCGCACTTAACGGCTTCAACCGGAATATCAAAAAAACAGTATTGGCATTGTTTCTTTGTTGGAGCACTGTCTGCCGTGGTTGGTTCGTCCTTCTTCTTTTGAGATCGCAAAATATTAATTTGTTTTATCGTAAAGAACAGCGCAAAAGCTACTATAGTAAAATCAAAAATATTGTTAAGGAATAATCCGACGTTTATAGTTGGAGCTCCCGCAGCTTTTGCGGCAGAAAGGGTTTCATAACTTTTGCCCGATAAATTTATATAAATATTTGAAAAATCAACACTGCCGAGAAGCAACCCGAGCGGCGGCATCAAAACATCATTTACTAATGATGAAACAATTTTTCCGAATGAAGCGCCGACAATAATACCGACCGCCATATCTATTACGTTTCCCCGTAAAACAAATTCGCGAAATTCTTTCAATATTGTTTTCATAAAAGTTTACTACGCTTTGTTAATAATAATGTCTATTCTCGCGTGTAAAAATAGAAAATTAATCTTACGAGAAAAAAACGGTACACACAATTGAACGATAAAATAATCAACACTGTCTAATTTCTTAGAATCAACTTTTCACTTAATAATTGGAATTGTGCATTTATCTATTAATTGTAACCATTTATCACAGAAAATAGTCTTATTAAGAAAAAAGAAGCTAATATTACGCGTGAAAAATGTTGGCACTTTGTTTGTGAGAAATTTAGAAAAAAAATTCGGAGGCTCTATGTCGTTAAGGTTACTTAAATTTTCAGTTTTTTCGTTTTTAGTTGTTCTTTTTAGTATAACGGTGCAAGCTCAAGATGATGGTGATGATTGGTTTGGTGATGATGAACCCAATAACAATTTCAATTTTGATTTTCATCTGCATGGCAATCCAACCATTGAAACGAATTACGGATTTTCAAAAAATTCGTTAAATCTGTTAACTGGAAAATTCAACAAAACAAATCTTGCGGAAATAAAACTCGGTTATACACGCGAGGATAATATTTCCAGTACGGAAAGCATAATGAAATATAACAGCAGCTATTTTGGGCTCTCAAATATTTCATACAAATTAGCTCAAAAATCTGCAACCGCAGATTATGATGCCGATATGTGGCGCTTTGCTATTGGCTGGGATCGTGGTTATGGCTACAAGCCGGGACAAAAATCCGCAATCATTTTTTATAACGGAAACGCGTTCACTATGTCAAGGCTGAAAATAAACAATTATATTCCTGATGTTGCAGACAATCTCTCCTTGAATATGTTTCGGGATGCATTCAGATATGGGCAAAAAACTGAAGCCGGAATGAAGTTTCAGATCATTCCTCAACTTGTTTTTAACGCTTCATATGAACGCGCTCAGGTTTTTCCGCGATGGTTGTTCTGGAAATGGGCAGGCGGTGCGATAATTGAAGTTGCTGCTCAATCTATGATCGATGAATTTGTGGATAAAATTTTGGATTCTACGCCAATGGCGGCTCCGGTTATAAGTTTTCTCTTAAAGAACGGTTTGTCCTATGGTATTTATGAATTAAGAAAAGAGAAAATGAATTGGCCGTTTAATACCGCGGCTCCGTTTGTAACAGATTCGTATAAATTTGGCATAACTTTTATTTTCTAACACTCCTCCTTATATCCGTCTCTAACGGCGGGTTGGTTAGTGACCTCAAAAACATTCCGTTTGTAACGAAGCGGAATGTTTTTATTTTAAAGAAAACGAATTAGGAAGAATATGATTAAACAGGAATTACTTGATATTTTATGCTGCCCGGAAACCAAAGCAGATTTAGTTTTGGATGGAGATTTTCTCGTCTCAACAGATAAAACCACCCGCAGACGCTACAGAATTGAAAACGATATTCCCATAATGTTAATTGAGGAATCGGAACAGCTTGATGTTGCAACGTGGGAAAGCATTATGAAAAAACATGGGAAATCTATTTGAAAAATCACTTAGAAAAAACGCTCCCAACAAAGGAGCGTTTTTATTTTAAAGAAACAAATTGGGGTTCACCCAAGAAGTCATGTTGTTTGTAAAAATGGCGGCAGACAGTTGTTTTGGTAAAAATTTTTCATTTATAAATTTTCCTTTATAATTTTTTCCAGTTCAAGATAAGTATCTTTTAAACCACCGGCATGATTATATAAGATTACACCTTCTTTGTTAAGAATAATATTTCTAGGAAAAGCTCCGCCAAACAGTTTGGTTAATTTTTTATCACCAAATCCTTGTATGTAGTTAAACTTATGGTTGCTTATAAATTTTGCATGGTTTGCTTTATCCTCGACAATCGCAATGAACTCAACCTTATCTTTAGGATACTTATCACAAGTTGATTAAGCCCCGGCATCTCTTCAACACATCCCAAGCAAGAGGTTGCCCACCAATTAATTACTATAATTTTATTTTTCTCTTTGTTTGACCAGGTGCCTTTTGCGGTTTCAACTTCTATTTGCGGAAAAATTTTCCCCACTTTTAATTGATATTCTTCACTGATGATTGGGTGTTCGTACGCAGTTGTCTCTTTATTCTCCCATCTGTACTGGAGTCGTTTTTCGTCAAGATTTAGAATTAACTTTAGTGGAGATAGTGCATCTTCTTCTTGAGTGGTTAAAGATAGGCTGGCTTCGTATATATTT
>JALNWB010000213.1 GCA_023231105.1 Ignavibacteriaceae bacterium | reverse complement strand
TTCTTTTTGATTTATTGGGCTTCACTTATTGGTGGAGAAAAACTTGCAGACCGCGGATTCATGTCTCCTTTCTGGGGAATGTGGAGCGCAAATATTTTAATGGGAATTGTAGGAATTTTACTTACTAAGAAAGTTGCAAATGAAACCGTTACACTTGATTTTTCATTCTTCAAAAAATTAATTCCAAAAGCCTGGCAGGAGACTGAAGAAACCACATCATGAAAATTATCGACCGTTACGTTGTTAAACAATTTGTGCAGACAATCTTTTTTGCTTTGCTCGCATTCATTGCAATTTTTGTTATTGTTGATCTGATGGAAAATCTTGATGATTTTCTTGACCAGAATGTTGCCACTCCAATTATTTTTCAATACTATTTTTATTTTATTCCGGAAATTATAAAATTGATAACGCCGGTTGCCGTGTTGTTTGCCGGACTCTTCACAGTTGGAAAAATGTCGAACGTAAACGAATTAACCGCCATCAAGGCGTGCGGTGTAAATCTTTACCGGTTCATGTTCCCGTTAGTGATTGTTTCATTTTTAATAAGTTTGTTTTCCATCTATTTCGGCGGATATGTAGTCCCAAAAGCAGATAAAGCAAAACTTGCAATCGAGATAAATTATCTGAAAAAAGGAAATTCTTTTGCGGGCAGTAATATTTTTTTTCAAGACACAAAAAATAAAATCATAAACATTTCTTACTACGATGAGACCAATCTTATTGCGCACCGGGTGAGCGTTCAAGAGTTTAAAAAAGATGATATCACCAAAATGAAAAACCGGATGGATGCACAGCAATTGGTTTTTGACAGCACAAAAAATATGTGGATTGCAAAGGTCGGTTCATTTAGATCATTCGGTGTTTTATCAGATACTCTTGAAAATTTTTCGCAGAAAGAAATGCCAGCGCTGCATTTCAAACCAAATGAACTCGCTTTTAAACAGCAAAAACCTGAACAAATGAATTTGAGTGAACTAAGAACTTTGATCATCGATAAACAAAAAGCGGGGAATGATCCAACTTCGGCAGAAATAGAATATTATTCGCGTTACTCGTATGCAATGGCAAGTTTAGTTGTAGTGTTATTCGGGATGCCTCTTTCAGCAAACAAAAGAAAAGGGGGATTGGCGCTTCACTTCGGAATTAATATTCTCATCACTTTTATTTATTTAGGATTGATGAAAATTATTCAAGCGTTTGGCAAAAACGGCGCGCTTGATCCGGTCCTTACTGCCTGGCTTGTAAATATTTTCTTCCTTATCGGTTCACTTATCAATCTTTCAAGAGTAAAACAATAACTTTTTCACTTTTGATTATTTGTTTTTCTTTCCAAGTGATTCAAGAAACAACGTATAATCATATCCCGAATCTTCGGAAAGTGTTTTTACGTGTTGTATATAACTCAGCATTTCACTCACATGATTTCTATAAAAAGGTTCAAGCAAGTATGCTGTAATTTCTTTTTCCGTACAAATGGATTTTTGCAATTTCTCTTGCAAATAGTTTTCCGTACAAGTAACTAATGAAAACGTAAAACTCCAATGAAGTAATATTTCCAAATTCTCTTTGCTGTAAAAAACTTTCCCTTGATACTCGTTTACATTCAGAAATTTTTTCACAAAATCTTTTTTCAATAACTTTATAAGTTTGAGACAATTACCTTTCTTTTTTGTCGTCTTTTCCTTTGGAATTTTAATTCCCCGACGCAGATTGGAATTTCCAATCGAGAGAAGTTCATCCGGGAAAATATTTTCTTCCGACGGAAGAATTTTTGCCAGACCGAATTCCTGTTTAATTGTTTCAAATATATCGCTGAGATGGAGAAGTCCCTGCCATAACGGTTTATCAAGCATCAACTCATTATACAGATGAATCAATTCTTCATTCTCCTTGCTGGATTTTACTGCTTCAAGAATAGTGAGAATAATTGTATAAAGGATAAAAAAATCTTTATATGCTGAATTCCCGTTGTAAAAAACTAATGCATGCTTTAGACTTTCCTGCATCTCTTTTTTCTTTAGCGAAGAAATAAAAAGATCAAGCGATGAAAGGATGAGGAATTTCTGTTCAATAGTATGAACAATTTTTTGTTCGTTGATCGGCATGAACAAATAAGTTTTTACTTCATTTAAAAAATTTAGAATTTTTGTTCTGCCGTAACTTGTTATTTTTTCCAATTTTTCATCTTCGGTTTTCAATTCACCTTGGCTAACAAAACCGCAGACGGCACTAAATTCTTTGAGCAACTCCCTATTGCAAAGATTAATAACCGCCTCATGCAAAGGGAAAAGTTTAAGCTCTTTTAACGCTTGTTTTATTGATGGAACACCGTTCCCGTTCAATAATTTGTGCAGATCATAGTATTCGCCTGTTTCATCTTTAATTTCGGTAAATCCTAAAAACACATGATATTGATATCCGTTTAAGAAAACACTGATTCCATCTTCCATCAACTCTTTTCCGTTGCGGAGAAATTCTAATTTTGTTTTATGATCTTTTAACACATAATAAATATCACCGGAAATGTTCAAGTCCAAAGCTTCGGTTAAACTTTTTCTTTGAAGATCGGTATTCGTTTCTGAAGAAACTTTTCCGGTAGAAAAATGTATCTTTCCTTTTGCCTGTTCGTAAGAATTGTTATAAAAAACAAGCGCCCGTCCGTTACCTTTCATATTTGAAAAGGCAAAAACGTTTTCATTCACATTACCGAATTCATCGAGAAAATCATAAAACTCAAAATTAGAAACTTGACTAAATAAATATCTTTTCTCCAGCAACGGAAAAATTTCTTCTTCGTGGCGGCGGACTAAATTTTCATCAACAAACTCGCTGTAATAAGCGCGGTAATATTCCATACCGTATTTTTCTGTGAAACCTTCAACTTGTCCATGCGCAAACATCGGCAGACCCGGTAAGGTTATCATCATTACTGCAACGCCAAAATATTTGTCCCCTTTTCCAAATTGATTAACCGCAGTTTCTTCATCGGGGTTGCTCATAAAATTTACGTACCGCTTTAATATTTCCGGATTAAACTCAAGCGTATTAGTAATTAAATCGCGGTACTTATCATTTTCTTCCTTCATAAACATGTGCATAAAAGCGCTGTTGTAAACGCGGTGCATGCCAAGCGAGCGGACAAAATATCCTTCCATCAACCAAAAAGCTTCCGCAAGCAAAAGCGTGTGCGGCATTTCGGTATTAATTCTATCAACAACTTCGCGCCAAAATTCTTCCGGGAAAAATCGATTAAACGCTTCGTGAGACATTGCATAATCAGAGCGTGAAGGGATTGCTCCGCCGTGTCCCGGCTGTGGATACCACAACCTTGAAAAATGTTTTTTTGCAAGCGTCATCGCTGCATCAAACCGGATTATCGGCGTCTTACGAGCAACGTGCATTATCGTTTGAATTAATGATTCGCGAACTTCAGGCAGTAAAAGATTTAACTGCGCCGTATCATTCCACGGCATATTTGTTCCATCGTTACCGTGATAAATGTAACGAATTTGCCCCGACCAATTATCAATCAATTGAAAAACAACAGCCGCATCCTGCTTTGCATAATACTTGTCTTCAATTCTAATTTGATAATGAGAGTCATCGGATAAATCAGGACCGGTAAACGTATAACTTGGATATGGAGAATTCGGAGCTTGAATAAAATATTCTGGACGTTCCAAAATCCATTTGGAAAATATTCCTGTATGGTTCGGAACCATATCGCTTGAAAGACGGATATGCCGTTGCGTACAACGATATTTCAAATTTTCAAAAGCATATTCGCCGCCGAGTTGGTTGGCAATTACATAATCATAAAGCGAATAGGCGGATGGAGCAGCCTCGGGATTTCCGCAAAATTGTTTAATCTTTTTTGATGCGGCGCTTCTCTCCCAAATACCGATAAGCCATAAAGCGTTGATATTCCAGCGCTCAAGGCGGTCGAGTTCTTCATCGGGAATTTGATCAAGCTGGAAAATATCTCTCTGATATTTTTTTGAAAGCTGGTTAAGCCAGACGAAAATATTTTTGGCAAGCATCACCACGCGAGGCATCCAATCAATATCTTCCGTAAACTGTTCAGGTTCAAAATGATAACTTAAACTAACATCATCCGGTGAACCATTTGATTTTTCATATTCCTTACGAACGCGTTCCAACTCATCATCGGTTAAAGTAAGTTGATATTCAGGAACCGGCGGCGTACCAACTCCGCCATGCTGCAAGAAAAGTTTTACATCTTCGCGGATCAAATCTTCACCGCTTAATATTTTTTCAAGAAGTTTTTCATCAATAATTACTTTCCACTTTTCGCGGATGTAATCAAGCTGCGCTTCAAGATTGGTTAAATTAGATAAGATAGGTTTTCTTAAAGCAGAAAGAAGAGAAAGATTTTCTATGCTGAGCGGTTTCTCCTGCTCAAAGAATTTTTCGGTTGTTGCAAGAAAATTGGTGTAGGGTGATTTGTCTGCAAGATGTTTATCGTCAAACAATTCTTTTAGATTATGAAATGCCGTATTCAGATTTTCAAGATGAAGTAAAATAATTTCTTCCAGAAGAATTTCTTTATTTGGTTTTCCATTAGTGTTTCCGCCTATATATTGCTCCTGGGTTGTAATTCCTTTTTGCACAGAAATAGGTGGGAACTGTTCAACAAATTTTCTTAAAACCTTTTCAACTTCATCTCCACCCAAATTATTCTTTAAATAGCTAATGCTTCGTTCAAACACACCGGGATTTTCTTTCTCTTCATAATGTCTTATAACGAAATGAAAAATTTCGTGCAATAATCCGGCAGCATTTAATTGTCCGGGGGTAACATACGCATCAAATATTTTTTCTTCTTCACGTTTACTGTTTATCTTTTGAGCAAGAAGCCGGGCTTGATAAAAATTGGCAATGAGTATGTTTCCCTGCACGGAAAAAATTGATTCATCAAATTGATATTTAACGCGGACATGCTTGGCAACGTGAAAATCATATCTCACTTTTGCACCATTACCACTATTTGAACTTACTTGCACTTGCTCCATCTCGGTTCTCGTTAGGAAGATTCTGTTTCTTAATATTGAAGATTTCTTTAACTGAAATATAACAATTTTTTGGAGGAACTATCCCGATTGTCATCGAGAAAAGTAGTAAGTGGGTTGCCGTCAGCGGTCAGTTGTGAGTTGCCAAAAATATTATGGTGATACCTGAAATCCGCAAACTATTTGAGCACGATCATCTTCCTTGTTTGAATAAAATTACCTGCCCTCAATTGATAGAAATATATTCCGCTGCTCAATTGATTAGACTTGAAGTGCGTTTCGTAAGCGCCGGGATTTTGATTTCCGTTTACAAGTATTGCTATTTCAGTTCCTAATACATCGAATACTTTTAGACTGACTTTACTGAAAACCGACAACCGATAACTGATAGTTGTCTCCGGATTAAACGGATTCGGATAATTTTGAAAAAGCCCAAATGAAGACGGTTTCTCCTCTGCTGTTTCCTCTAAACCAACAATTCTCAGCAGTTCCGTATCCATCCATGAAAATCTTTCAATTATCCAATTCTTAAAGTAATTCATTTCGTCATCATACGTTTTACCCACGTAATAGTTAGGCCAAACGTACGTCCCTAAAATTGGCCAGCGTTGGTAATTTCGTATCCGCGCTTCATCTGAAACACTTCT
>JALNWB010000212.1 GCA_023231105.1 Ignavibacteriaceae bacterium | reverse complement strand
TCGCTGATGCAAATTCCCGAAATGCTGGAACAAAAACTTCCCGAACAAATGATAGCTAGAGTTGTCGGCACGCATCCCTATTACTTGAAAAACTTTATCGCTGCGAGAAAATATTTCAGCGATGCCAAACTTTTAGAAATTAGCAGAGTGCTGTTTGAAAGTGATGTTGCTGTAAAATCAACTTCAACCGATCATAAAACCATTCTTCTGCTGTTACTTCAAGCGATCTTTAGCGAATGAAAAGATAAGCAATTACCGTTGCGACCGCTCCGGCGACGTTCCAGATTTTATTCTTCGAATTAAACATACCGATTGAAACCACTAACCACAGAAACGCGAAAGCCAGATGAGGCAGAGAAAACATTTCAAACATTTGCGGCGGAGCTTGATTAACCGCGCCGAGTTCAAACAACCGTTTAACCGGAACTAAAAACAGCCCATACAAACTAAACGAGATGAGCGTAAAAATTGCGAATGTTTTCGCTTTCGGTCGCGTCTCAAAAAATGTTAGTCCAATGCGGATGCTAAGCAGTAATCCGAGAAAAAAAGTAACAATTAGCGTTGAACTTATTGACGCCGGTACGAATCCCCAAAACTTAGTTTGCAGCATCTGTCCCGGCGGAATCTGCGTAATCGAATTGTTGCTTTGTAGAAAAACTTTATACAAAATTTCCGTACCCGGTTTTTGCTGCGGAATTGAACAAGAAAGAAATCCATCTTCTTTTTTTAATTGAACAGTGTCTTTTATAGGTGAATTGTTTTTATACCAGACAACAAAACCGGTTAATTTATTTGAATCCGTACGCAAAGAGATTTTGAAATCACTCTTTCCGTTGAATTTTTTATCAAAAGCATAAGTTACCTTTTCTCCGTTGATCGCAATTGTTCCCGAAACCGGGTAATCGGCGGAGGTTACGCTTTTAAAATAACTAAGCAGCACGGCAAGCAGTACTGCCGAAAGCCATAAGATTAATTTTTGTTTCTGCACAGCATCCTTCGGATTTTCCATTACTCTATCTTTTTTCAGTGGTAAAAATACAAAATTAATAGGGTTTGATTGGCGGAAATAGATGTGGCTCTCCCCAAAAATCAATAAAAAATCTACCGACCTTTCTTTATAAATGAACGATTTTTCCATTTGATGCATGTTGTAAATCTCCTTTTTCCCCATTTTGGAAGGAAGCCGAATTTAGTACGTCTTTTTTGAGTTTTTCGTCAATTTTTAAATATATTAGAGCTCTAAATTTGTTGACTTAACAAAGGTTAATCTTTATATTTGTTTACTAATTTTACTCAATTAAGAAATACTCCATGAGTCTTAACATAAAAATTTTTTCCGGTTCGTCTAATAGGACTCTGGCTGAAAAGATTGCGCAAAAAACAGGGAATGAGTTAGGTTCTGTCGTTTCCAAACGCTTCAGCGATGGAGAAATTTGGGTAAAATACGGTGAAAATATCCGCGGTTCGGAGATGTTTATTATTCAATCAACTAATACTCCTGCGGAAAATTTATTAGAATTGTTGATAATGATTGATGCTGCCCGGAGAGCATCCGCTAAAAAAATTACCGCTGTTCTTCCTTATTTTGGTTATGCAAGGCAAGATCGGAAAGATCAACCGAGAGTTTCCATTACGGCTAAATTGGTTGCAAATCTGATTACTAAAGCCGGCGCCGACCGCGTAATGACTATGGATTTGCATGCAGCACAGATTCAAGGGTTTTTTGATATTCCGTTGGACCATCTATTCGGATCTTCAATTTTTTTAAGTAATTTGGCAGAGATAAGTGATAATCTTGTAGTCGTCTCTCCCGATGTTGGCGGAATAAAAATGGCTCGCTCATACGCGAAAAAACTTAATGCGAGTTTGGTGGTTATTGATAAACGCAGACCGGTACAAAATCAAGCTGAAGTAACAAATATCATTGGCGATGTTGGCGGAAAAGATGTGCTGCTTGTTGACGACTTAATTGACACAGCAGGAACGTTTTGCGTTGCAATTGAAGCCTTAAAAGCAAAAGGAGCAAAAAGAATTTTCGGCTCTGTTACTCATGCTTTGCTTTCTGGAAATGCGGTTGAAAAATTAAATAATTCAGCTTTAGAAAAGTTGTTCGTCTCGGATACAATTCCTTTGACGCCGGGAAATCAATCGGAAAAAATTGAAATTTGCACTGCTTCGGATTTATTTGCCGAAGCAATTATCAGAACATATAAAAACGAATCTATTAGTTCATTGTTTGACGTAGATAAAGGTTAATTTAATTAACCAAAAGGAGACCTCATGGAAAAAATAGCCTTAAATGGTAATGTAAGACAAAACTTAAGCAAATCGTCTAAAACGCAGTTGCGAAATTCTGCAAGAGTACCCGGTGTGCTTTATGCTAAAGGAATTGAACCAATTACCGTTGATGTTGCAGCAAGCGCCATCAACTCTTTAGTTTTTACTACAAAAACTCATCTCATTAATTTAGTGCTCGATAATCAAAAAGAATTTGATTGTGTATTGAAAGATTACCAATTTGATCCGGTAACCGACAAAGTTATTCATTTTGATTTATTGGGAATTGTTGCAGGCCAAAAGATTGAAATTGATATTCCGATACAATTTCTTGGCACTCCTACCGGCGTTAGAGAAGGTGGACAGCTGCAAGAATTTATGCACAAACTTACCATTCTTTGTTTGCCTAACCAAATCCCCGAGCATATTGAGATCAACATTGGCAATCTGAAGATCGGTTCATCAATTCACGTTGCTGATTTAAAGATTGAAAATGCTGAAATTTTACATGCAGAAGATTCTGTTATCGTTGGTGTAGTACCACCGAAAGTAGTTAAAGAAGCCGAGCCTGGAGCTGAAGCTCCAAAAGAGCCGGAAATTATTGGTAAAGGTAAAGAAAAATCTGAAGAAGAATAGGTCACGTGAAAGCAATAATTGGAATAGGTAATCCGGGGGATAAGTACCAACTCACCCGCCACAATATCGGGTATATCTTTTTAGATTATTTAGCGGATAAGTTTGGTCTGAAATTTTCTCAATCATTATTTAGTTATCAGGAAGCAAGAGGGCGTCTTGGCGACGCCTCTTTTGTTCTTATCAAACCCACAACATTTGTAAACCTTTCAGGCGTTGCCGTTGCACAGGTAATGGAAAATCTTTCGCTCGTTCCCGATGATGTTCTTATTGTCTATGATGATATTAATCTTGAAGAGGGATTATTCAAAATAAGAAAAAGCGGCGGAGACGGCGGACATAACGGAATTAAATCTATCATTTATCACCTGAATTCACAAAACTTTTCCCGTTTAAGAATTGGCGTAGGTAATAGATTTAAAAGCGGCGAAATGGTTCGTTTTGTCCTTAGCAGTTTTGATTATGAAGCGATGAAACGGGTTGAACCCGTTCTGGAAACTTCGTTGGATATGGTAAAAGCTTTTATTGAAATCGGCGAAAAAGCGATGTACGACATCAATAGCCGTTTGAACAATACAAATACAAAACCCCCAAAATAATTTGGATTTAGAAGGTAAAAGTTAAGAAGGGTATCTTTACAAAATAACTGTGTTTCGATCAATAAAATTCAACAAGAGGACTTATGAGGAACAAAATTTCTTTCTTTGTTTTTTTTCTTTTTTCTCCAATTTTCACTTTTGCAAGTGAAGCGAATCTCAAAATTCCAACTCTATCTGCGAATCAAAATAATCTTCTCCTTATAGGGATAGTAGTCTGTTTGCTTGGGCTCGGATTCGGGGTCTATCAATTTATTAAAGTTAAAAATTTACGCGCTCATCAATCCATGCTTGATGTTGCACAAATCATTTTTGAAACTTCAAAAACTTACCTTGTACAACAAGGAAAACTTCTGATTGTACTATTTGTTTTTATTGCAGTCTGCGTCGCATTTTATTTTGGTTATCTTCAAGGCAACTCGATCGGCGGCGTTTTGTTGATCCTAAGCTGGACGGTGGTTGGAATTCTTGGCTCTTATGGTGTTGCCTGGTTTGGAATAAGAATGAACACCCTTGCAAACAGCAGAATGGCTTTTGCTTCACTTGAAAGAAAACCGATTAAACTCTTAAACATTCCTCTTGATGCCGGAATGAGCATTGGCGTTATGCTTATCTGCGTTGAATTAATAATGATGTTAATTATTCTTCTTTTTGTTCCGCGAGAATTTGCGGGCGCAAGTTTTATTGGCTTTGCTATTGGCGAATCGCTTGGCGCAAGCGCATTAAGAATTGCCGGTGGTATCTTTACGAAGATTGCCGATATTGGTTCCGACTTAATGAAAATCGTTTTCAAAATAAAAGAAGACGATCCGAGAAATCCCGGTGTTATTGCCGATTGCGTTGGTGACAATGCGGGCGACAGCGTTGGTCCTACTGCCGATGGATTTGAAACATACGGCGTTACCGGTGTTGCGTTAATCAGTTTTATCGTTCTTGCAGTAAAGGATATCCCGAATCAAACCGAATTGTTGACGTGGATATTTGCTATGAGAATCATGATGATCATTACTTCGATTGTAGCTTTTGGTGTGAATCGTGTATTCAGCCAAATCCGCTATGGTCATAAAGATGAATTTGATTTTGAAGCGCCGCTAACTTCATTGGTCTGGATCACTTCACTTCTTTCAATACTTGTAACATTTGGAACAAGCAGCTTATTAATCGGTCACCTGCCAAATAATCTTTGGCTCACCTTATCAATTATTATAAGCTGCGGAACGCTCGGCGCGGCATTGATTCCTGAATTCACAAAAATATTTACAAGTCCAAAATCCAAACACGTGAACGAAATTGTTTCCGCTTCGCGCGAAGGAGGAGCTTCATTAACAATTCTTTCCGGATTAGTTGCCGGAAATTTCAGCGCGTTATGGATGGGAATGGTTTTCATTTTATTGATGTTCACGGCTTATTTTGCCAGTACGTTTGGACTTAATGCCTTTATGATCTATCCTTCCATTTTTGCTTTTGGTCTTGTCGCTTTTGGATTTTTAGGAATGGGACCGGTTACCATTGCTGTTGATAGTTATGGTCCGGTTACTGATAATGCTCAATCAATTTATGAACTTTCTTTAATTGAAAGTATTGACGGCGTTGATAAACAAATTGAAAAAGATTTCGGATTCAAACCGGATTTTGAAAAGGCAAAACATTATCTTGAAGCGAATGACGGAGCTGGAAATACATTTAAGGCAACGGCAAAGCCGGTTTTAATTGGAACGGCTGTTGTAGGCGCAACTACGATGATCTTCTCTTTAATTTTAGTTATTCAAAATGTACTCGGCGTAAAACCGGAAACAATTTTGAATCTACTCAACCCGTATTCAATTTTAGGATTTCTTGCCGGCGGTGCTGTGATCTATTGGTTTACCGGCGCATCAATACAAGCGGTTACAACCGGCGCATACCGCGCAGTTGAATATATCAAACAAAATATTCAGTTGGATGAAACCGCGAGCAAAAGCGCTTCTACAGAGAAATCAAAAGAAGTTGTAAAAATTTGTACACAGTATGCGCAAACCGGAATGTTCAATATTTTTATCGGAATTTTTTCATTCGCTTTAGCTTTTGCGTTTCTTTCCGCTCCAATCAGTCTTGTTACGGGAATGACCGATGATGCAAAAATAGCCGCAAGCGCTTCAGCTTCTTTATTCATAAGTTACTTAATTTCTATCGCGTTGTTCGGATTA
>JALNWB010000211.1 GCA_023231105.1 Ignavibacteriaceae bacterium | reverse complement strand
TTCATTTTTGTCGAGCAACTCATCATATTTTTTGAATATCTTCTTCTCTTTATTTGTGGGATCATCATTTGGTAATTTAATTTGTTCATGTAAGTGAAGAATCTGTTTCAATGGAATGGTATCCGCAAGACGATAGGTTATAAAGTATTCACCTCCGTTGTAATAAAGATGTGGCAAATTCCTTCTATGAAAATGTCTCTGTTCCATTATGTAATTTAATAAAAAACACAGACTGAAGTCTGTGTTATGAATTTTTTCGTAGCGCGGACTTCAGTCTGCGATTAAAAGCCTAAACTCATTCCAACTACTACCGTTCTTCTGCCGAAATAACTTGAAATTTCTTTTCGCTCAGAGTAATCCGGTGAATAGTAATATCCAAAAATATTTTTTAGATCAAGAATGTTTAATCCTTCTAGGTAGAAAACGGTACTAAACCTATCGAACAATGTTGTAAAATACGTTAGTCGCAAATCTAACCGTTTGTAGTCTTGAAAACGTGATGAATTTTTTACCCCGTAAACCGGTTCATAAACATTTTCTGCAACTCGATAATCTGAACCAACCACTGGTGTAAAGGGTCTGCCGGTAGCATATTTTAAGTTGATTCCTACTTGCCAATTGGCTGCAATAAAATATTTTGCGATCAACGAAAAGTTGTGGGTGATATCGAATGAACTGCTTGTTAATTGCTCAAAGTCCATCCATTTTCTTTTTGTGTTGATAAATCCGTAAGAGATCCAACCGCTCCATCCGTTAGTTAACGTGCTTTTAAGAATTACATCTACACCATCAGCAAAACCTTTTCCGTTATTATCATATTTGATCGATGAATTTTCCAACGGAAGATTTTTATAATCTTTATGATAAAGTTCAATTCTGAACGAGTTGTCATCGTCGAAGATATAATCATATGAAAGAACATAATGGATAGCTTTCATCGATTTTAAATTCGGATTTCCATCAACCGGATTAAATAATCTCGGATCGGGAAGTTGATTGAAAATTCCCCACGCAGTTTTTATGGTTGAACGTTCATTTAGTTTGTACGATAAATTCACACGTGGATTGATCCAGCCAAGTTTTAATGAAGGAATGTTATCGTATCTAATTCCAATTGCGCTTGCAAAATTTTCTATTCCGAAAGTATTAGCTGATTCAAGTTCAAAATATCCGCCAATTCTTGAATCCAAAATATCAGCATCAATTACTTTTCTTTGGGCATCGGGACGAATATTGTAATCGTTGTTAGGAATTTGCCCAAGATAATTTACTTTTCTCTTTTCATATTCAACTCCGGAAAGTAAACGGCTGCGCGAGTTAATGAAATATTCAAAATCATTTCTGAATGAATAAACTTTATCGGTTTTTAATAAATCAAGAACACCCAGTTTCCATTTATTTAAATAGTTACTAACGGAAAGACTGTTCTTCATTACAAGTTTAGTAAAGAGAACATTTGAATGTTGGAGATTGATGAATTTACTCCGCGTGTTTCCATCAAATGTTCCTTCGTACTCAGTTTGCTCAACACTCACGCCTTGAATATCTCTTGCGTAAATGCCGAATAATTTTAATTTACCTGTTTTTGAATAGGCATAATTCACGCTTCCGGTAATATTTTTAGAAGTCGGCGCCGCAGTAAATTTTTCCAATCCACCGTTCAGCCAAAAAATCGGTTTAGTAAATGATTGATCAAAATTGAGACTAAACCCGAGTTTGTCCTCTATCAAAGGAACTTCGGCGGAGAAATTTGTATTCGCTAAAGAGATTCCGAAACTGCTGTGCATCGAAGTGGGAACACCCTTCGTTTCGATATCTAAAACTCCGGAGAGAACGTTGCCGTACTTTGCCGAAAATCCACCGCTTGAAAAATACATTCCCTTTATGAATTCATTTTTTAAATTTGAAAACAAACTGCCGTATGTTGATTCGTAAGAAAACGGATGATAGATCAACGCTTGATCGATCATGGTTATTGTTTCAATGGGATCGCCACCGCGGACGTAAAGTTCAGCGCTTTCAGAAACTTGTGTTATGCCGGGCATTGTTTTTAGTGACTGAAATAAATCCGCTGCACCGCCGGGAGTTGTTAGAACATCTATCCGGCTTAAGACTAATCCCTTTCCTTTTTCGGAACCAAATGAACTTGCAGACACAACCGATTCTTTCATCTTCAACGCAGATTCTTTTAATTGGATATCGATTGTGATTTTCATTTGATCTTGCAAATCCAATTCTTTGTTGAATTTTTCATATCCGATGAGATTTGCATTAAGGATAATTTTGTCTTTCAATTTTGTTGAGAATGAAAATTTTCCTTGTTCATCGCTCATCGCGCCATCGCCTGAGTTCGATAAGAAAACCATCACCATCGGTAATGGTTTTTTATCTTCATTGAAAACATTTCCTTCAATTTTTATTTTAGATTGAGAAAATATATTTCCGAGCAACAGCAGTACGCTTATAAATATTTTTGTTTTCATCGTTTTCCTTTTATCTGTTCACTTATTTCAATAAGTGTTTTGCGTTCCGTTTTTATTTTTCTCCAAGTTCGGAAGCAATACGTATTTAATCCAAGAAAATTCCGGTTCAATCGATAGAGCTTTTTTATAAACGAAGATTGCGGCGTCGGACATTTCCAATTTTTCGTTGGCAATTCCCGTCCACGCTAAAGCATCCAAGTGTCCCCAATTAATCAGCAACGATGAATTCTCTACTTCTTTTTCAAAATGAGAAATGGTCTTGCTGAAATTTTCAAGTCCTTCTTTTACACTGCCACCAAAAGCCGCCGGAGTATTCAACTTCATTATTCCATGAATGAGATATGCCCTTGGATTATTTGGGTTAATGACTTCAGCCTCGCCAAGCAGTGCATTAATTCTCGGTGAAAGTGTTATTGCTTCCGCCCAGTTGTAAGTTATTTTCATCATTAAAATTGAAGCGAGCAAAGTTTTTCCTTCTGATGCAAAACCTTTTGCTGAAGAAATTTTTTCCGCGTGTTCAACTGCCTGATTTACATATTTATCAAATAAGGCTTTGTCGCGGGAACCCATTTCTAAAAATCGATATTCAACGTAAGTTAAATTGTAAAGAGCCGGGAGGTTTGTTGAATCAGCCGCATAAATTTTTCCGAAAATATCATGCGCTTTCTGAAACGTTTCTTTGTCGTAGGAAATGTAAGCCTTTTGGGCGAGCGTTATACCTTCTTTCATTTGTTCATTTGGTGTTAGCGCAAATGAAATTTGCAGAAGCGAACCGAGCAGAAAGAAGAACACAAACAGTTTTGTTGAAATTGAATTTTTCATTTTTGATCCTTTTCTATTGTTGTTAATAAATAAAGTGCTTTGATTTTCAAAGTCCATAGATAAAAAATTTTATTTTTTAATTAGTTTTTCTAATTGAGCTACATACAATTCAAATGCTTTAATTCCGGTTTTTGTAAGTGAGTAAACGGTTTTGGGTTTACGGTCGATAAATTCTTTTTTAACTGAAATATAGTTTGCCTCTTCAAGTTTCTTCAGATGAACGCTTAGGTTCCCATCGGTTGCGTTAACTTTTTCTTTTAGAAAATTAAATTCCGCTTCTTCCACCGATATGAGCAATGCCATTAATGCAAGACGAATTCTCGAATGGATTACATCATCGAGTTGTTGATAATCAAAATCGTTCACGCTTTTATCGCCATAGTTTGTTTGTATTTTCTATAAATAATTATTCCGGGTAGTGTTTGGAAAAAAAGCATCAACAAAGCCATGATTAAAAACGAATGAATTGATGTAACAAAGAGTAATACAATTCCGCCGATCCACCACCCGAAGGATAAATTACCAATCCATTTAACCTCGACAATTTTCCCCGAAACAAAATACGCGCTCCCCATTATTATGCAAGCAATAGGACTTATCGCCATAGGTTTAATTGTTCCCATCATTGGTCCGATAAATCCTACAATTGTCATAGCGATTCCGGCAGCAGCCCAAACAGCGCCAATCAGCTTTCCGGAATATGTAGAAGGATGTTTCTCCTTTAACTTTATCCGATTGTAAATGGAAAAAATCCAGCCGATGGGGATGAGCACAACCCAAATCCAGAAATAATTAAAATGAACTCCACTCATATGAAATATATACGTGGACATCATGCCGAGAATGATAAGAACGCCCCAAAAAATATAATCTTTGCCGTTATAGATTACCGCTTTTTTTGTTTCTTCAATTATTTGTCTAATAAATTGAAGTTCTTCAAGGGCTGTTTTTTCATTCATAGAAACTCCATTAAAAAAATTATTTTCACTCATCGCGTTATTTTATTTCTTTTTTTGAACTAAGATAAAAAATAAATCCCGGAATTACCTGAAGAGCCAACATCATCAAAGCCATAATTAATATTTGAACGATGTTCGCTATAAAAAACATCGCAATTCCACCGCACCACCAGCCAAGAGCTAATAGCTTCACCCATTTTGAGTCGTAAACAGTTCCGCTTATGAAATATGCAGCTCCAAGTACCGTTGACATCAGGGGACTTAATGCCAAACCGTTGATCATTCCGGAAGATGTTGCAATAAACCCAATAATTGTCATCGATAAGCCTGCACTGATCCAGACGCTGTTTAATATTTTTGCAGCAAAAGTTCTCACATGTTTTTCATGTTTCTTACTGAAAACTGAAGCGAGTGTGTAAATCCATCCAAAGCCAATAAGAACAACCCACACCCACGGGGAATTTGTTGGCAGTTTAAAAACATATCCCAAATAGACCGACATCAATCCTAAAAAGACAAGAATTCCCCAAAGGATATAACCTTTCCCGTTTTCAACAACGGATCTTTTACTATCCTCAATTACCTTTCTAATAAAAACAAGTTCATCAATTGCAGTTCTATCGTCCATTTCAGCCTCGTTTAATAAAGTACTTTGTTTTACAAAGCAAACATACAAAACAAAATCGCCGTTGTCAAGAGAGTGTCCATATTTTTTTACTTGTTGGCATGAAAAATTATAGTTAAGGTCATTTTTATCTGATAAGCGGTTTTATTATTCCACAGACGCCCCTTAATAACCAAAAGGAATTCACTATTTTTTAGTAATAGGAAAAACTCTTTCTTCATTCGTTCGAATGTTTGAAGAAGAAAAATTTAACACAAACAAAGGAGCGATATGAGAACTTTCTTTTCATTTGCTTTGCCGATTTTCTTTCTCTCTGCAATCGGTTTAAGCGGTAATGCGGCAACCAAGCCGTTTCCCTATCCAATTGAACAACATAAAATGGCAAATGGATTAAATGTTGTTACTGTAAAATTTGACAGCCCCGAAATAGTTTCATTCTTTCTCGTTGTACGCGTCGGTTCACGTAACGAAGTAGAGGAAGGCGTAACCGGATTTGCCCATTTCTTCGAGCACATGATGTTTCGCGGAACAGAAAAATATGATAAAGATAAATACAACGAAGAACTAAAAGCTATAGGCGCTTCGGCTAACGCAAACACTTCGCTTGACAGAACAATTTATCACATGACCGGCAACGCACAAAAGTTGGAAAAAATGTTTGAGCTTGAATCGGATCGTTTCCAAAATTTACATTACCCAATTCACGATTTTAAAACTGAAGCCGGTGCGGTTAAAGGCGAATACACTAAGAATATCGCTTCACCATTTGCGCAGTTAGAAGAGAATATCGCCAACACCGCTTTCGATGCCCATACGTATAAACACACAACGATGGGATTTTTAAAAGATATTATTGATATGCCGAACCAATACGAATATTCGTTA
>JALNWB010000210.1 GCA_023231105.1 Ignavibacteriaceae bacterium | reverse complement strand
TCAGGAGTTGTTCAGTTACTGATTGGAAAGTTAGGTGGAGGGAGATTTATCAAATACATTCCTTATCCTGTTGTTGCCGGTTATTTAAGCGGAGTAGGAGTTCTTATATTTTTTGGTCAACTGCCAAAGTTTTTAGGAATCCCGGTAAAAGTTACGGTTTCAACTTTTCTTTCGTCATTATATCTTTTTCGTTGGGAAAGTACTTTTGTTGGAGTTGTAACAATTCTTGTAATGCTTTTTGCTCCAAAATTAACTAAAAAGATTCCCGCAGCAATTCTTGCTTTGATCGCCGGAATACTTTCCTATTTTGCATTGTCATTAATGAATCCTGCATTAGCTGTACTCGAAAATAATTCTTTTGTGATAGGACCAATCTCAGCATCTTTTTCAGATATAATTAATATGTTAGTCAATAATGGCAAGCTGCTTCCTACCATTGATTTTTCGGCAATTGGTTTTGTTATAGTGCCAACCTTAACTCTGGCAGTTCTTCTTTCAATTGATACTTTAAAAACATGTGTAGTTTTAGATGCGTTAACATATTCGCGGCATAATTCAAATAAAGAATTATTAGGGCAGGGAATAGGGAACATTGTTACCGCCCTTACCGGTGGTATTCCGGGCGCAGGAACTATGGGCGCAACTTTGGTTAATCTGAATAGCGGCGCTAAAACACAAATGTCAGGTGTTGTAGTTGGTATTTCTTCACTTCTTGTTCTTTTACTTTTAGGAAAATTAGTTGCATGGATTCCTTTCGCAGCGTTAGCCGGAATCCTTATGGTTGTTGCTGTTCGCATGGTAGATAAAAAAAGTTTTGCGCTTTTAAAACATAAGTCAACACGATTCGATTTCTTTTGTATTGTAGCGGTTGTTATTTCTGCCGTTAGTATGAGTTTGATTGCTGCTTCCGGTGTAGGAATTGCTTTTGCGATTCTTCTTTTCCTCAGAGAGCAAATTAGATCATCGGTAATTCGAAGAAAAGTTTTCGGTAACCAGATATTTTCAAAAAAAATCCGATTCAAAAACGAACTGGAAATATTGCAATTGAAAGGGAACGAGACGATAGTTGTTGAACTGCAAGGACAACTATTCTTTGGAACTACCGATCAATTATTTACTGAGTTAGAACCTTTTCTAAAAAAGTGCAAATATATTTTACTTGATATGAAAAGGGTACAGTCAATTGATTATACTGCTGTAAATATGCTCAAACAAATCCAGGCGCGGGTAAAAAATCAAAAGGGACACTTAGTCTTTACTTCGGTTCCATTAAGTTTGCCTACCGGGCAGAATGTTAAATCTTATCTTGAAGACCTTGGCTTAACAGAAACTGAAATTCTTAAATTTTTTGATGATCTTGACTCTGCTCTCGAATGGATTGAAGATGACATCTTGAAATCAGAAAATGTTGTTACGCATACTCCCGGTCAATCTCTTACCGTTCAACAGTTTAACTTTTTTGAAGGTCTCTCTGACCTGGCGTTAGATGCATTGCTTAAGTGTATGGTTTTACAATCTTACAAACCGAATGAGTTGATATTCGAGATCGGTGAAGAAAGTGATGAAATTTATTTTATTAGAAAAGGAATGGTAAAGATTGTATTGCCGTTATCTCAGGGAAAGAGCCATCATTTAGTTACATTCCCGACCGGCGGTTTTTTTGGTGATATGTCGTTCCTTGATAAAGGGACACGTTCTGCAAACGCTGTAGCTGCTGAAGATGTTGATCTCTATGTTCTTTCCAGAGAAAAATTTTCCGAAGTGGTAAAACAGCATCCTGAAATCGGCGGGCAATTTTTTGAACAATTAGCCCGTACCATAGCAGATAGATTACGCCAAAGTAATATTGAAGTGAAAGCATTAGAAGAGAATTAATAACTTACCTTGCGTACAATATTGGGATGAATTTTTGCGTAAGGTGATTGAGTAAAATGAATTTTTTTTAAAGAAGTGAATTCAAGTGGCACTCATACAAAATTTCGATTCTGCTATTTTACTGTAAAATAAAAATCCTTCATTTTCATAACGAAAACAAAGGATTTCTTCAATGCGGAGAGGCCGGGATTCGAACCCGGGGTACAGTTTTACCCATACGGCGGTTTAGCAAACCGCTGGTTTCAGCCACTCACCCACCTCTCCGTGTTAAATTGAAAATTTTATCGTTCAAAAATTAACGAATTTTCTTCAAACTTAAAACAGGAATTTATAACTGAGTGAAATATTTCTTCCGGGCATAGAAGTAAACTCCTTAATTGCGGAAAGATGATCTTTATATTCGCGGTTAAGGGCATTTTCAATCTTCAAAGAGATAATATGAGCAAATCTGCCCGAAAAGAATTTCATGCCTCCATAAAAATCAACGAGAAAATAGCCTGCAGTAGGAGTTTCATTTATTGAAATATTTTTTTGAGATGCAGCTGCTTTTGCGTTAAATCCTAACCAAAATTGATCAACTGTGTATCTTGTTTCCACTGAAAACCGAAATGGTGGGATCTGAGGTAGATTTTCTTTCGTTTTACTATTCTTAGCCCTCACATAATCTGTGATGATTGTGGTTGCAAGATTATCTTTTAATTTAAAGTTTATCTTACTTTCAAAACCAAAAAAAATAGCTTCTTTATTAAGGTATTTTTTTACCCGGAAACCGGTAGAATCATTAAAACCGATAGGGATTTTTGCAGCATCATTGGTCTCGTTATTATAAAAAACTGCGATTGGAGTTCTTGAGATATAATTATTAATAGAATTTATATACCCGGTTATTTCTGCGGAATATTCTTCATTAAATGATCGCAAACCTAAGTCCACACCGGTATTATTCTCAACTAACAAATTTCTATTCCCAATGTCAAAACTATTTGCCGCTTTATGAATTCCATATGAAGCAAGTTCATCGGTGCTTGGTGATCGAAATGCTTTAGCAACATTGAAAAATATCGATTGTTCTTCTGAAATGGAATAGACCATACCCAAAGAACCGGAAAGTGTGGCAAAATTCTTTTTTTGACTTGTAAAAATAGAATCCGTTAAAACAGCTTGACTAATATCTAGAGTATTTATTTCGGTCCTTACACCGAAGGAGAGATTCAATTTGTTAAATTTCATTTGTTCAAAAATATAGGACGCTGCGGTTAGTGATTTAGTATTTGGTGTTATCGCCTCACTTCCGAGTACCTTATATTTTTGATATGATGCTGACAATCCGATAATGCCGTTAGTAAAGTATAACATCGGAACATGTTTGGATGAAATATCAAAATTTGCTGACTCAAGGTTAAATGAAGTACCAATGACACCACTGAATTTATCGATTTCATTATGATGATAATTTTGATAACTTCCTTTGAAATTTAGTTCTGACAAAAAGCTGTTATCGATTTTAATATCAGTTATATATTTTAATTGAGTTTTATTCATATCGATGAAAGTAGCCGATGTACTTATGCGTGGTGCAGGCAGTCCATACTTATTATGGAATGAAGAAAAACTAATTCCGATAATTCCCCAGTTAGGATGAAATGAAACTCCGGTTTGTCCTCCGAAGATTTCAAAAAAAGAATTAAATGTTTTTTCGCCGGTTGGAATTTTATAATCGCCGGCGTTTCTTTTATAATAATTCCCATGAAAAGAAAAAAGATTAATGCCGTAATTGAGATGAAGATTTGTTAAATATTGGTTATTAACAGAGGAACCCTCCGTCAAGAAATGTCCGGTCAATTGTTGCGGAATGGTTGCCGGAATTGCATCGGTAATAACATTAACAACACCTCCGATGGCATTACTTCCATAGAGCAAACTTGCGGGTCCTCTAATAATTTCAATTTTTTCTGGTTCGCTTCCATCATCGGAAATCCCATGGTCATCGGAAGCAGAAGATAAATCTCCCATGCGCAAACCATCTTCTAATATTAAGATCATGTTGTTGCTAAATCCACGGATGACAGGGCGGGAGGCTGCAGTTCCGTTCGAACGCATTGAAACACCGGGTTGAAAGTCTAATGATTGTGCTAAGGTTGCATCTCTTTTAATCTGTAAATCAAGCTGCGAAAGTGAAATAGTTGCTTGTGATAGTTCTTTTAGATCAAGTGAAAATGGATTTCCAGTAACTACAGTCTCATTCAAATTAATAACTTGTTCGTGCATCTCAATAATTAGTTTTTCTTTTTGAGGGACTAATATTTTTGTGATATTTTCTTTATGTCCTGTGAGAGATGAAACAAGTGTGTAACTTCCCTCGGCAAGATTAGGAAACTGAAAAACTCCATCCTCATTTGTTTCGGTGACAATTTTTAATTCTTTAAGAAAAACATTGACTCCTATTAATGGTTCTTTGTTATGCGAATCAAGAATTACGCCCTGTACAATAGAGGTGGGCTGAGGAAAACCAAAAGAAAAAATGGAATAGATAATAAATACTAATAAGTACTTAAACATAAGTAGCTCCTTAATTTTAATTAACGATTTTGTAAAAAGAAATCAGAGAACTAAATCACGGGAGGAGCTCTTAAGGGATAATAGTAATAAGAAACTTTATTGGGGGTACAAAAACAAGATTTTACAATTAATTGCTCTACTTCTGGGAGCTTAATGTTTTTTCCTTCTGCAGATTGATCTACAAAATTGATTGATTGGAAAAAATGGTCAAGTGAACAAATCCCCGATGCGGTATCTAAAAAATCATTAAGTGCTTCACTTTTATTCTGAATAGAAATAAAAGTATTACCTCTATTCTTAAGTGAATAAATATGATAATGAAATGAACCTGCAGTTACTAAAAATAAATAAGCTGCGAGTAAAAAATATTGCTTTGTCTGATTTAATGATTTTGTTTTCACCTTTGCAAAATACTTTTTTCAGGCAATAAAGCAAATAGAAATATTTTTACTTGTGCTAATTTTGCCGAGTAAGACTTATTCTGTAATTTTGATAATAAAAACGAAAAAGATATGGCTAAGTTTTCAGGCGTTAACTATTTTAATATAGATGATCTTCTTTTTGAAGATGAACTGCTTGTTAGAGAAACCGTACGTTCTTTTGTTGATAATGAAGTTCTTCCTCAAATTGTAAAATATAACAGGGAAGGTAAATTTCCTCTTTATCTCGTGCCTCAAATGGCAGAATTAGGACTATTAGGTCCCACATTGCCTGCAAAATATGGCTGTGCCGAAATGAATAATGTAGCTTATGGTTTAATTATGCAGGAATTAGAAAGGGGAGACAGTGGAGTTAGAAGTTTTGCTTCTGTTCTAAGTGCATTGGTAATGTATCCTATTTTCACATTCGGAAGTGAAGAACAAAAAGATTATTGGCTCCCCTTACTTGCAAAAGGGGAGAAAATCGGGTGTTTTGGATTAACTGAACCTGATTATGGCTCAAATCCCGGAGGTATGGTGACTAAAGCCGAAAAAGTGGATGGTGGATACCTTCTTAACGGGGCTAAAATGTGGATTACCAACGGAACTATTGCAGACATTGCAATTGTTTGGGCTAAATTAAATGGTATTGTTAATGGATTTCTCGTAGAAAAAGAATTTAAAGGGTTTTCTGCTCCCGAAATGACAGGTAAACATTCTTTGCGTGCTTCCGTAACATCAGAATTAATATTTAATAATGTTTTCATTCCCGAAAGAAATTTTTTACCCTTGGGAGCAGGATTAAAATCGCCGTTAATGTGCTTAAACCAGGCAAGGTACGGAATTGCTTGGGGAGTTGTCGGTTCGATGATGGCCTGTTACGAT
Source organism: Ignavibacteriaceae bacterium (assembly GCA_023231105.1). GTDB lineage: Bacteria > Bacteroidota > Ignavibacteria > Ignavibacteriales > Ignavibacteriaceae > UBA1563. The sequence continues at coordinate 80 of JALNWB010000210.1, read as the reverse complement.
TCAGCTTTAGAATATGCTAAAAGTAGAAAACAATTTTCTAAACCAATTGCCGCTTATCAATTGACACAAATGAAGTTAGT
>JALNWB010000209.1 GCA_023231105.1 Ignavibacteriaceae bacterium | reverse complement strand
AGTAATAGTATCTTCATTAACATTTAGTAATTCTACTTTTGCCGCGTTACTGTAAACAACAACTCCGCGCTCAAGAAATTTACTGCTTCCGCTAAAATTTGTAAGCAGACTACAAATATTTCCGCCGGTGCATGATTCAGCAACGGCAATAGTCAATCCTCTTTCTTTTAAAAGATTTCCGACAACTTCGGCTAAATCATCTTCAGCCTTTCCATAAATATATCTGCCTGCGAACAACCTGATTTTTTGTTCAAGTTCATTTAATTTATTGAATGCGGATTCTTCGTCCTTTTCGATAACGGTTAATCTTAATTTTACTCCAAATTGACTTGGCAGGAATGCAAGTTTAGCTCCTTGAAGAAATTCTTTTATATCACCAAATTTTGCAAACAAGGTTGATTCAGCAATGCCGGTTGTGAGTAACGTTAATCGTTTTGTAACGGTATCTCCACCGGTAATTTTTTCAGATAATTTGGGGATGACATAGTTAGCCATCATTTTCTTCATTTCGTATGGAACGCCTGGCATGACTGCCATCATTTTATTTTCTTTTTCTATCCATAATCCGGGAGCAGTACCGTAATAATTTCTGATTATCGAAGCTATTTTAGGAACCATCGCTTGTGTTTCATTTACCGGAGCCATAATGCGGTTTAATCTTGCAAACCTTTCCTTAATATCACTCAGCACTTCATCATTTTTTTCAAGTTCGGAATTAAAAAATTTAGCAACCGCTTCGCAAGTAATATCATCATGCGTTGGACCGAGTCCGCCGGTTACAAGAACAATGTCGTAATTTTTCCAAGCCGAAGCAAATTCCGATAGTATCTCTTGTTCGTCATCTCCAACTACAACTTGCCTTTGCACATTAATTTGTAAATCTGTGAGACTTTTACCGATAAACGATGCGTTGGAATTTATAGTTTGCCCCATTAATAATTCATCCCCGATTGTAATAATTTGCGCTTTCATTTTCTTTCCTAAAAAAACTTAATAACAATAAGGTTCATTATAATACTTGTATAAACTGCTGAAATAATATCATCGGCTACAATTCCCACACCGCCGCTAAGTTTTTCAGACTGCCGGGCGGGGAACGGTTTTATTATGTCCAAGAGCCTCCAAAGTAAAAAAGCAATAATAGTAATTATGATCTGCTTCGGAAGAAAGAGTAAACTGATCCACATTCCAACCGTTTCATCAATGGTGCATTGAGATGGGTCTTTTCCATATGTTTTTTCAAACCTGGAGCCAATCAAAATTCCAATTATTGAAAAGAGTACGATCAATGGAATCAACAAAGAAGGTTTTTCAAAACCAGGTATCCAATAAAATGCGAAGGCTACTAAACTGGAAAATGTTCCCGATGCAAATGGAATATACCCGCTAAATAAGGTTGAGCCTAAAGCTTTTTCTACAAAAGTTAATTTCATTTTCTCTTTAATAATTTCTTCATCGCAATTTTATTTTCAGTGAAATATAAAATACCTGAATGGACGGTAATAAAGGTAACGATAATCATCAAAATAAAAATAAAAGTTTGGTTAAGAAGTATTGCAAAAATGTTTCCGTAATGTTTGCTTAAAAATGAATTCTGAGATAAAATATAGATTACAAGCAGGTAATAAATAAATGTCATCTGGAAAAAGGTTTTAACTTTACCATACCAGCTTGTGAGAAAATCAACTCCAATATAATCTGTGTAACCGCGAAATCCGGTAATGATAAAATCTCTTAAAAGAATAAGAAGAACCATCCAGAACGGAAGCACATCGAGATAAACAAATCCTACAAAAGCGGTTGCGGTTAAAATTTTATCGGCAAGCGGGTCCCAAAATTTCCCCCACGCTGTAATAAAATTATATTTTCTTGCAAGCCAGCCGTCGTACCAATCCGTAAAGGCTGCAACTAGAAAAACTCCAAGCGAAATTTGTTGCAGCAATTCATTCCCCGAAAGAAAGAGGTAGAGAAAAATCGGCGAAAGAATAATTCGTAATACTGTTAATTGATTTGGTAAGATCATAAATTTCCGCTACAACCATTTTTCTGTTAAATTGATTAAATACGGGAATTCATAAATGCCGGTGCTATGTCCGTCTTTCCATTTTAATGTGATTCCATAATTCCCAACCGTAACGATCGAATCCAAACTTACTTGATCCAGCATGAACAAAGGAATATATGCTTCTCCTTGTCTTTCTCTTTCCTCATCACACGTGGCGCACGGACAAAATTTTCTAAGCGTTTGAAAACTAATTCCCGAAATAGAATTATCTTCCCACGTAATTTCTAAATTTTGATTTTGTGAAGTTTTAATTTTTGTCGGTTTCACTTTAGTTCAATTCCGGTTAGGATTTTTACGGCTTGTAAATATTTTTCACTTGTCATCTGGATAACATTTTCCGGCAGATCCGGTGCTGGAGGCTGCTTGTTAAACTTAATTGAAAGAAGAAAATCGCGCACAAATTGTTTATCAAAACTTTCTTGACTCTTCCCTTTCTCATATGTGGAAGTCTGCCAAAAACGAGATGAGTCGGGCGTTAAGAGTTCATCAATCAAAATTAGATTATTTTCTTCATCCAAACCGAATTCCATTTTTGTGTCGGCAATAATAATTCCTTTTTGAAGAGCGAACTTGGAACATTTATTAAATATTTGAATCACCGCAGATTTCATTTTTTCTATAACGTCAGCACCGGCAATCTCTTTTGCTTTTTCAAACGATATATTTTCGTCGTGAGTTCCAAGTTCAGCTTTTGTGGAGGGAGTAAAGATCGGCTCGGGAAGTTTTTCCGATTCGACCAACCCTTTTGGTAGATTTATTCCGCAAACTTCACCGGTTTTAAGATATTCGTTCCAGCCTGAGCCTGATAAATAACCACGAACGATCGCTTCAATCGGAACAACTTTAGTCTTCTTTACCAGCATTGATCTGCCACGCAAACTTTCTTTATGCGGTTTGCAGATTGATGGGAATTCATCAACATTTGTTGAAATAAGATGATTCGGAATAATATCTTCCGTCATCTTAAACCAAAAAGATGAAATAGTATTAAGTACAATTCCTTTTTCTGGAATTCCTTGATTCATAATTACATCAAAAGCTGATAAGCGGTCTGTTGAAACAATTAATAGTTTGTCGTCAACTTCATAAATATCGCGGACTTTTCCGCGCTTTGGCGAAGGCAGTCCGCTAAAATTAGTTTCTAATATTATTTTGTTAGTCATTTTGTTTATTTCCTGTAAATGGTAAATCAAATATAAAGACGATGATGAGATAATTCAAAGAATAATGCAACCGTTCTTATCTTTCGTTCAAAATGAAATTGCTCCCCGCATCATTTTATTTTTCCCACTATGGATTATCACTTCTTTTAAGCAAATCTTTATCCGAATTTTCGTACGGAAAAAATAAAATAAAGGAGATCAAGATGAATCGTGTAACTATCTTGACTGCATGTTTTTTAGTTCTTCTTCTCTCGTCTGAAATATTTTCTTACAGTCCCAATCTTCCGGCAGCAGTCTCAGCAAAAAAAGCAATCATTGAAAACAATCTCATTAATGCCCTCGAAAGCGATAATGAAGGACTTATGCAAAGCGCAGCTTACTATCTTGGCGAGTATAAAAGTGAAAAAGCCGTCATTCCGTTGATGAAATTACTGCATAGCGATTGCTGCGAAGGATTACGCATCATGGCAGCTCTCTCATTAACCAAAATCGGTACAGCTAAAAGTTTATTTGCCGTAAAACAATGTAGTATTTTCGACCACAGTGAATCCGTAAAGAAATTCTGTAACCAGTTTTACTTTTCCACTAAGGAAAAATAACTTCATTCGCATGAAACGATTTTTTTTTCGAGTCAAGATGCTTCTTCCGACCGTAAAAGTATTACTAACTCACGTTACGCATAATATTTATTTGAATAACCACGATTCGCCGCAGCGAATTAACTAGTGGGAAAGATAGAATACCAAACTTCCCGGCTTTAGCACAAAACGAACTGTTTGTAATGGCTAAAGCCAATCTTAATGATGATTATAATTATGAGCAAGATCAAGAAATCATTTTTATCTTTTACGATACGTGAGCTCTTAAGCAACCAACTACAAACACACCATTGAACTGTTTCCGCTGAAAATACCTGAGAGAATTTTATTACGATTCATCATGAAAGTTTTGGTTTGACGTTGTGAAAAATGCAAACAAATTTCAAAATCACTAACCCGAAATTTTTCATTCAAAAAGAAATAGTTCCCTGCATCATTTTATTTTTCCTACTGTGGAGAATCGCTTCTTTTAAAAAATTCTTTACTCGAATTTTGGTACGGAAATAATAAAAATAAAGGAGATTGAGATGAATCGTATAACCACTTTACTTGCAAGCTTTTTAGTTTTTCTTCTTTCGTTCAATGGATTTTCTTATAGTCCCAAACTTCCATCAGCCGCTGCAGCAAAAAAAGCAGTGATCGAAAAGAATCTTATTAAAGCGCTTGACAGCGGTAATGAAGGAGTAATGTTAGATGCGGCATATTATCTGGGTGAATACAAATGTGAATCCGGCGTTATTCCGTTAATGAAAATACTTAACAATCATCAAAACGATGGATTGCGTATTGTTGCTGCACTTGCGTTAACAAAAATCGGAACCGGGAAAAGTCTCTATGCTGTAAAACAAAACATTTATTTTGATGATAGCGAATCGGTAAGAAAATTCTGTTTTCAGTTTTACGCAGCAGCTAAAGAGAAGAGACAATCCTATTTAGAAAATTAAAGTTCCCTCTTTTTATACATATATTGTCTGACGCACGAAGAGTTAGAAAATTTAGACCGACGGTTAATTCCGCCGGTTTTTTTATGTTAAAATTTGACAAACAAAACAAAGTTCATATATTTGAAATAACTTAACTAAATTTTTAAGAAAGAATATGCTCACAGTAAAAAACCTTCGCAAAGAGTACACAAATACTGTCGCTATAGATAACATTTCTTTTTCGCTTCAACCCGGAAGAATATTCGGGTTAATAGGACCAAACGGAGCCGGAAAAACTACGACAATCAGAATAATTCTTAACATTATCAAACCGACCACAGGAGAAGTTCTTTTTGACGGGAAACCGATGGACAGGTCAATTCAAAATGTAACCGGTTATTTACCTGAAGAACGCGGACTCTATAAAAAAAGTACTGTTCTGGATGTAATAGTTTATTTGGCTTCATTAAAAAATGTTTCTTCACATAAAGCAGTGCAGCTTGCAACTGAGTGGTTGACAAAGCTTGATATTTTAGAATCTAAAAACAAAAAAATTGAAGAACTCTCGAAGGGAAATCAGCAGAAAATTCAGTTTATCACTTCGGTAATTCACGATCCAAAAATCTTAATACTTGATGAGCCTTTTACCGGTTTCGATCCGATTAACCAACAATTAATAAAAGAAACAATTTTATCTTTAGCTAATGCCGGTAAGATAATTGTGCTTTCCACACATCAAATGGATCTTGCTGAAAAGTTGTGTAACGACATTTTCCTTATCAACAAAGGGAAAGAAGTTTGCAGCGGTAATTTGAGCGAAATTAAACGGCAATATGGAACTCAGTCAATTAAAATTGAATATCAAGGAGATGCAACGTTTTTAAATCAAAACAAAGACGTAGCGCATGTTGATATGTATCAAAACTATGCTGAAGTGCAGTTACACGATTCTATTAATCCATCATTGTTCCTGCGGTCTATCGTTGACAAAATTGAGGTCAAACATTTTTCTATTATTGAACCGACTTTAAATAAAATTTTTATAGACGCGATAAAGAATTTGGAATCACAATCTGTCGCCGGCGGGAGGAATTAGAAATGAAAAAAGCTTTCGCAATTGCAAAATGGGAGTTCATGGAAAAGATAAAATCCAAAGCGATGATTATCTCTTTCTT
>JALNWB010000208.1 GCA_023231105.1 Ignavibacteriaceae bacterium | reverse complement strand
TTATCTTTTCTTATCAAGTGAAGAAGCAAATTTTATAAACGGAATTACTTTAAGTGTGGATGGCGGACTAATCGTCTAATTCAGTTTGGAAAAAATTATGAGAAATTCCTTAATTGTCGGTTCGGGTTCTTACGTGCCGGAAAGAATAATTCCGAATTCTTTTTTTAATGAACTATTGGGAGAAGATGTTGACACTTGGCTAAGAGAAAATCTAACAATTCGCGAAAGAAGATGGTGTGCAAAAAATCAATCAACGGCTGATTTAGCCGTTAATGCAGCTTTGAAAGCCTTAGAGTCTGCACAAATTTCCGCAGAACAACTTGATCTTTTAATTGTTGCAACCGATACACCTGAATACATTTCTCCCTCTACAGCGTCAGTTGTTCAGTATAGAATCGGAGCAAAAAAAGCAGGAACATTTGATATCAACACAGCTTGCGCAGGCTTTGTAACTGCGTTGGATACAGCAGGAAAGTTTATTAAAGCCGATGAAAAATATAATTACGTTTTGGTCATCGGCGCTTATGCGATGAGTAAATATTTGGACTTAACAGACAAAAAAACCGTCACACTTTTTGCCGATGGTGCTGGTGCAGTAGTTTTAAAATCAGAAATAAATTCCGAAAGGGGATTCTTGACGGGCTCACTTTTTACCGATGGACAGTACAGTGATTGGATGGGAATTTATGCCGGTGGAACGCATATGCCGGTAACACATGAAGTCGTCGAGAACAAAGACCATTTACTAAAATTTGTGAAAAAATTTCCGAAAGAAATTAATCCTAAAACCTGGACAAGAATGATTAAAGAATCGTGCGAAGAAATTAATATCCTTCCTTCGCAAATAGATCACTATTTCTTTACTCAAATTAACATTAACACCATTTGGGAAACCCTAGACAATCTTGGAGTTGAAAAGGCGAAAGCACACACGATCATGCATAAATATGGCTATACCGGTTCCGCCTGTATTCCAATGGCGTTTGATGACGCAGTAAAAAAGGGGAAAGTGCGAAAGGGAGATTTACTTTGTTTTATGGGTTCGGGCGGCGGACTAGCATTTGCAAATGCAATTTATAAATATTGAGAAATAAAATTATGACGGCTCAAAGCAACAGCGAAACAAAATTTTCCATACCAACGTACGCGTGGTATGCTTTGACTCTTTTAACTTTAATTTATGTAATGAATTTTGTTGACCGTGTTTTGATTTACATTTTATTTACACCGATAAAAAAAGAATTACAGTTTAGCGATCTTGAACTGGCATTGCTTGGGGCAACGTCTTTCGTAATTTTCTATACCGCACTCGGAATTCCGTTTGGAAGAATGGCGGACAAAGTTTCGAGAAAAAAGTTGATAGCATTTGGTTTAGCCGTATGGAGTATTTTTTCCGGCTTAACTGGTTTTGCAACAGGTTTTTGGACAATTTTTATTTGTAGAATGATGGTCGGAATTGGCGAAGCTTCATTGGGTCCAGCTGCGTTATCATTGCTTAGTGATTATTTCCCTTCGAAGATGAGAGCTACTGTTCAAGCTGTTTTTTCTTCAGGAATTGCAATTGGAACCGGCGTTGCTTTTTTCTTTGGTGGTTGGATCAGTGATGCGCTTAGCTGGCGGTACGCATTTTACTTTTTAGGTTTTCCGGGATTAATCTTTGTCATTTTGATTTTGTTTTTAAAAGAACCTCAAAGAGGAATTAGTGATGCACCGAAAGAACACCTGAAAAAAAATTGGAAACTTCTTTTTCAAAACGTTCCGCTTCGCTACATTTTAGTCGGGTATGCTTTTTTTGCAGTATCTGCCAACAGCGTTTCAATTTGGATACCGACATTTTTAGTAAGAACACAGAAAATGGCAATATCCGAAATCGGTTTGTTGATCGGTATCGGAACATTGATCGGCGGGCTTCCGGGAACAATTCTTGGAGGATGGTTTGCTGATAAATTCAAAGCAAAACGAATAGGCGGACGACTACAGTTTACAAGCATGATCGCATTTTTATGTATTCCCGTTTGGTTGATCTTATTAAATACATCAATACTTTCCTTACAAATAATTTGTATCACCATTCTTCTTGCATTAACATTATCATGGCTTGGTCCCGCTGCGGCAGATGTAAATGACATTGCCGGTCCATATTTGCGTGGTTTGGCTGTTGGTTTATATTTCTTTACTGTTAATGTAATCGGATATGGAATCGCTCCGCCAATTTTCGGAAAAATAAATGATGTTTTGAAAGTTTCAGCTAATCCTGAAATAATGAGAGTAACATTATTGTTGGCTCCGCTTGCTGCGCTTACAGCCGGCATAATACTTTATAAAGCAAGTAAAAGCCTGGAGCAAAAAATATGATGCAAACGGATTGGCTTGCTAAATGGGCGTATTACACGCCAAACAAATTCTTTCTGCGTGAATACAACGGAAGTTTGGAATGGACGTTTCTTCAGTTTAACCAACGAACAAATGCGTTGGCGAATTATCTTACTAAAGAAGTTGGAGTCAAAGAAGGTGAAAGAATCGCTGTCTATTCAAAGAATCGCGCCGAATATGTTCTACTATTTTTAGCATGTATTAAATGTGGAGCAATTTTAGTTCCGCTAAATTTTCGTTTAACTCCGCGCGAGCTTGACACATTAATAAAAGATGCGGAGCCGAAAATCTTTTTTTATGAAGAGGAATATTCCGAACAGATCAAAAAATTACAAACACTGAAAAATATTCCCGTTCAAAAAAAGATTGAAACCATAACTCCATTTTTAATTGATGAAGTAACTGAAAAAGATTTTTCTCCAGCAAGAATTTTTATCAATGACGATTTAGCGATGATCCTTTACACCGCCGGTACAACCGGACTATCAAAAGGTGTGATGATAAATCATCAAATGCTTTTCTGGAACGCTATCAACACAGGCTTGCGGCTTGATCTAAACTCGCAAGACCACACGCAGAGTTACGCACCGTTCTTTCATACCGGCGGATGGAATGTATTATTTACTCCGTTTTTGCTTCACGGCGGTTCTCATACGCTACTGCAAAATTTTGATGCGGAATTAATTTTGAAACTGATGGAAAAAGAACGGACAACAATTATGTTCGGTGTTCCTACGATGCTGCAAATGATGTCCGACCTGGAATATTTTAAGCAAGTTGATCTCTCTTCTGTTCGATATGCAATTGTTGGCGGCGCTCCAATGCCGATTCCTTTAATAAATATCTGGCATCAAAAAGGAGTTTACATCCGGCAGGGTTACGGTTTAACCGAAGTTGGTCCAAATTGTTTTTCGCTTCATCAAGACGATGCAATCAGAAAAAAAGGTTCAATCGGTTTTCCGAATTTTTATGTTGAACCGAAAATTGTAACTGAAAACGGAATTGAATGCGTCAATAATGAAGTTGGAGAATTATGGATGAAATCTCCCGTTGTTACTCCCGGTTATTGGAGAAAAGAAAAAGAAACATTGGAATCTATAACAGACGGTTTTTTCCATACCGGTGATTTAGTAAAACGTGATGACGACGGATATTATTTTGTCGTTGACCGTAAAAAAAACATGTACATCAGCGGTGGAGAAAATGTCTATCCCGCGGAAATAGAAAAATTTCTTTACACAAACAATCTTATTAAAGAAGTTGCTGTGATTGGCATTCCCGATGAAAAATGGGGCGAGGTTGGCAAAGCATTTATCGTTTTAAATAGTAAAAACTCTCTGGATGAAAATGCTGCACTTGATTTTTGCAAAGGAAATTTGGCAAAGTATAAAATTCCAAAATATGTTCAATTTCTCGACACTCTTCCGAAAACGGATGCCGGGAAAATTGACAAAAAGAAATTGTTGAAAATTTATCAACAAACAAAAATACAATAACATCAATAAAAGGAGTTCGTATGAAAAAGTCTCTCTTGCTTTTGTTCTTTTCTTTCTCTGTTCTTTTCACATCTTGTAAAAAAGATGATGAAACGGTTGTTACACCACCAGCTTCAGACGTTAGCGTTTCAAGTGTAGCGCCTATTCAAGGGAATGAAGGTACTGTTGTAACAATAACCGGGACAAATTTTGGAACAGATAAGACTGCTCTAAAGGTTGAATTTGGTACAGTTACTGCGACGATAGATACAATCATCGGTGGTACCCAAATTAAAACAAAAGTGCCTGCTCTTGTAGTTGAAGGGAATATTAAAATTAAAGTAACAAAATCGAGCGTTACTGCTTCAACTGATTTTAAAATCTTAACTAATCTTGTTGGTACATGGGTTTCTGATGGTGCTAATGTTGCCCTGGGATTAAAATTTGCTCCGTTCAAAGTGAAGAAAATAGTTGCCACGTTTAACGACAACCAATCTTATACGGTTGTTCAAACAGACAGCTCTAATGTAACCACAACATTTACCGGAACCTACACTTATACTGAATCAACTTACAACGATACTTTGTCAACTTCATTTACAAAAGGCGCAAAAGTTTACTCTATCGTTGCTAACCAGGCAACCCCATCAACTGTAACAGCAACAGGTATTTATGTTATTAGCGGTACAAATATGTCTTATGAAGTTATTCAAACTTCACCGGCATTAGCAGGTGTTTCTGCTCCTACCGCTGCTGGTGGACTGGGAAGTACGACAATTGGAGGTGTTAAATATAATTGGTATATCCAAAAGTACGTTAAATAATAAGTAATTTTTCTTCTTGATCATAATCTTTCTCTTAATCATCCCCTCGGTGGATTAAGATTGGGATTATGATTAAGATTTTTTAGGAGACAGAAAAAATGAAATTCAAACTGCTTCTCTTTTTAGTGTGCATTTTCTTTGTGGTTCCAAATAGTAACGGACAAGATGCGCTAGTAAAAAAAATTCCAGATGCAAAAACGCCGGAATTTAAATTTATCGGATATTGGTTCAGCCGCGGAACCGCTTCTAATATTGCACCGACAAATGAATTGCTGCGCGGGCAAATTATCGGACGGTTGTTTGGGCCAAATACTACCAACACTTCCGTTAAAACATCTTCCTATTTTGAACAGCGTTTTGTTCCGATGTTTATTTATACTCCGCAAATTCTTGATGGAGTAGCAACGTTTAGGAGTTTATTTAAAATTGATATGACGTGGGGCGATGCCGCTTATGGCGTTGGCGGAAACAATGGCGGCGGAATTAATGCGGGACAAGTAAACTTGCAAACACTTCTTGCAAACATCGATATAAAGCCGAAAAATGCAGATTGGAATGTTGTCATTGGTTTGCAGAGAATGTTTGATAACGTTCGCGATCCCAACCAAACCGCTGTAAGCACATATCAAAACAGTTCCTACAAACTTTCGTTTTGGGGAACGCAAGCTGTGGGCATTAGTGTTTTCGGAAATTTAAATGAAACCACACAAGCGCGCTTTGGTTATTTTCAATTGTATGAAAATATCATTCAAGAAAATGATGATGTTGCGTTATGGATGTTTGATATCGAATCCCGCGTTCATCCTTTGATTGAAGTTGGTGCCGATTCTTGGTTTGTTTGGGACAGAGGTAAAAACTCCGGCGGAATTTCTGTGCTTGGGCAAGGCTTAAACAGCGGGCTTGCGCAATATAACGGCGCTGTACGGCTTAGTTTTCCATCTCAAAAATATGAAGCGAATATTTTGTGGCTCGGAACGCACGCAGCTTACAACCGTGAATTTCTTGCCGAAAGATGGTGGGCGGATGCGTATGTAATTGCAAACCTTGGAACAGTAGATACAATTAGCGACAATTCAACAGCAAAAAAATATGCCGATATTTTCGGCGTTGCCGCAAACGCTTCGGTAGCATATAAATATGGACAGACCACAAATGACAAAATATCGATTGAAGCTCTTTACACAACCGGAGATGAAAACGGAGCGAGCGACAAAAAAATTAATTCCGTAATTACCGGAAATGTTTGGGGCTCACCTACAGGCATTTACAGCTCGCATAAAGCATTATTACTCTTCCCTGATCCGCAAGTTGTGAACAGATATTATTCCGCAGTTCACGATATTTCAAATATGGGTATGGGAGTTACAGCCGGATTTTTATCTTTTT
>JALNWB010000207.1 GCA_023231105.1 Ignavibacteriaceae bacterium | reverse complement strand
TACATTACTAACTTCCAACAATTCCGAACCGATATTTTTAAATTTAAATGTGTATTCAACTACACTCCCTTCCTTAATCTTTCCAAAATCATGCACAGCATTTTCAAATTGTATTTTTGGTCCGACAACTTTTGATTCCTCTTTGTTACTATCTTTCGATAACACTTTCCCGGTCATCTCTAATTTCATACTTGGATTTGACGCATCATTTGAAGCAACCGAAACAACTTTATGTTGAATACCCGATTTCCCTTGGGAATTAAATTCAATATTGATTTGGGTTTCTTTACCGGGTTGGATTTCATCATTTTGCATTGCTGCCGCAGTGCAACCGCAACTTGTCATAATATTAGTAATATGAAGGACTTGATCGCCAATATTCTTAACTTGAAAAGAAAATTTTACAACAGTGCCTTCTGTTATTTCGCCAAAATTGTATTGAGAAATATTTGCTTGTATTCGGGGTCCGGATAATTGAGCGGTAAGAAAACTAACCGGGATAAGAAATAAAGCAATTAATAAATTCTTTTTCATTTTACATTCGCACCTTTCACTAAAAAATCTTTTATATAAAGTGGTTCCAATAAATCAAAATTGGTCTGTTCATATTTTTTGCCAAACAACAAACTCCATAATGCTATTGATCTGGCTGAAGGAAAACTAAGTTGTTGATTTCCGGCATTTCCAAATATTAGTTCATCACGGAAATTATGTTCAAACTCGATCCGCGAAACGATGCCCAATTCGTACGCAAATTTATAGATATTTCCCATATTAATAAAACCGGCAAAATAGATTTCTTCTTTATTAACTTTATTAGCAATAAAAAACTTTTCACCGTTTTTTGTGCAACTTAATGCTTCAAGTGCAATTGCTTCAAATGTCGGAACCGGGATTATCGACAAGGACGCGCCAAGCGCCATTCCTTTTGCGGCTGCTAATCCAATCCGCAAACCGGTAAATGAACCGGGACCAATTGAAACTGCAATCGAATGAACATCATTTAATGAGACTTCCGCAATTGAAAGCGTATTTTCAACTATTGAAAAAATCATTTTGGAATGGCTGAATTTTATCCGCGAAGTTGTTTCGACGTACTTTTCGTTGTTCCATAAAACGCAGACACTGCATTGCTCACCGCTTGTTTCAATTGCCAATATAGGTTTTTCTTCAATCATAATTTTCTTATCGTAAAGGTACGAGAAAAATCATCATTTAGGGTAATCGTAATTTCATACCGTTTTTTCGGAAGCACTGCGGGGAACAAATCAGCCCATTCAATTATTGAGACGGCTTCTTCATCGTTTAAGTAATCGTACAATCCGATATCGAGTAACTCTTGTTCTGATCTGACGCGATAAAAATCAAAATGAAAAAACTTTTCCTTCCCCAAATAAACATTTAACAGCGCGAACGTTGGACTATTTGCATCATCAATTAAAAACTCTTTGCACAAATTTTTAACAAAAAATGTTTTTCCAGTTCCCAAATTTCCGATGAGAGAAACGCAATCTCCTTTTTGCAAAAGTAATGAAAATACTTTTGCAAGATTTATTGTTTCTTCTTCAGAATAAATATTTTGAACGAACGGAAATTGCATTACTTCGTTTCGAGCGTGATTATCGGAAGGATCATTTCTTCCAAAGAAACTCCGCCATGCTGAAAAGTATCTTTGTAATGGCTTAAATATTTATGGTAATCAGTTGGGTAAACAAAATAGTAATCTTCTTTTGCGATGATATAACTGATTGAAACACCTCGGCGGGGTAACTTATAATCGAGCGGATCTCTCACATAGATTGCGTGTTTATCATCTACTTTCAAATTTCTTCCATATTTAAAGCGAAGATTTGTGGACGTCTCGCGGTCGCCGAGCACTTTAGCGCCCCGCAATGAACGGATGCTTCCGTGATCGGTTGTAATTATAATTTTCGCATTCTTCATTTTAGAAATTGAACGAAAAGTTGAAAGCAATGTTGAATGAGTAAACCAACTGTTTGTTAAAGAACGGTAAGCGGCTTCGTCCGGAGCAATTTCTTTCAGTAAATCGGAATCAGATCTTCCGTGCGCAACCATATCTAAAAAGTTTACAACTACCGCGGTGAAATGACTGTTCTGGTACGATAAAATATTTTGTTCAAAGTTTCTTCCAACTTCGGGATCGATAATTTTCAAGTATTTTAAATCGGTTTGCAATCTTACTTTGTTCCGGTTTATTTGTAGTTGCAGCAATTCTTTTTCATATTTGTTCATGCTGCGTTCATCGTCATCGTTGCCGGTCCATAAATCGGGATAATTTTTTTCAATATCGGCAGGATAAAGTCCGGCGAAGAGAGCATTTCTTGCATAAGACGTTGCGGTAGGAAGAATGGAGTAATAATATTCTTTTGAAATTTTAAAATAATCTACTAAATGATTTTCCATTGTCAGCCATTGATCTAACCTGAGGCAGTCAAGAACAAAAAAGAAGACCGGACCCTTTGCATCATTTATCAAAGGGAAAACATAATCTTTCACAATTTCCACCGTCAACTTCGGACGATCTTCTTTCGATTGTGAATTTATCCATGTTTTATAATTTCGCTCCACATATTTGGAAAACTCTTTGTTGGCTTCTTTTTTTTGATCCGCAAGTGTCTGCAATAAACTGTTTTCTTTGTGGGATGAAAGTTCTAAATCCCAATGGACTAACTTTAAGTACAATTCAATCCACTCGGAATAAGAAAGTTGATTCTGAAGGAGAATGGAAATTTGGTTGAAATCTTGCAAGTAATCTTTGGTTGCAACCTCAGTAGAAATCCTCTCCCCTTCTAATATTTTTTTGCAGACAAGAAGAACTTGGCTTGGATTTACCGGTTTGGTTAAATAATCTTTTATCTTTCCTCCGATAGCTTCATCCATTAAAGATTCCGCTTCACTTTTCGTAACCATCACAACCGGAATATTCGGATACAATTCTTTTATTTTTCCAAGAAGTTGTAAACCGCCCATACCGGGCATCATTTCATCAAGAAAAATAAGATCAACTTCTTTTTCTTTTAATGTAACTAAAGCATCTTCCCCGTTCGTGTTCGTCGAAACATCATATCCTTTTTCCGTTAAGAAAATTATATGAGACCGGAGGAGGTCAATTTCGTCATCTACCCATAAAATTTTTTTCTGAGCCATATTATCCTTAAAAATCTTCTCAATAATTTATTTGTGTCAAACTTAACAATAATATTTGTTTTCCTTTAGAGCAGAAATTTTTACTTATCCGCAGGTGCACAACAATCACTTTCTGTTGATGTTTGAAATGAAGCCATTTTCGGACTGATGTACGGAATTCCTAAATTCAATCCGCGGAGAATAAACAGAACTCCGATAAGAAATGAAAAAACCGGAATCGCTTTTCTGAAATTCAGCCGGGCTTTAAGCGAAAGAGCTGAAGAGAAAAGTGAAGCTGCAAACATGATAGGCAGAGTTCCCAAACCGAACAATGCCATAAATGCAGCGCCTTCAAAAGCGCCACCGGTGGCAATTGTTCCGGCAATTCCTACATATACAAAGCCGCATGGGAGAAATCCATTGAGAAGCCCAATGGCAAAAAGGCTTTTCAAAGAATTTTTTCCGAACATTCTTGAAAATTCTTGTTTCAATTTTGTAAGTGAAGTTTGCAAAAACTTAATTTGAAAGAGTGAATATTTCTTTGGGATAAGCAGCCGTAGAATAATGATGGTCCCCAAAATAATTGAAACGGTTTGCTGCAAACCGAAAAGTTTTATCCTGTTTCCGATCAGACCAAAAATAAAACCAAAGAAGGCATAGGTTATAATTCTTCCGAAATTATAAAGCAGCCTGCTTATTATTAAATTTACTTTTGAATTGCCAACGATAGGAAGAGCCAGAGCAATAGGTCCGCACATGCCAATGCAATGCAAGCTTCCTAATAATCCTATGATGAATCCTGAAAAAATCATCTCAATTGATAAAAATACTTTTTTCGTCAGAGTAAGAAACATTTTCGAAAGACCATTTAATTTGGACTTTCCACAAACCTTTGACTAGTTGTTTTGTTGAAACAACTTGCTTGCCGGTTGAATCCGGTTGTAAAATAATTTTCACGTCTTTTGCCGAATCGGATGGACGGTAGAGCAAAATATTTCCGTTAATTTCTTTTCCGTAAAATTTTTTAGGCAGTTGTAGCGATAAAACTTGCGGTTGATATTCAACGCTAACGTTTTCCGAAAGCTGCATAGTTTTTTGTTGCGCATCAATTTCATCTTGATATTTCAATTCTTTTTCATAATAGTTTGGAGTGACCAGATCAACTTTTTCACCAAAAGCAAAAATGATCACAACAACATTTGTTAGAATAAAGAAAGTGATAAAGACGACTATTCCGGTTCCCCAATTCCATTTTATTTTCATTTTACTTCAATATAATATTTGATAGAAATGATGTTTTGAAGGAAGTTATTTCTTTCCCGTTCCGATAAACGCCGATAAAAATCGGAGTGTTTAATTTTGAAAAAACTTTTTTATCGGCAACGATCATAAACTTTCCTTCTTCAACTTTTAAAGGGTCTAAATTTAGGTTAGCACCAAGTAGTTTTATTTCAGCGTCAATATTCTTTATTTTAAGTGAAACTGCAATTGGTTCAAATGTTTTATTAACGATATTAAAATTATAAAGGTTACTTATCTTTTCATTCGGCTGATCTTGATAAAGCATCCCCGGTGCGCGCAAAATATTTACTTCAATATCATCGCGGGTTGCCAGCAAATATGAGAAAAGAGAAATTAACAAAAGCAGGATAACCGAATAACTGATGATCCTTGGAGTAATTTTAAATCGAATTCTGTCTTTTATTCCTTGCAAAGAATCATATCGAATTAATCCGCGCGGCTTTTTCACTTTGTCCATAACCTCATCGCACGCATCAATACACGCTGTACAATTAACACATTCCAATTGAATGCCGTTGCGAATATCAATTCCAGTTGGGCAAACGTCCAAGCACAATTTACAATCGATGCAGTCCCCCGCCGTTCTTTCTTCCTTCTTTTTTATTTTTCCGCGAGGTTCGCCGCGGACATTATCGTAAGCAACAACTAAAGAATTTTTGTCAAGAAGAACACCCTGCAGCCTTCCATAAGGACAAACCACTGTGCATGCTTGTTCGCGAAATCTGGAAAAGATAAAATAAAATAATCCGGAGAACAAAGTGATGGCAATAAAGCCCGATAAATGCTGCGCAGGTGGATCGGTAATAATTTGATAGAGTTCTTCAACTCCAATAACCCACGCTAAAAGAACATTAGCAACAAGAAACGACAAGAAAAAAAATATGATATGCTTGAGGATTTTTTTTTGATATTTCCTAAATGTCCAATCTGATTTATCCAGAGCAATTTGTTTACGGAAATCTCCTTCAATCCAATATTCAATTTTTCGAAAAACTATTTCCATAAAAATAGTTTGGGGACAAATCCATCCGCAAAAAATTCTACCAAAAATTGCTGTAAACAGAATAATGAAAATTGCAAAGGCAATAAAGCCGACAACTAAAATTGCGAAGTCATAAGGACCAAAAGCTAAACCGAAAAAAATAAATTTCCGCGCAAGTAAATTAAATAACATCACCGGGTGGTCATGAACTTTTATGAACGGAGTAACAACAAGTATTAGAATAAGAATAATTGCGACTACTGTGCGCGCAGAAGTAAAGCGACCTTTAGGTTTTTTGGGATAAACCCAAATCCTTTTCCCTTGCTCGCTTATTGTTGAAACCGAATCCTTATATGATGATGAATCGTTCAAAGGTTCCATTTAATTTATTGTACTTTTACTGAATCGGTTTTATCAGTCCAAAGACTGCCTTGCGGCGGTTTTGCATTTGGAGGATTTGTTCCGTGAAGAGAAAGAACAAAACTGCCGACTTCTTCTATTTGCGCTGGCGTTAATTGACTTTTCCAACTAAGCATTCCTTTATCAGGCACACCGTTTTTAATTGTTGTGAAAACATTTTTTATTCCTCCGCCGTTGATCCAATAATCATCTGTTAAATTAGGACCAACTAATCCTTCCCCTTTTGTTCCATGGCAAACGGTGCAGAGTTTATTAAAAGTTGCCTGTCCCGCAATTAAATC
>JALNWB010000206.1 GCA_023231105.1 Ignavibacteriaceae bacterium | reverse complement strand
TAATGACCTAATTATAGGATTATTATCCGATGTCATTTGAAAAATTAGAGATCATCAGCTCAATTAAAAAAGCGTTAGCCGCTGAAGGTTATGAAATTCCCACACCCATACAAAAGCAAGCGATCCCGGTAATTTTAGAGGGACGCGACATTCTTGGTTCCGCTCAAACCGGCACCGGCAAAACCGCAGCGTTTGCAGTTCCTATCCTCCAGATGCTTTCTGCAGAAAAAGATCATACTCAGTTAAGCTTTCCAATTCAAGCGCTCATTCTATCTCCAACACGTGAACTTGCTTTGCAGATAAAAGAAAGTTTTTCCACTTACGGACGTTTCACCGGATTAACAAGCGCAGTAGTCTTCGGTGGAGTTCCGCAAAAACCTCAAACAGATAAACTGAGAAAAGGAGTTGATATTCTTGTTGCCACTCCGGGACGTTTGTTAGATTTACTCAATCAAAGAATGGTAGATCTGAGCAAAGTTAAAATATTCGTATTAGATGAAGCCGACCGGATGATGGATATGGGATTTATTCACGATATTAAAAAAGTAATTAAAGTATTGCCGGAGAAGAGACAAAATTTATTGTTCTCCGCTACGCTTGCGCCTGAAATAGCAAAACTCGCTTCAAGCTTTTTACACGAACCGGTTACTATTGAGATTGAACCAGAATCTCCTACGATAGATGCAATTACACAAGGCGTTTACTTTGTATCCAAACCAGATAAGAAGAGACTTTTGCTCCATCTGTTAAAGGAGAATAACGCTGATTCGGTAATTGTATTCACGCGTACAAAATATGGCGCCGATAA
This sequence comes from Ignavibacteriaceae bacterium, assembly GCA_023231105.1. Taxonomy (GTDB): domain Bacteria; phylum Bacteroidota; class Ignavibacteria; order Ignavibacteriales; family Ignavibacteriaceae; genus UBA1563. The sequence continues at coordinate 5,335 of JALNWB010000206.1, read as the reverse complement.
TTTATCAAGATTTTTGAAAGAAGCCGGAATAATTTCCAGCGCCATTCACAGCGATAAAGCGCAGAACGCAAGACAACGCGCGCTGCAAAATTTTAAGGATAAGAAAATAAGAGTCTTAGTCGCAACCGACATCGCCGCACGCGGATTGGACATTGAGCAGCTTGCTATGGTGGTTAATTATGACATCCCGAATATTCCCGATTCATACATTCACCGCATCGGCAGAACGGGACGCGCAGGATTAAGCGGTATTGCTATTTCATTCTGCGATGTTGAAGAGCGGGCTTACTTGAAGGATATTAATAAAATTCTAAATTCTCCTATTCCCGAAATGAGCGGTTATCCTTTTGCGCAAATAATATCTGCGGATACGAAAATTGAACGTCCCGTTGAGAGAAGACAACAGGGGAATCGCTCCAATCAACCTGCGCGGAATAAGTTTACAGGTAATAAACCTCAAGGAAGAAATCAAAACGATCAGAGACAAAAACATGTCCGGTCCACCGGACAGACGGGAACACCTGAAGATAAAAATAAAGAAAAGAGTACAGCAGAGATTCCCCATTTTATCAAACATAAACGGGGAGACGGTTATCCAAGATATGAAAATAGTCAGAAGCCGTTTATAAAGAAGTCGACCGATCAACAAAACAAAATGGAACAGCAACCTCATTCCACCAAGGTACAAACGGAACAGAGTGGTAAAACTCATTCTGCCGAAACCGGCGCTCCCAAGCACAAATCTCAAGCATGGAGAAATGATCCTTCTGCTTCGGATCGATATCAGAAGAGATCGGGTGATTCACATTTCAAACGCGATGACAATAAAAAACATAACACGGCTCATCCGCACGGTAACTCAAATGAACAAAAACCGGGACAAGGTAAAACTACATCGTCATCAGAAGGAACTCCAAAGAGCGAAAAGCTTTCATGGTTTAAACGCTTAGGTTTTAACAAAAAGAAAAAAGGCAATGGCGGGAAGAGTTAGATCAAATATAAAAGTTGGATTGCATGTTGCCATCGTTCTTAAAGAAGATCAACGAACAGGCGAACTTACAGAAGGGATTGTAAAAAATATTCTGACCAATTCTTCCAAACATCCTCACGGAATTAAAGTGAGACTTGAAACCGGGGAAGTGGGTAGAGTTAAAAAGATTTTAGAATAATCGAATTTGTAAACTTAATTCAAGGGCGATTTTTTTTACATATGAAATTTTGGAAAAGACATGCATCGAGTTAAAGAAATGAGGATTCAATTGTCTATTCATTTTTCCCTTGACAATTTTTCCTTATTCGATTATGTTGCACTCACTATTTCTGTAGCCCTCCACGGAAATAGATTATTACTTTAAAACATTCCGCCTTAGCAACCACCTAAGGCGGGTTTTATTTTAAACAGTTCCTCACTTCTTCGTTGGTCGATTCCGAAAGCTTTCGGAATCGACCAAACAACCGTTCCCAGATCAATCAAGCAAAGAACTAAAAAATGAATAATTAATAACGAGCACTGAGTGACGATTTTAGAAGGGCAAAACTTCATCATTCATTATTCCCCGCCGGAGTCGGGCAGGCTTGCTCAAGATTCGATATTCATTTACAGAATGGATTGTTAAAGATTTATCAATTAGTTTTTCTATTCAATTGCAAACATCGCAATTGCCGCACGGCGGTTCACCGGGAAATCCGAAGTAATCTGAAATAAAAACTCTTCTGCAAGTTTCCGATTTGAAATAGTTCACCATCGATAAAAGTTTTTTATTATCGTTCAGCAGTTTTTCTTTTAAGTAGGTTTCATCATGAAGTTCGTGAGGCAATTCATCAACAATAGTTAGGTTTTTACTTTCGATGGTTCCTTCCGTAACGCCGTAACGATCTAACATTGCAAGCACGGTTTCCACGCGGAAATCACTTCTGTTTTTGAAACTCATTTGTTCCCGCAGATAATCAGTGCCCATCGAATTTGTGGCTTCCAAATTTGATTTTAATAAATTATACATCCCTAAATAATAATTCGCATCGGGATTTGCCCATTTTATAAATTCCATTTGTGTATAAAGATCTTCCTGGTTATAAAGAAGCATGCAGACAGAATCTCTCCCGTCTCGACCCGCTCTGCCGATCTCTTGATAATATGATTCAATAGAAGATGGAACTTCAGCGTGAATAACAAAGCGGATGTCCGGTTTATCAATTCCCATTCCAAAAGCGTTCGTAGCGAGAATTAAATTCTGTTTGCCGGAAAGAAAATTTCTTTGCGTTCTTTTTCTTTCGTTTGCTTCAAGTTTGCCGTGATAAATTCCGTGTTTGTAATCTTTATCGCGAAGTATCTGTGAGTAATATTCAAGTTTTTTTATTAAAGCGAAATAAATGATTCCGGCTCCATTGTACTTATTAAGTGTTTTGTAGATAGCGTTCAACGTTTCTTTTTCATCAAACACATCGGTCGTTTCAAGGCGAAGATTTGGCCGCTCAATTCCCTCGTGAAAAATCTTTATTTCATTTTTTAACAAACCGAGTTTCGCAATAATATCATGTTGAACATCGGCGGTTGCAGTTGCGGTAAGCGCAATGGTAAGCGGATTATTTAAAAGATTTCTAAACTCGGCGATGCGGGAATAATCAGGGCGGAAATCGTGTCCCCATTCCGAAATACAATGCGCTTCATCAACTGCAAGCATGGAAACGCTGGCTTTTTGTATGGCTCCGATAAACTCCGGCTTTCTAAATCTCTCCGGTGTTACATAAAGGAGTTTTACTTTTCCCTCAACAAATCTTTGTAACCTTTCTTGTCTCTGTCCGGCAGAAACGGTTGAATTAATAAACTCCGCTGGAATGTTTTTTCTCTTTAGCGCATCCACTTGATCCTGCATTAACGCAATAAGGGGACTGATAACAATCGTTCCGCCTTCAAATAACAATGCCGGTAACTGGTAACAAATCGATTTACCGCCGCCGGTGGGCATTAACACAAGGCAATGCCCGTGTTCGGTTAAAAGTCTGTTAACTATCTTTTCCTGTTCACCGCGGAACTCCGGGTGATTGAAATATTTATTTAGCGCTTCTTTTGTGTTCAATTCAATACTTTCAATAATTTCGAGTTCAATTTAAAACTCCCGGCGGTAATAAAATATATGTCACAATATTTTATTAATTTTGATATGGAACTCCGTATGGAATTATTCTTTAATTACAACGGTTAATTAAATACCTTTTCAATTAAAACAATTTGACTTCTGATAAGAAAAAGAGAGTTATGAAAAATTATTCCATGCTTTGGTCGATTAACAAGAAGATGTTTTTAAATGTGAGTAGAAAATTTTACTTTTTGCCTGTTATTGTTTTAATTCTCTTTGGTTATGGTTGTAAGTCGAAACAAGATAAAGCTGGATTTGATACTAAATACAAATTTGTTGTTGAAGAATATCAACACCATCTGCAAAATAGATTTAACGCTGGAGATTCTTTATTTCAAATTCCATCTTCAAATTTTGAATACTTTGACACTCTAAAATATTTTTACGCGAACCGGAATTATCAACCGATGTTCATGAAAAGCTTTGATGATAATTATTTCATAGATTCGATGCTTAATGTTATCCTTAAATCCAGTGAGCATGGAATAGAACCAAATATTTACAAATATGATTTACTAAAAAGCGAGTATAAAAAACTTTTAGATAGCGGAATTACGGACAATTCAGTCAGGTATATTCATCTAGCAAATATCGAATTACTCCTTTCGGATGCTGTTTTGAAATACGCTTATCATTTACGCTACGGAGTTGTAAATCCTAAAAAAATATTTCCCGACAGTTATTTTTTGCCGGTTGCTGATTCAACTAAAAGAGAAATATTCAAACCGCTCTATCAAAGAAATATTTTTCAGTATTTAAAGGAAATTCAACCCAAAAGCGAGCGTTATAAAAAATTGCAGACTGCATTGAATACTTTCGAGAACTTGAAAAACCTTGAATGGAAAAGAATTTATCCGTTAGATAAAAAACTAAAAGTTGATGAGAAAACCATTCAATTAAAACCGGTTATAGAAAGATTAGCTTTGCTCGGTTTTGTTGATACCTCCAAGATCGTTCAAAAGGCTTTTGATACGTACGATTCGTTAATAATAAAAGCTATTGCTAAATTTCAAAGGGCAAACGGTTTAACCGATGACGGAGCGCTTGGCAAAGCTACTTTAGAAAAACTTAATACTTCCCCAAAAGAGTATGTCGAAAAAATCAAACTGAGTTTGGAAAGATTCAGATGGACAAGTTATACAGACAGTTCGCGGTATATATTAGTGAATATTCCTGATTTCCATCTTAGGATTATTGAAAACAAAAAAGAAAAATTTAAGATCAAAGTTTGCACAGGCAGAAAAAGACCGGCAAATTACGAAGCCCGATTAAAAGTATATGAAAAAACAAAAACCTTACGCAATAAACCGGATGACTGGGAAACGCCACAATTGTATGGAAAAATCACTTACTTAATTCTCAATCCTACGTGGACAGTTCCGGCCAGCATCATCCGTGAAGAAATTTACAGAAAATCTACACAGGATTCCTTATATCTGAGGAAACAAAAATTTAAAGTGATTTATAAAGGGAAAGAAATAGATTTGGCTGAAGTAAACCTGAGAAAATTTTCTCCGATCGGGATCCCTTATCTTTTTGTACAGGATCCAGGAGCCGGAAATGCTTTAGGGAGAATTAAATTTATGTTTTCGAACAAGTTTGATATTTATTTGCACGATACTCCCACAAGAGCGCCTTTTTCTGCCGCCAACAGAGCTGTAAGCCACGGTTGTGTAAGAGTAGAAAAACCATTACTCCTTGCAGATTATGTTTTGCAGAACAACTCAAAATGGGATCCGGATTATGTTAGAATTGAAGTTGGCTTGCCTGCAATCGACAAAACAAAAATCTCGGAGTTTCGTTTGAAACGTACAGAATTACGAAGAAATTTCAGCTTTGGTAAAACCACACAAGTAAATCTCGATCAAAATATTACTCTTTTTATTGATTACTTTACTGCGTGGGTTAGTGAAGAAGGAATTGTAAATTTTAGAGACGATGTTTACGGTAAGGATGAAATATTGAAAAAATATTTAACTGGTGCAAACTGAAATTTATTGAAGGAATAAATTTTCTAAAGTTTTGTTTCAAAGAGTTTAGAATAAAAAAAAGCCCCAAAACGGAATATATTGAGGCTTTTTTGTGAGCGCGGGTGGGCTCGAACCACCGACCTTCACCTTAAAAGGGTGTTGCTCTACCACTGAGCTACGCGCCCGTTCAAAATAATTTTGAATTGCAAATTTAATACTATATTTTTA
>JALNWB010000205.1 GCA_023231105.1 Ignavibacteriaceae bacterium | reverse complement strand
AGTTTGTGGCATGCGGGAACATTTGCAGAAATAACGGGCGCGGCTTCAGTCAACCCGTAACCTTGAAACATAGGAATACCAATGGCATAAAAAAATCTTTGCAATTCAAGATCGAGCAGCGCGCCGCCGCCGATAAAGAATTCGAGTCTGCCGCCGAAGCCTTTTCTAATCTTGCTAAAGATCAATTTATCGTAAAGTTTATAAAGCGGAAGTTTTATTTTTCTTAAACCTTTGCCGCGGTCAATACCAAGTCCGTTATAATCGTATGCTAATTTTAATGCTGAGATGAAAAGCTTTTCAACCTTCTCTCCCTTATCGTGTATTCCATTTTCGATATTCTTTCTAAAATTTTTTGCGAGTGAAGGAACGCTTAATAAGAATGAAGGTTTTATTTCTTTTATGTTTATAGGAACGTTGCGTAACGTTTCAATTGGAGTTTTACCAATTTTTATCGCCGCCATGCTCGCCCCGTTTTTCATTAACGTGTAGATCCCGCAAGTATGCGCAAATGCATGATCCCACGGAAGGATCAACAGCGAAACATAACGCTCCGGTATGGGAAGAAGCGCAGTAGATTGTTCAACGTTAGAAGTATAATTGCGATGAGTTAAAATTATACCTTTAGGGTCGGCGGTTGTTCCCGATGTGTAACAAATGTTTGCGTAATCTTTTTCTTTAATTGATTTCCATCTTTCATCAAACTCTTTATGATGTGTTTTTAAATATTCCGCTCCCCTTTTCATCACTTCATTTTTTGATATTTCATCTTTTTCAAGATCGTCTAACTCATCTAATATAATTATGGTTTCAAGTTCGGGAAGGTCATTTTTTATTGCTTGAATTTTTGCGCGGTGATTTTTTGATACGATCACCATTTTACATCCGGAATGCGCGAGACGGAATTTAAGATCGTTTGGCTCATCCACTTTAACGGAAATCGGGACATTTATCGCGCCGCAAAAGAGAACGCCAAGTTCCACGATTACCCAATCATTCCGTCCTTCGGAGATGAGTGCAGAACGATCACCTTTGTTCAATCCAATCGCTTGCAAACCCGCGGCAAAATGATGAACAAGTTTCTGCATCTGCGCGTATGTTGTTCCCTCATACTTGTCGGAAGTTTTTTCCCACATGAGCATATTTTTAGAATATCTTTTTACACTTTCTTCAAAGAGAAGAGGAAGGGTTCTTTCCGGCATAGAGACTCCAAAATAATTTTAAAATTAATGCAGTTAACATGAAAAAATCTATTGTGAGTTTCACTTTACAATTTCACAACACAAGAAAAAAAATACTGAACATCGAACAAGGGATGAAGAATTACCAAGGATAAAAACTTCGTCATTCACTATTCCTTGATCATTATTCGATATTCAATTACGAGCAACACGTTATTAAAAACGATTCTTCAAGATTCTAGAGATTTAATTTTGAGTAACGATTATTTATATTGAATTCAAAGTCTCAAACGCTCTCTTTGCTTCTTCAACAAACTTCTTCACTTTGTCATAATCTTTTCGTCCGTCAATTCCTTCAACACCGGTGTGCGTATCAACTCCGGCTGGTTTTACGGTCATCATCGCCTCGTAAACATTTAAATGATTTATTCCTCCGGCAAGTATAACTGGTTTACTTGAAAGCTCAACAAGTCTTCGGCTGAGTTTCCAATCATGAGTTTTTCCGGTTGCACCGCTCGCTCCGGTAACGGGATCGTAGGTATCAGTTATAAATGCATCAACATAATTTTGGGTGGATGTGACTATGGTTTCGAGATTATTAAAGTTTCCTTGTTTCATTACTAGGCTTTTTATTATGCTCAATTCCGGCGCTACGGTTTTCAATTTTCTAAGTTCATCGATGGAAATATCGCCATGGAGCTGGATGATCTCAACATCTAATTCTCTACAAAATTTAATAATTTCATCGGCATTATTTAGGTAGGTAATTGCAACAGATTTTACGCTATCTTTTGTTTTCGCTATAATCGATGCGGCTTCTTCTTCCGTGCAGTCTACTTTATTTACCGGAAGACGAAGAGGAAAGCCGAGAAAGTTTACGCCGCAATTGATCAGCATTTCGGCTTCGGCAAGATCAATAATTCCCGCCACTTGAATAAATTTAGAGAAATCTGTCATTTTGTAGTTTCAGCTTATTTATAGTGAAAAAATCCCACATGGAATTTAGCAAAAAAAGAATTGAGTAGAGAGTTTTTTGTAAACCACGTTTGAGGAAAATCATTGCAGCTTAAAATCGTTTCAGTTTAAACCATTTCATCCCCTTCTTTGTCAAATTAATTCACAAAAAGATTCTATTTTAAACGCACTTAAAATTCAGGAGAATTAAAATGTACAAAGCTATTTTATTTTTCACGTTTATTCTATTCGTCAGTTCTTCAATCATTTCTGCTCAAGGGCGAATGACACATGAAGAAAGAGTTCAACAACTAAAAGAAAGACTAAAACTTACCGACGATCAAACGAAGAAGATTGACGCGATTCTTGTTAAATCAGACAAAAAAAGAGATGAGATGAGAAATTCCGGCGATATGGAAAACATGAGAGAAACAATGATGAAAAATATGGAAGAGACGAACGATCAAATCCTTAAAATTCTTAAACCGGCTCAGAAAGTAGAATTCAAAAAAATAATTGAGGAAAGAAAAAACCGGATGCAAGGGCAACGACGAAACAGACCGCAATAAATATTCTTAAATCTTAACCTCACATAGTAAAAGAGACAAATCATGAAGAAAAAGGTATTCATCATCACCCCAATTGTAATTGGATTAGCGTTAGTAATATATTTTTTCTTTTTTCAAGGAAATGAAAAAGAAACAAAATTTACTTTTATTGAAATTACTCGGGGAGATTTAAATGTAATTATCAGCAGTTCGGGTACTATTCAAGCGATAAAAACCGTTGATGTTGGAACCCAGGTCTCCGGCAAAATTGATCGTCTGCTGGTTGATTTTAATAGTCAAGTAAGACGCGGACAACTCCTGGCGGTGCTTGATACCGTTGTTTTAGCGGCATCGGTTAGAGACGCGCAATCGAGTCTTGACAGAGCTAAAGCCCAATATGATCAAGCTGTCGCGGTGCATGAAAGAAATAAACAACTGTACGAAAAGAATTTTATGAACGAAGTTGACTTTATAGCATCAAAGACAAATGTGCAAGTCTTACTCGCTTCCCAAAAATCCGCTGTAACCGCCCTCGAAAGAGCAAAATTAAATTTAGGATATGCATATCTCTATTCTCCAATTTCAGGAACAATTATTAACCGGAGTGTTGAGCAGGGGCAAACCGTTGCGGCAAGTTTATCTGCGCCTACTATTTTTACAATTGCTGAAGACCTTTCCTCAATGCGCATTTTAACAAATGTTGATGAAAGCGACATCGGACAAATTAAAATGGGACAAAAAGTTCAGTTCACCGTTCAAGCTTTTTCTGATAAAAAATTCGATGGAGAAGTAACGCAGATCAGACTAAACCCAAATGTTGTTTCTAATGTTGTGAATTATGTTGTAGTGGTTAATGCTGAAAATAAAGATAAAGTTCTTTTACCTGGAATGACGGCAACTGTTGATTTCTATGTCGATTTCAGAGAAAATGTTTTGCTGATTCCAAATGTTGCTTTAAGATTTCAACCCACAGAAGAAATGACTGCGGAGTTCACCAAAAATAGAGAAAAAGAATTAGCAAATCTTCCCGATAGCGTTAAACAAAGGATGCAAAGTCAAGGCGGCAGCAGACAATCCGGCGGTGGAATGATGGGAGGCGGCAATAATCATGGGAAGAGAAAAGGCATTAACAGAGTCTGGTATTTCGATGAAAACAATAAACTGCAGATGAGTATGCTTTTTGCAGGATTAACAGACGGAAAAAACACGGAAATAGCACGAGGACGAAATTTAAAAGAAGGAATGAAAATTATTTCGGGAATAATTGAGGGTAACACCCCGGTAACAACAACGAGCTCAAATCCATTTAATCCACAGCCTCAAATGGGGAGCCGTGGACCAGGTGGAAGAGGATTTTAACAAGGGAAATAAAACATTGGAAAATATTTTAATTAAAACGGTCGATCTCACTAAAACATATATTGTCGGTGAGATTGAAGTACATGCTCTCAAGTCTGTAAACATCTCAATCCAAAAAGGAGAATTCGTTGCAATAATGGGAGCTTCAGGTTCTGGCAAATCTACCCTAATGAATTTGTTGGGATGTCTGGACATGCCGAGTTCCGGTGAATATTTTCTTGATGGAATAAACACAAGCCGGCTTCCACAAAATGAATACGCTCATATCCGAAATCAAAAAATCGGTTTTGTGTTTCAAGGATTCAATTTACTTTCGCGTACAACTGCTCTTGAGAATGTTGAACTGCCGCTGATGTATGATAGACTTGAAAAAGTAAAAAATCACAGGAAACAAGCTGAAGAAGCTTTGAAGAAAGTTGGACTTGGTGATAGAATGCATCACATCCCCAGTCAACTTTCCGGCGGACAGCAGCAAAGAGTAGCGCTTGCAAGAGCATTAGTAAACGAACCGGCATTGATCTTAGCTGATGAACCAACCGGAAATCTTGACAGCGTTACTTCAGTTGAAGTTTTTAATCTTTTTCAAAAATTAAATGATGAAGGAATTACCATTGTTATGGTAACACACGAAAGAGATTTTGCGGCATTCGCAAAAAGAATTATCGAGATGCGCGATGGAAGAGTTATTAGAGATGCTCCAATCAAAGATCGTCTTAATGCTGAGGAAGAATTAAAAAGAGCTATAGCTGAAGTTGAAATAACAGAATAGAAAGAAGTTTAAAAATGAAAGCTAAAATTATTTTGAAAGTCGCAACAAGAAGCATCATGAAATCGCGAATGAGAAGTCTGCTCACCGCTTTGGGTATTATCATCGGTGTTGCTGCTGTTATTGTGATGGTTGCTATTGGCGACGGCGCGCAGAAAAAAGTTGAAGAACAAATCGCTTCTCTCGGCTCTAACCTTATAATCATTACTCCCGGCGCCTCCAACACCGGCGGCGTTAACAGAGGTTCAGGCACATTTAACCGTTTTACTTTTGATGATGTAGATAAAATTAAAAACGAAGCAACCCTAATAAAAGGAGTTACTCCAATTGTCGGCTCCGGTGGACAAGTAATCGGGGGAGTTGGAAATTGGTTTACACGAATTAACGGTGTCTCACCGGATTATCTTGAAATTAGACAATGGCCATTAGAAAGCGGTGAATTTTTTACCGAACGTGATGTAATGGCAAGAGCCAAAGTATGCATTCTCGGTGCAGAAATTGTTAAAAATTTATTTCCGAACGATGACCCCATAGGTCAACAAATTAGAATTCGCAGCGTTCCATTTAAGGTGATTGGAGTCCTGAAAGAGAAAGGTCAATCTGCAGTGGGAACAAGTCAGGATGATATTATTCTAGCGCCTTCAAAAACTGTTGGCGACCGGCTTTCTGGAGATCACTTACACCTCAACTCAATTCAAGTAAGTGCGCTATCGAATAGTAAAATTCCCGCTACTATTGCTGAATTGAAAAGTATTATGAGAGAATCACACAAGTTAAATCCCGGCGAAGACGATGATTTTACCATCCGCGATCAATCTGATCTTTCCGAAGCGGCAACGGCAACATCACGAATCTTAACAATACTGTTAGCTTCTGTTGCGGGCGTTTCGTTGGTTGTCGGGGGAATCGGGATTATGAATATCATGTTGGTTTCCGTAACCGAACGAACTCGTGAAATTGGAATTAGATTATCCGTTGGCGCGAGAGCTTCTGATATTTTAGTTCAATTTTTAACCGAAGCGACGGTGTTAAGTTTAACCGGCGGGTTGATCGGCGTTGCATTTTCTTTTTTGATGGTCTATATTCTCAATCATTATACGGATCAAACGGCATATATAAAACCACAGATAATTATGATCGCATTTGGTTTTGCCGGAGCTATTGGAATATTTTTTGGTTTTTATCCGGCTCGAAAAGCAGCTTCATTAAATCCGATTGATGCTTTGAGATACGAATAGCTGAATAATTAGGAATTGAGAATTACGAATTAGGAATTCTAAAACAGCGTGACAGTTTCAGGAATTAAAACTTTAAACATTATTCTACAAAAAGAGATACACTGATGAAATTTTTCAAAATATTGATCTTGACTTTTATTATGACCGGCGTTTTCACCATCAACGCACAAGAAAAAATAACCTTACGGCAAGCT
>JALNWB010000204.1 GCA_023231105.1 Ignavibacteriaceae bacterium | reverse complement strand
TCCTCTTGCCGTTGAAGATAATGCCCCGGTTCCAGTAGAATATATTTTACAACAAAATTACCCGAATCCTTTCAATCCGAGCACAACAATAAATTACAACCTTCCTACAAGCGGTTTAGTTTCTTTGAATGTTTATGATTTATTGGGAAGAGAAGTTGCTTCTTTAGTTTCTACAGAACAATCTGCCGGACAGCATAGCGCAACATGGAATGGCAAAAACAATTCCGGGAACGCAGTTCCTTCAGGTGTCTATCTCTATTCTCTGAGTGCAGGAAATTATAAGAGCACAATGAAAATGATCTTAATGAAATAACGGCTTAACTCAATATACAAAGGTCTGTTATTCGAATTGTTAGTTAGTTGTTTCAAGTAACAGATCTTTGATTTTTTTTGACAACACGACATTTACAAATTAGTATTTAAGGGAGGATTCCCCTTGAGAAAATACAGTAAAAATTTTTCGATCTTTCTTTTCGGTTTAGGTTTTCTATTGCTTGCCGTTTCTATAAATGTTTTCGCAGGAACAACCGGTAAAATTTCCGGAATTGTAAGAGACAAGAGTACCGGTGAAGCTCTTCCCGGATGTTCAATTTCTATTGAAGGGACAACACTCGGCGCCATGTGCGATGTTAACGGCAAATACTTTATCATCAATGTTAGACCGGGTAAATATAATTTAGTCGCCTCAATGGTAGGTTACAAAACTTATAAGATTACCAACATTCAAGTAATTGTTGACTTAACCACCAAAGTAGATTTCACCATCGAACCAACTACAATCGACATGGGTGAGACCGTGATTATTGGTGAGCGCCCAATTATCGAAAAAGATGTTACTTCAAAATTATCTATTATTAGTTCCGACGAAATTAATAATATGCCTGTCGCAAATTTCCAGGAAGTACTTGCAACCAAAGCAGGATTTACCACCGATGCTGATGGCAACATTCACGTACGCGGCGGAAGAACCGGAGAGATTGCTTATATGGTTGACGGGATGTACGTTGAAGACCCGCTTTACGGCGGATTCAGTTCGATGGTCAATAAAGACGCAATCGATGAAATGATAGTGCTTAGCGGAACTTTTAATGCTGAATACGGAAACGCAATGTCGAGCATTGTGAATATTGTAACGAAAGAAGGAGGCGAAACATTTAAAGGAAAGTTTGAATATACATCGCCGATGATAAACCCATCTTCCTATCGCAAAAGTAATCCATTTAGTGGAGTTGAAGATTCTTATCCTTATCAGAAAACAAGCATTATTGATAAGGTTAAATTTAAACCACAAAATCTCGACATACCGATAAACGGGATGCTTAATTTGTCACTAAATGGTCCCGTCTCTTTTATTCCGAATCTCACTTTCTTTCTTTCCGGCAGGGTAAAAAATGAGGATAGCTATTTACCGCATGGATACAATTTAGAGAGAGACGGATTTACAAAGCTTACGTACAAAGCAACACCGATGTTGAAATTTTCTTTGTCAGGGCAGCTAACTAAGAATCAAGCTCAGGGCTATAGCCACGCATGGAAATATTTAAGTGAAAATCAAGCTCACTCGCTGAAGAATACATCACGCTTCGGTTTAACTATTACCCATACTCTGAATAACAGTTTATTTTATACCGCCCAAGTTTCCCGTTTTGAAAACGCGATGAAAGTTCAAGTTGGCGATAAACAGCCGGCAGATTATGTACGCGGACAAACCGGAAAGAGCGTTTACTTTTATATTAGTGGAGATGATGGGCAATATTCCGACGATAAAACCGTTACTTACAGCGGTAAAGTTGATCTTACTTACCAGGCGAATAATTATAATCAATTAAAGACGGGAATTGAATTAAAGAGCCACGACATAAAAGTACATGAAGAAGAAGAACCGTGGCCTTCCGGTGCGCAATACAAAGATCAATACGAACGCACTCCAATTGAGTTGGCAGCTTATGCTCAGGATAAAATAGAATACGATTACTTAATTATTAATCTCGGACTTCGTTTTGATTATGCTGATCCTAAAGCTTCGATGTGGCCTGATATTCGCCATTTCGGTTCATTCGATGCAAACAATAAATGGATTCCGTCGAACGAAGAAAAAATTGCCGCAAAAACTCAATTAAGTCCCCGCATCGGATTAGCCCATCCGATTTCCGACCGGGCGGTTCTTCATTTTTCTTACGGACACTTTTTCCAAAATCCGGATTACAATTCTCTCTACTATAATCAACAAAAAGATCTTTCCACTTCAATGCCGCTCGTTGGTAATCCCGGTATTAAAGCTCAAAAAACCGTTGCGTACGAAACAGGTATAAAATATAAACTGAACGATGATTGGGCATTGGATGTCTCCGCATACTACAAAGATATCACGGATCTTCTTTCCACTCTTCAAATCAGTTACCTGTCGCGAGATTATGTTGTCTTCTATAATTCAGATTACGCAAGTGTAAAAGGAATTGATCTAACGCTTCACAAGCGATACAGCAATTATTTTTCCGGTTCGATTGATTATTCCTTTATGATTGCCAAAGGGAATAATTCTCAGCCTCTCGCCGGATTTATTGACGCATTTGCAAAAGAAGAAATTCCGCATCAAGAATATTTTTTAGATTTTGATCAGCGACATGACGTTGCAGTGAACGTTAACTTCAATATTCCAAGAGATAAAGGACCTGAACTCTTTGGAATTAAACCTCTCTCCGATTTTAACTTCAATGTTCTTTTCCAGGCTGGAAGCGGATTGCCATACACTCCCTACGTTGATCCGACTGTGAGAATTGAAGTTAACTCTGCAAGAAAACCCTGGACGTCAACTGTTGATGTAAGAGCGGTGAAAAAATTCTGGATATATGATCTGGCTGCTTCTGTTTTTGTTGAAGTAACAAATTTATTCGACACTGAAAATGTCCGGAAAGTTTATTCACGCACCGGCAAACCGTTTGACACCGGACAAGCTGGATTAGTTGGTTCTTCTCCTGATGCAGATCATAATCCGGCATATTTAGAGCCGCCGCGAATTATTAAAGCCGGCATTCAATTAATTTTGTAAATGGAGATCGATGAAATGATAAAATATTTTCTGAAAGTTTTTACACTTACAACAATTGTATCTCTTTTTATTCCCATATCTAGTTTTGCTCAAAAGCAAAACTGCAACTCATGTCACTCCGATTTGAAACCTGAACAGATCGCCCGTTTTCAAAAAACGCGTTCCTCCAATGAGCGCGGGCTGGGTATAATGGATAAAGGGCAAGTTGCAAACTATCTTGGTAACTATGGAATTCTTTCAAGTTTTCACGAATATTTTAATGATGCGATTCATTGGCCTGCATCCGCAAATAATGAAACGCAATACAGCTTCGGATTAGGCTTAGTAGTTGCAACTCAAGGAAACGTGATTACTTCCGTTGTTGGTGGTCCATCTGAAAAAGTTGATTGGAGTCCGAAGGATGGTTCGCGCGGAAAACTATTTTCGGGTGATGTAAAAACTCCTCCACCTGATGAAACTCCATTTCTTGCTTCAAGCGATAATCAGGATACCTGGCCAGAAGGCTATTTTGATGCATCGGGAAGCTGGGTGAGTACACCCGGGAAACGGCATTGGCCCGGACATTTCAGAATCGATATTGATTCTCTTTCAACAAATTATGGAAAAGAAGTTCCCAACGAGTTTGTTTCCGATAGAGATATTTATTGCATTTTTGACGACAATGAAAATTATAACCCAAAAGGGAAAGTTGGAATTGAAGTTGAAGAAACCGCTTATTCATACGGCAGACCTTATGCGGAAGATTTTCTTGTTTGGGATTTTACAATCCACAACAACAGCGGCAAACAGTTGGATAGCGTTTACGTTGGTTACTACGCCCTCTTCAGACCCGATTTTGATAACAAAGATTTGATAAACATTCTTCCAAGTAAATCCGGAGCGAACGGTGATTTTGTTTACATCTGGGATGTTAATAATACTAAAGATGGCGCATGGGCAAATGATCCGAGTCCGATGGGAATGATCGGTCTGAACGTACTTGAAACGCCGAAAAATTTAGGTGTCACCGATTTTCATTTTTTCAATCGCGAAGTAGCGCCAAAGATTGATGAAGAAATGTGGCCGATTATTACAAGCGATCCCAACAGCAGTTCCCTTCCGATTCCTACAGCAATATTTCATGGTTCGGATAGAAGAATGGATACAACGCATCCCGACAGTTTGAAAAAATATTTTCCGGAAGGCGCTCCGCTTGATTTTTTTATGACAACCGGTCCATTCACTTTAGCGCCTGGAGAAACGGTAAAATCTTCAGTCGCTTTAATTATGGGAAATTCAGGAACAACTCCTGATAAACCCGATACTTCCGATCTTATGAAAAATTACCGGATGGTTCAACAGATGTACGCACTCAATTATCAAGGTTCAAGTGCACCTCCTATGCCGAAAGTTGTTGCTCAACCGGGAGATAAAAAAGTAAAAATCTCGTGGGAATCCGATTCGGAAAATGCGAAAGATGTGATTACCGGAATCAGTGATTTTGAAGGATATAAAATTTATAGAAGCGATGATCTTGGTAAAACCTGGGGAATTCCGATCACCGATAATTACGGAAATGTGATCGGTTATAAACCGATAAAAATTTTCGATCTGATTGACGGAATAAAAGGACCTGATCCAGCCTACAATCAATCGCTTGGTGATGACGTTGGTATTCAACACAGCTATGTTGATGAAAATCTTATTAACGGAATTGAGTATTGGTATTGCGTAACAGCTTATGATCAAGGAAATCAGCAAGCGGGAGCTTTGGAGCAATCTTATCAATCTTCTCTTGGTCACTCATTGTTGCAACAGAATACAGTTTCTGCAATTCCGGGAGTTGATGCGCAGAATTATAAAGCTCCGGAATATTCCCCTGTTTCTGCAGCCGATGGAACCATCCCCGCAATTGGCGGCATTTCTCAAGGGCTGGTAAAAGTTGATATCGTACAATCCGATTCAATAAAGGACAACAACTATCTTATTACATTTGTTGATTCGGCAAAACAGGTTGTTGGCGATAAAACGAATTACATTCTTGGATTTAATCTGTATCGTGTTTCGCCTTCAACAAACGAAAAAACTTTGTTACTTGATCATCATCTTTTTTCTGATGAAACCGGTGATAACCTTCCGATTGTTGACGGCTTCAGATTAACGGTAAAAAATTGTCCTTCGGGAATTGAAAAAATCGGATGGACAAAAGTAAATGGAGATACAAGTACATTCGATTGGAGAACAGGACCGGTAGCAAAATATGTAGGTCGTCAAGATGTTATAGGTGAAACAATTTATACGGTAGATGATATAAAAATTACCGTTGATACAACGCTGAACGGCGGTCTTGAAGCTCAGTGGTACGATTTCTTCACGAATAAAACTCAACCTGCGAAGCAGCATCTTCCTCTAAAAGTTGAGATCATAAATGATCCGCAGAACCCGGTTGATATTAGCAACAATACATGGCTGTTTGAATTTGCGATCGAAGCGCCGGAGGATTACAGACAAAGTTATTATAGTCCGTTGGGTTGGGATCTTATTCCCGGTGGAAAGGGCTATACGAAAGGAAGCTCAGGATTTTATGAAAAATATGCCGATGTATTGGTTTTTGAAAAATTAATAATCGATGCCGTAACGCATGATACAACATATGAAGGTTTGTATCTGAACACGAATAATTTCCCGGACAACTATACAAATGCCGACGGTAATTCAGTTTATAAAAAAGCCGTTGCTCCTTCGCAAGGTGATGAATTTACAATTATAACTTACAAACCATTCAGGAAAGAAATTTCGTACCAATTCAATACCAAAAAAGTTGATTATTCAAATACGCAGCAAGTTGATTTAAATAAAATCCGGGTTGTTCCCGATCCTTATGTTATTTCAAATGTATGGGAAACAAATCAGTTCGGTAAAAAACTTATGTTCAATCATCTGCCGAATCAATGTAAAATTTCAATCTTTACTATGGCTGGCGACCACGTTGCCGATATTGATCATAGCAATAACATGGGCTATGAGTATTGGAATATGAGATCGTACAACGATCAATTTATAGCATATGGATTATACGTGTATGTGGTCTCGATGCCGGATGGACAGAAGAAGGTTGGTAAATTCTTGGTTATTAAATAATAAATCCCAAGCCGTTGGAGAAAAAGTAATGAAAAGATTAGCAATAGTATTAATGATCATTTCTCTTCCGATAAGC
>JALNWB010000203.1 GCA_023231105.1 Ignavibacteriaceae bacterium | reverse complement strand
TATTTAAAGCTTTTGTTTTATCTGTAAAGTTAAAACAGAAAATATTTGTTTATACTATAATTTATATTATTTATTTAGTTAAAATTATAAATGTGAGTATAAATAAAATACTATGGCAGATCAAACAATAGACTATTCGCCTGTATATGATTTTCTTTACAGAATAGATAAGAGAATAACCAGTTTAGAAAAAGATGCTGCATATATAGAAACTCAAGTAAATAATTTAGATAAAAAACGTACAACAGATTTTGATAATTTAAGTACTGAGCTAAAAAATTTCAAGAGTGATATATCCTCTATCAAAAGTATATTTAATAAGTGTATTATGGAAATGATTGGTTTAAGCAAAGACTTGAAAACTGCCTTAAAAAAAGAGGAATTTGAAAGTTTAAACACAAAACTCGATGAAGTGAAATTTGAAGAATACGTAACAAGCCGAGATTTGATTAGGGGAGTATAATATTATTATTTGTTATTGAGGTGTTCAGATGTATGATATAGATGATAGTGAATATACCAATATTATCGATAAAATTACAAAAGATAAATTAGAAAGATATTTTGAAATAACAGGCAAAGCTTTGAAAATGTGCGAGATTGCAATGGATAAAAAAAGGCATAAAGAAGCTAAAGATTTTTTTGATATGGCCTCTAGGTATTATAGTGATGCAGGACATTTTATGAAACATAATGATTATGTTCTAGCATTTGGTGCACTAAATTATGCACATGGATGGCTCGACGCAGGAGCAAGAATAGGATTATTTGATGTTCACGATTCAACATTATTTACAGTTGATGATAAAGAATAATTTTTATATATTTTTTAGTTTAGAATATTATTTTTTATTACTTCTTTCAATTTCTTTTTTGAAATATTCAATGGTTTTGATTAATCCTTCGTCTAAAGAAATTTTTGGTTCCCAATCTAATTTTTCTTTTGCTAAACTTATATCTGGTTGTCTCTGTTTTGGATCGTCGGAAGGTAAAGCTTTGTAAATTATTTTTGATTTGCTTCCTGTTATTTTTATTATTTTTTCTGCTAATTCTTTTATTGTAAATTCGTTCGGATTACCTATATTTACTGGACCGATAAAATTATCTTGATTCATCATTTTATATATTCCGTCAATTAAATCAGTAACATATTGGAAAGATCTTGTTTGAGAACCATTGCCGTATATTGTTATATCCTTGTTTTTTAGAGCTTGCATTATAAAATTGCTAACAACTCGTCCATCGTCAGGATCCATGTTCGGACCATATGTATTAAATATTCTAATAATTCTAACATCAACATTATTCATTCTATTATAATCCATACATAAGCATTCTGCCATTCGTTTGCCTTCATCATAACAACTTCTTACACCGATAGGATTTACATTTCCCCAATAAGATTCTTTTTGAGGATGAATTAATGGATCTCCATAAACTTCTGATGTTGATGCTTGTAAAATTCTTGCTTTTGTTCTCTTTGCAAGTCCTAACATATTAATCATTCCAACGGTAGAAGTTTTAACTGTTTTAATAGCATTATATTGATATGCTGGGGGAGATGCTGGACATGCAAGATTATATATTTGATCAACTTCCAAATGTATTGGATTAATAATATCATGACGTATTAATTCAAAATTAGGATTATCAAGAAGAGGCAGAATGTTTTCTCTTCTTCCTGTAAAAAAATTATCAATACATATTACGTGAAAATTTTTATCAAGTAAATATTTACATAAATGACTGCCAATAAAACCTGCGCCGCCTGTAACTAAAACTGTTTTCATATATTGAAATTCTTTAAGTGTTTTATATATTTTATCTTATTAAGTTCTATTAACGAATATTTTTTCTTCTATAAATTATTACTACAGGATTTTTATTGTTGTTTATCGACGTTTCATTAAAGTTTATATAGAATAGAGCATTACCTTGATTATCGACTTACGTCGAGTTTTGCTACGAGTTGAATTTTTTATTGTTTTGTTAATATTTTTTGTTATAATCTCAAATAATCACTGTTTATTTATAAACGATGAGCTTAATCAAGCGAAACTTTTATAAATAACCTAAAATTCCCTTTATTATCAAATCGCCTCCATTCTGAACTGTCTGTAAATCCTGTAAACGGTAAGACATATTCAAAAAAATTCATACTGAATGAGTACTTGACATAACAATCGAGTATGATGTAGGAATGTGTCATGCATAATGACATTAAATAATAGATTTCCTTGATTAATTTAAGTTTCTATAAAGTCAAGCGACCCAAATATAAGAAAAAGATGTAGCGGCATGAGTTCTAAAATTTAAATTAGAATAAAATTTAAGTTAAATTATTAGAACATACATTAAGGATTGTAAAGTAAATTCCCGTTGATCCTGCGGGGGATTGCTGCTATCGGGATTCGATTAAGCCATGCAAGTCAGGTCAGTAATGGCCGGCGACAGGCTCAGTAACACGTCGATAATCTGCCCTAAGATTGAGGATACCCACGGAAAACTGTGGCTAATACTCGATAGTGAATGGATTCTGGAATGAGTCATTCATTAAACGTAAGGTCTTAGGATGAGTCGGCGGCAGATTAGGCAGTTGGCGGTGTAACGGACCACCAAACCAAAGATCTGTAGGGGCCCTGAGAGGGGTAGCCCCGAGAGGGACACTGAAATACTGGTCCCAGCTCCACGGAGTGCAGCAGGCGCGTAACCTCCACAATGCGCGAAAGCGTGATGGGGGGATCCCGAGTGCTTACATTTATGTAAGCTTTTGCCAAGAGTACACATCTTGGAGAATAAGTGGTGGGTAAGACCGGTGCCAGCAGCCGCGGTAACCCCGGCGCCACGAGTGGCAATCTTATATTGGGCCTAAAGCATTCGTAGCAGGTCTGAAAAATCCTTTGTGAAATTGTTGAACTCAATACAACAGCGTGCAGGGGACACTTTCAGACTAGAGACTGGGAGGAGTTGGGGGTATTTCTAGGGGAGCGGTTAAATGTGATAATCCTAGAAAGACCACCTGTGGCGAAGGCGCCCAACTAGAACAGTTCTGACTGTGAGGGATGAAAGCTAGGGGAGCGATCCGGATTAGATACCCGAGTAGTCCTAGCCGTAAACACTGTGAGCTAGGTGTCGCATATTCTACGAGAATATGCGGTGTCGAAAAGAAGTTGATAAGCTCACCGCCTGGGAAGTACGGTCGCAAGACTGAAACTTAAAGGAATTGGCGGGGGAATACACCAGGAGTGCGGCGTGCGGTTTAATCTAACTCAACGCAGAACACCTTACTAGAAGCGACGGCAGGATGAAGATCAGTCTGAAGGGCTTATCTGACGAGCCGAGAGGTAGTGCATGGCCGCCGTCAGCTCGTGTCGTAAGATGTCCTGTTAAGTCAGGCAACGAGCAAGACCTGTACCTATAATTGCAAACGGGATTTTCGAATTGACTGTGCACATTATAGGGACTGCCTTCGTAAGAAGGAGGAAGGTGCAGGCAACGGTAGGTCTGTATGCTCCGAATCTTCTAGGCTACACGCGCGCAACAGTGGTGAAGACAATGGGATGCAACTCCGTAAGGAGAAGCTAATCCTCGAAACTTCATCGTAGTTTAGATTGTGGGTTGCAACTCACCCACATGACAACGGAATTCCTAGTAATCAGAGTTCATCATACTCTGGTGAATATGTCCCTGTTCCTTGCACACACCGCCCGTCAAGCCAATCGAGCAGGGTTTAGATGAGGTTAAACTTTCTTGGTTTAAACGAATCTAAGCTCAGTAAGATGGGTTAAGTCGTCACAAGGTCACCGTAGGGGAACCTGCGGTGGGATCACCTCCTTTTAATTATTTTTTATATTATACTATTCAGTGCATATAGTACACAATATAGAAATTATAATAATTAATACATTTATTCTGCATTACACATTCCTACATATCTCATTCCACAATCGCTTTTTGCGATCATGTGGTTTTCATAATCAATTACGGTAATTGTGGAAGCTACCGTGTATATTCATGGGGGCTGGTAGTTAAACCTGGTATAACGCTCCCCTTGCACGGGAGAGGCTTCGGGTTCAAATCCCGACCAGTCCATTTTGTTTCCACATATTTCAAATTTTTATTATAGAATTAATCAAATATCATAACTCACACTCATTTATTTCATGAGAACCTAAGATTTGAAAAAATTTTTAGGATGCAGGAAGCTTGTTAAGTTTCTTGCAAAGAAACTCGTTACATAACATGTAACGGGTGGTTGGTGTAGAATATATTCAGTCTAATTATTCATTCGCGTGAATAACACAAGACTAGTTATCATAAATTATATTCGATGAGACCGTGTATAGAAAAGATCTGTCTTAGATAAGAATCCGTAAAATAATTTTATAAGATTCTATTACACTATTAGGTGGATAGCTTGGCTCGATACGGTGATGAAGGATGCGACAAGCTGCAATAAGCCTGGGCGAGGTGCATGTAACCTTTGAACCCAGGATTTCCGAATGTGACTTCACAATAAGTCCTAAAGGACGGCGAACGCGGGGGATGGAAACATCTTAGTACCCGCAGGAAAAGAAATCAAAAGAGATGCTGCTAGTATCAGCGAGAGAACGCAGTATAAGGCAAACTGAATCTGTTATAGTAATATAATAGAGATGTGGTGTTGTAGGACATTCTTTTATCCTAATTCTTCGATCTGAACTTGGCTGGAATGCCAGACGGTAAAGGGTGATAGTCCCGTAAGAGTAGATGAATGGATTTTGAGTGTATCCTGAGTAGCG
Organism: Ignavibacteriaceae bacterium; assembly: GCA_023231105.1. GTDB lineage: Bacteria > Bacteroidota > Ignavibacteria > Ignavibacteriales > Ignavibacteriaceae > UBA1563. The sequence continues at coordinate 1,632 of JALNWB010000203.1, read as the reverse complement.
CTCCCTGGATACGGGGCGTGAAACTGGGAGTCATCAACTTCTAACCTTAAATACGTTTCGAGACCGATAGCGTAGAAGTACCGCGAGGGAAAGCTGAAAAGAACCCCTAACAGGGAGTTCAAAGACCTTGAAACCTAATAGTTACAGTATGATAGTCCTCTTAGGAGGCCTATCGTCCGTTTTGAATAACGTGCCAGGGAGTATATTTGTGTGGCAAGCTTAACTCTGTTAAGGAGGAAAGCGAAGGGAAACCGATTTCCGCGCAAGCAATGAGGCGGATGGTATTAAAGTGCCATGTAGTCACATGAATACGACCCGAAACCGGGTGATCTAATGTTGTGTAGGTTGAAGCCCCCGTAAAAAGGGGTGGAGGACCGAAGCAGTTCTGTGTGCAAGCGTTTGTGTAACATGACATTAGGGGTGATAAGCCCATCGAACCCGGTGATAGCTGGTTCCGATCGAAATTGGCCGCAGTCAAACCTGCACGGAGATAGTATTAGAGGTAGAGAGACGGATTGGGGATTTAGGGCCTTAACAGGCTCGGTCTCTTGTCCAACTCCGAATGGTGATACGTCGTAGATCTCTGGAGACGGGGGAGCGGGGTAAACTCGTTCTCCTCGAGGGAAACAACCCAGACCATGGTTAAGGTCCCTAAATGCTATTTAAGTGTTATGGGTTGAAGATCGTTTACAATCATAGACAGCGAGGAGGTTTGCTTAGAAGCAGCAACCCTTTAAAAAGTGCGTAACAGCTTACTCGTCAAGATTGTAAGCATCTAAAATGGACGGGGCTAAATTAGCTACCGATACCATGGACTTCAGTAATGAATGTGGTAGGTCGGTGTATGGGTAGAGCAGAAGCAAGTGCACACGCATTTGTGGATCTGCCTGTAATAAAAATCCTGGTGGTAGTAGGATCATAGCAGAGTGAGAATCTCTGCCACTGAAAGGGCAAGGGTTCCTTGGCAATGTAGATCAGCCAAGGGTTAGTCGATCCTAACCGAGCTCGGAGAACGAGTATATTCGGGAAAGGGAAACAGGTTAATATTCCTGTACTTGTCAAGTATGTGCGGTGACGCAAGTCTAATTTTAGACGTTTTGGGCTAGATCAGCAATGAATAATTGTTAAGAAGCATAAGCCTGGGGAGTAATATTATATTGAGAACCAGGTTAAAGCTTTGATGAGTATAACTTAAGTTGTATCTGGTTGATGCCTGGAGCCCATGAAAATAGAATTAGAATAAATCTTGATAACTCGTACCAAGAACCAGCACTGGTGCCCCTAGGTGAGAAGCCTAAAGTGTGAAAGGATAATCTAGGTAAGGGAACTCGGCAAAATGGCCCCGTAACTTCGGGATAAGGGGTCCCTGCTTTCGTACATGTATTTGTGCGATTACAGGGTGCAAAGATCAAGGACGACCGACTGTTTAACAAAAACACAACTTACTGCTAACCCGTAAGGGCTTGTATAGTAGGTGACGTCTGCTCAGTGTCAGTATCTAAAACTCGACTTCAATCGAGCTAAGGACTGATAAACAGCGGGGGTAACTATAACTCTCTTAAGGTAGCGAAATACCTTGTCGTTTGATTGACGACGTGCATGAATGGCGTAACGAGTTGTCCACTGTCCCTA
>JALNWB010000202.1 GCA_023231105.1 Ignavibacteriaceae bacterium | reverse complement strand
TATCCTATTAACCTCTTAAAGAAAGCGGGAGTAGATATGACATCCTCGGAACCATTTGATCTTACAATGAAAAAAATGAACCGTCTGATGGATGAAATGGAGAATATTTTAGATAAGAAAAAGTAATTTTGTCCTTACAACTCCACCTTTTGCGGATTCATTGCGTATGTATTTATTGGTAAAGTTTAATTACACGATAAGTTAGATGGTGTAATTTAAAGAATGGAAATGAGACACATATTAACATTATTGATTCTCTTATCATTTTATTCTTGCACCTCGATGAAGAATTATGAAAAGCCGGAAATTATCGATAAAAGCGAAGGTCACTTTTTTAAAGTTAGAGATGGACTTCAATTGTTCATCTATGATTACAGACCTATTGAAAATTACAACTCGACAATATTTATCATTTCAGGTATTACAGGAATAAATCACAAAAGTGAGAAGGATATAATTGAACTTCTATCTAACAATCAAAACAGAGTTGTTGTAATACATCCTCGTGGAACAGGATATTCAGATGGTACGCGTGGCGATATATCTAATTTCAATGATTTCATAAACGACTATTCAGAAATTATTATAAATGATAAAGACTATGGTTCGAAGCAACATAAATTATTTCTGTTTGGTCACAGTATGTCAACCTCAGTTCTATTAGCTGCGGCAGATAGTTTGCACAATATCGCCGGAGCAATTCTTGTTAATCCACCTTATATGCAAAAAGCAGCTAAAGGTATGTCGCCAAGTTTTGGACAATACTTAAAATATGCTTGCTATTATCTTTTTGCAAAACATACACCAATCGTTAATATGGCAGGTGATCCAACCAAGATCGAAAACGAAGAAGACAGAAAAGAATCGGAATCAAGAATCAATGATTCATTATTAGTAAAGTATTTCAGTATGTATATGATGACTGAATCAAAGAAAATAATGGATTCAATGATTGATTATTCCAAAACCGCAAATTATCCGCTATTGCTAATTTATGGTGAGAAAGATAATATTGTTGATAAAAATGGATGTGATTTAATTTATGAAAATTGGAAACACACGGATAAAAAATATGTTTTGATCAAAAATGGTTCACACGGAAAATCAACTGTAAAACAAGCAAATGAGATTATTAAAAAATGGATAAAGAACGAATAATATTTAAAACTACTTTCTGTACCAACAATTAAAATTAAACCTATTAATATTTCTCAGGCGATCTTAAAACAATTTTTGATAATACCCTCCCCTTTTATTCATACTTCAAACTATCAACCGGGTTAGCTATAGCCGCTTTCACGGCATGATAAGTTACTGTAAGTAAGGTTATCGAAAATATTATTACTGCGGTTAAAACAAATGCAAACAATCCCGGTTCAATTCTGTAGGCGTAATCCTGCAACCAATGCAGGGATAAATAATACGCGGGAAATATTGCAATGAGAAAAGCAATGGCAAGAATGATAAGGTATTCTTTTAGAAAAGAAACAACAATATTCGAAACGGAAGCACCGAGTACTTTTCGAATTCCGATTTCTTTAGTTCTTCTTTCAGCGGAATAATAAACTATTCCAAACAATCCTATGCAAACAAATATGACGGCGCTTGCGGACGAATAGTTAATTAAATTTTTCCATCGCATTTCATCTTTATAGAGGTGATCAATTCTTTCATCAAGGAATTGATAATCAAATGCTTGATCAGGAAAAAACTTTTGCCATTTTTCTTTGAGTGTCTCTATTGCACCAGGAACAGAAGTATTCCCGATCTTCACATAAATACATTCCGAATATGTTCTATCATCAGGGCACTCAAATACAACCGGTGCAATGCTGTCACGCAATGATCTATAAAAAAAGTTCTTCACAACTCCGATTATTTTTACTTGTTTACTTTTATCTCTGCCAAAAGGGTAAACTATATCACAATCAACAGGTTTAGCTATTTTTAATTTTTTAACAAATTCTTCATTAACGATTATAGAATTAGCATTACTATTAAAATCACTGAAGTCTTTTCCAGCAATTAATTTTAATTGAAGTGTTCCGAGCAATCTTCGATCAGCATTAAATATGTATGAAGCTGTACTCTTATCTTCGTAATCGAATCTGGACAGAAAATCAATATCTTTACCACCAAGCACTAAATTGCCTGCGGTTGCACTTTGCACCTTCGCATCCGACAAAATATCATCCAGATAGTTGTTGACCGCTTCGCCGTTCAGATGTCTGCCAAACAACTCGTTCGTCTTTATCATCACAATCAAATTTTTATCATAACCTAAATTTTTTTGAGCAATAAAATTAAATTGCAGGTTGAGGATTATAGCGCTAAACAATAAAAATATTGCAATAGCTAACTGAAGCCCAATAAAGATTTTGGGAAGGTGTTTCATATTTTCAACTGCTTTAAAACCTCTCAGAATAATTTGTGGAGAATACTTGGATATTTTAATCGCGGGAATTAAACCGACAACAACAGCTACTAACATTACTATAAAAATTAAAATCACAGTAGAAATATTTCCACCGATATCCATTTTTATTTTCTGATCCAATAACGAATTTAAAAGAGGGAGCATAAATGGCATTATCAATGTTGCAATTAAAAAAGCGATAAATACAATTACAATTGATTCCATCATAAATTGCGAAATAATGTTCTTCCTTCTCGCCCCAAAAGTTTTTCTTACCGCGATTTCCTTAAAGCGATAAAACGATTTTGCCGTAACCAAATTGACATAATTAATTGAAACAATAAGGATGATCAATAATGCAAGCCCCATTAAAATAAACATGTAATTTTTATTCGAAGCATTCACTTTGTTGAATATGACATCATTATCAAAATGCATTTCAGATATCGGTTGAAGCTCGTATTTATATATTTTGAAATATTCGGGAGGAATATTTGACTTTAAAACATCCTGGAGTTTTTCTTCAATTGTGGATTTGCTTTTGGGGATATCTAATTTTACATAAAAACCGGCAGCAAATTGATTTATCAACCAATCGTTTTGAAAACGGGTTAAAATCTTTTCGCGATAATTCTGAAAAGGTAAAACAATATTGGCATGAAGACTTGAATTTGATGGATCATCTTCCAAAATTCCATCCACTCTATAATTAATAAGTTTGTCACTTGTTTCAACTGAAATTACTTTTCCAATTGGATTGTTGTTTCCAAAAAGCAAAACCGCAGTGCTCTGATTAATTACTGTGGAATTGAGAATTTTATCAAACTCAGACCAACTCCCGACAACAGATTTACGCGAAAACATTGTGAAGAAATCTTTATCAACGTACTGAACTTGCTGCTTATAAAATTGGTCCGCGACTTTCACATTGCATTCTTTTTCGATGAAGTGTGTTGATAAAGTTACCTGTGGAAATTGTGTTTGCAAACTTTCAGTAACAGGAAGAGCAACAGCGTCAAATTTATCTTTATTAAGATCGGCTAAAACTCGATATACTTTCCCATATTCCGGAAAATATTTATCATAAGTAATTTCATTTTTGACAAAATGAAAAATAAAAACGGTATAAATTAAACCAACTGTAAATCCCAAAACCCCGACAAAGGTCGAAACTTTATTTCTGGCGATATTTCGAAGTGTAGTAATAAAGTAATTTTTGAACATAATTTCCACTCACATTTAAACTAATTTATTTTTAATACGCATCCAGTAGTTTTCTTCATTAATTACTCATATCTTAAACTCTTTACGGGATTTGCAAGCGCAGCTTTAACCGCCTGATAACCGACAGTAAACAGTGCAATAAGTAATGCAATACCTCCAGAGATAATAAAAATCCAAATGCTGATATCAATTCTATAAGCGAAATCTTGAAGCCATTTGCTCATAAAATAGTAAGCTGCCGGCCAGGCAATAATATTTGCAACAAAAATTATTATTACAAATTCTTTTGTTATCATAAATACAATACCCTCAACTGATTCGCCCAATACTTTGCGGATACCGATCTCCTTGGTTTTTTTTACAACACTTATCGATGTTAAACCGATAAGTCCCAGGCAAGAGATCATAATTGCCAAACCGGAAAACCAATTGAAAATGGAAGCGAATTTAGTCTCCGACTTATAAAGTTTGTCGAGGTGGTTATCGAAAAAGAAATACTCAAAAGGACTTTGAGGAAATATCCCTTTCCAGGATTGTTGTATATAATCCAACGATGCGGTAACGTTTTTCGAATTGATCCTAATCGAAAGAAAATTAATGTTATCCGGATTTACTGAAATAAAAAGTGGTTTCACAGGTTCAAATAAACTTTTGTAATGAAAATTTTTTACAATACCTATTACATAACCATCGTTAAATTTTTTTCCAATAGGTTCTTTCCATCCGATTTCTTTTACCGCTTCTTCGTTTAATATGTAACCGTTCTTTAAATCACTGCCGAAATCTTTAGAGAAATCCCTTCCTTGTGCAATCTCAACCTTATATGTTTTCAGGAAATCATAATCGGCAAAAATAAAATCCATTGTTTTGTCGTATCCGCTCCCATCCCAACTAACGGAGCTGTAATATTTTACATCACCAGGTAAAACGGAAGACGCAGAGATGGACGATATTTTAGGGTCTTGTAAAAGTGCGTTTTTAAGTATCTCATAATTTTTACGTGTGTATTCTTCTCTTAACGGAAGGACAACGATATGGTTTTTCTCAAAGCCGAGTTTTTTATTCCTTATATAGTTGAGTTGTTCAGATATTATGATGGTTGAGATGATCAGCCCTGTCGAAATCATAAATTGGAAAACAATAAGGATCCTTATAACAAATGCACCGGAAAATCTCCCATGTAGTGATTTCCCAAATATGGCTGAAGGATTAAGCGAAGAAAGTATAAAAGCAGGATAAATACCGGAGAGAATTCCTGTCAGCAAAGTTACAATCACCATGATAATAATCAACTCATAGTTTTGTTTGATGTCTAAAATTAATGTCCGACCAATTAATGAATTAATGACTGGGAGAAATAGAAACGAGATTATAATCGTAATAAAGAACGCCAGAAAAGCCGTTAAAATTGATTCACCGATGAACTGTTTTATCAAAACGTGTCTGTTCGCTCCTAAAACTTTTCTAACCCCAATTTCTTTTATGCGCTTTGAATAACCGGCAGTAAGAATATTCATATAGTTAATGCACGCCATTAAAAGAATCATTAACCCTACAACAGAAAAAATGTAAATATATTTTATATCACTGTTAGCCTCAATCTCACCACCAATGTTTGAGTAGAGATGAATTTGTGAAAGCGGCTGAAGGGTAAGTGTTGGTTGAATGAAATCCAAGAAGCCGCCGTAATAGTTTTTAAGAAACGACGGGAATTTTCTTTCTATTCGCTGAGCATATTCCGGTCTATTCAATAGGAGATAAGTATAGACGGATGTATTCATTCTATTGATAGCAAAATCACTCCCGTATATTTGACTTGTACTTGCCATGGAGATTAAAAAATCAAAATGCAAATGAGAATTAGCGGGAGCGTCTTTTAATACTCCGGTAATTTTTAAGTCATATTTATTATTATATCGTAGTGTTTTCCCAATTGAATTTATTTTGCCGAAATATTTATCCGCGGCGCTCTCCGTGAGTAAAACGCACATTGGTTCAACCAAAACATTATTGCGATCGCCTGCGATCTGCGGATAAGTGAATATTGTTAGAAATGAAGGATCAACAAAGACAACATTTTCTTCATAAAATCTCTTAGCCCCCGAGCTAAGCAACACCTTTTCCTCTTTGGCAAGACGGGAAGTGTTAGCAATCCCGGGAAATTCTTTTTTAAGTTCATCAGCCATGGGAGCAGGGGTTCTTGCGTAATATGATCTAGCGCCATTGTTGTTACTACCAGATGCAACCCGAAATATTTTCTCATAGTTTCCATTGAACCGGTCGTAACTCAATTCATTAAAAACATAAAGAAAAATGATTAAGAAACTTGTAAGTCCCAATACTAAACCGGTAATGCTGATTGTGGAAAATGTTTTTTGTCTGACAATGTTTCTTAGTGCAATCTTAAAATAATTTTTGAACATAACTTCCTCTTTTATTCATACCTAATTGATACCGCCGGGTTTGCAACCGCGGCTTTAATTGCTTGATAACCAACAGTAATCAATGCAATCATCAATGCAATTAGACCGGAAAAAACAAACATCCACCAGCTTAGTTCAATTCTATATGCAAAATCCTCGAGCCACTTATTCATAACATAATACGCTATAGGCCAGGCAACTACATTTGCAGCAATAACTATTAAGATAAATTCTTTGGTTATCAGAAGTACTACGCCTTCAACCGAAGCTCCCAATACTTTCCGGATGCCAATATCTTTTTTTCGTATTAGTGAGATCAATGATAATAAACCGAATAGCCCTGATAGCGAAATGACAATTGCAAAAGCGCTGAAGATCATTATAAGTTTT
>JALNWB010000201.1 GCA_023231105.1 Ignavibacteriaceae bacterium | reverse complement strand
CAGCCGTTTAACGTGTCTGCCGGAGAAACACGATGCGCAATTTATTGCTTCGTTAATCCCGTCGAAGCCAAATTCACCCCCAATGGGGGAATTCTCTTAAATGGGTTTTTCCCATTTTTGATCGGGGATTCCAGATGTTTTGTTTTCAATCCGAGAAAGAACAAACAAAAGATCTGAAATTCTGTTAATAAAAATAACAATATTTTGGTTGATTTCCTCTTGTTGCGACAATAATACAATTTCACGTTCGGCTCTCCGGCAAATTGTCCGGGCTACGTGCAATTGCGCAGCGGATTTTGATCCGCCGGGAAGAATAAAATAACGGAGTTCTTCCAATTGCTTATCGAAAAAATCAATCATCTTTTCTGATTCAGAAATATCGTCTTCCGATACTCGCGGGATGGTCCGCCTTTGGCGGATAGATTCAACTTCCAGCGGTGTCGCCAAATCTGCGCCAACTACAAAAAGTTGATTTTGTAATTTCTTCAAAACGGATTTAACTCCGTCGTTTTCCACATAACAAAGAGCGACGCCGATAGCTGCATTTAATTCATCAACAGTACCGTACGCGTTAATCCGCACAGAGGATTTTTGAACTCTTTTTCCACCGAAAAGTCCGGTCTCTCCCTTATCGCCGGTTTTGGTATAGATTTTCAAATCGATTTAATCTTTAAAAGGTAATGAATGAACACTTACTGAAACTTCTTCTTTGGAATTTTTCCCAATTGCCGTAAGAATTTTATTTTCTAAAATGAAATCCTTTTTCAAATAACCCAAACCCATTTTCTTTTGTTTTGAAAATGAAAAAACCGATGAAGTAATTGTTCCAATTTCATTTTTCTCGTCATCCACTAAAATAAATTCTTTATCAGAACTTAAATCGTTGTCAAATAAAAATCCGCATAAAAACTTCTGAACTTTATCATACGTTGCAAGCCGGGCGATCACTTCCTGCCCGATGTAACACCCTTTTGTGAAACTTACTTCGTCCAACAATTTTGCTTCGTGGGGGTTGTAGAGATCGTTCAATTCTTTTTCCGCCGGAATGCCGTTTTCAATCCGGTATATTTCGTAAGCATCCTCTCCAATTAATCCAAAATCAAAAATCCCTTTGTTCTGCAAAGCATAGTGAACAAGCTTTACAGCATATGGATGGAGAGCAATCACAAAAAAACTTTCTTTTTTCTGGTCACATGCATTAGGAATAGCATAAAAAGAAAAATCTTCTCCAAAGGATCCTTCGGAAACGGTTAGCGAACGAATTTCGTTACTATGGAGTTCTCTACATTGTTCGCCGCATAAAAGTGTCATAAATGATTTGGCTTGCGGTCCGAAAATTTCAAAAACCGTGTACTGTTGATTCGCATTAAAGACTTTGACGTCATCCATTATTATATAACGTTGAATCCATAAAAACAGTTTCTGCTGCGTGCCGGTATTACCAATAAGGAGCTGTTTTTCACCAAAATTTAGGACAGAAACTCTATCGAGAATTCTTCCTTTTTCGTTAGTGAAAATTGTATTTATGAATTGGTTGACGGGTAAAGATTTCAAGTCATTCGTAGTTATACGGTGAAGAAAATCGAGCGAATCCTTTCCGTGTAACTCAAGCAGAGCAGAAGGAAGCAGCCGGCAGCCAACTCCCTGAGTAAGAATTTTGTATTCTTCTTCAGTTGATAGATATTTATAAAAGTGAGCTTCACCATTTCTTTGTTCAGGGTGAAATCCCAAAGTTTCCAAGTATGTTTGCATTACTGAAGGTTCATGTTGTTCAAAATTGATCAAAAATTTCTCCGTTAATTCCTTTTTAATAATATCTATATTGTTTTGGATTTCGTGTGTTAAAATAACAAGTGTCTTTCCAAATGAAAGTTACCGAATCCAATATAGTTATCTTCTCGCCGGTATCAAGATATTTAAATTCGATATAATCCGGGTATTTATCTCCGTTTGCGTCAGTCATTATTCTTTTAAAATTAATTCCTTCATAAGTTAAAAGAAGATGCGGTTTTTTTAACATGCCGTCAACAAAAAAGAAATTGTAATCAAAGTGACCGATTCCTTGTCCGTAATGAAAATCAGCTTTAATATAAGGAATATTTTTCTTCACCCATTTTTCAAGGGTCAAATTATTGAAACCGCCATGACTTGGGATTCCCGCTTCCCAAAGCGTATCAAATGTGTTTTTATTTGTATCTACTTTTCCATTACACTTGAAAAGCGTTAAATAAAAAAATGCTGTGCCGAGTTCCGTACTATCCAAATCAATAAAACTTGCATCATAGCCGATGATGTTTTTCATTTCTATTAAACGAGGATCTTTTGACCATGATTTAGCGATTAAGCCAAAAACGAACTGTCCGTCATTATTCTTTTGATAAATAACGGCAGACTTAGGAATGTTGTACGTAAATGTTCTATCAAAATCAACGAGGTAAGTTCCATCGGGGTAATTGTTCAGAACATATTCCATCAGTGCAATAGTATCACAGGGGAAGCGAACGGAAGTTAATTTTTTCCGTTCTTGAATGTTGTACTCCTGGATGCTCAAGTCCCTTTGTGTATCTTTTGAAACATCATAATTATCAGCTTCAGTTTCTCCTGCATTTTGTCCCTTGTCAACTTTATCGTCACCGCATCCGGAAACAGCAAAAGCAAAAAGACTTAATACTAGAAAAAGAAATGCAACTATTTTGTTCATAAGGAACTCCGCCCGCTTCGGCGGGATATTTTATTTTGAAAATTCTTCAAAAAAATATGCTGAACTCTGAATACCTAATTGAAAATGCGTTAAACTAAAATGTTCATTCGGAGAATGAAGATTTTCCGAATTCAAACCAAAGCCCATCAAGACCGTAGGAGTTTTTAACATACGCTGAAATGTTGCTACAACAGGAATACTTCCACCTTCGCGCATAAAAACAATTTTTTTATCAAAGGCTTTTTCCATAGCAACCGCAGCAGCTTTAAGTGCTTTTCCGGTTAATGGAGAAATTGAAGGGTAGGCTCCATGCAGATCGGAAATTTTAACTTTTACAGATTTCGGAGCAATAGATTTTATATACTTTGTAAAGATTTTTGCAATTTTCTTTGGATCTTGATGGGGCACCAACCGCATACTTATCTTAGCTGAAGCCTGAGAGGCAATTACCGTTTTGGCTCCCTTCCCGGTAAATCCGCCGATAATCCCATTACAATCAAGAGTAGGGCGTACCCATAGCCTTTCTAGCGTAGAGAATTTTGCTTCTCCTGTTAACTCCTTAACTCCAAGTTCTTTTGCTAAATTTTTATCGGAAAAATTAAGAAGTTCAAAATTCTTTTTTTCTTCTTTTGTTAACGGTAAAACATCATCATAAAAATTAGGAATAGTAATCCTTCCATTTTTATCATGAAGTTTTGCAATTATCTCTGCAAGAACATTAATAGGATTAGCTACAGCGCCACCGAATGATCCGGAATGCAAATCTTTATTTGGTCCCGTTACTTCAATTTCCATATAAGCTAAGCCGCGTAAACCGTAAGTGATTGTTGGAATGCCTGCTTCGTAAAGTGAAGTATCGGAAATTAAAACTGCATCACATTTAAGTAAATCTTTATGCTGTTCGATAAATCCACCGAGATGTTCGCTCCCAATTTCTTCTTCACCTTCGATAAGAAATTTTACATTTAACGGAAGACTTCCTTTAACTTTAAAAAAAGCTTCAACACTTTTAATGTGAATGTACATTTGCCCTTTGTCGTCTGTTGCACCGCGTGCAAAAATGTTATCCCCTTTTATTGTCGGCTCAAAAGGCGGGCTGTCCCACAACTCAATCGGATCAATAGGCTGAACATCGTAATGCCCATAGATTAAAACTGTCGGTTTGCCGGGAGCGCCGAGCCATTCACCATAAACGAGTGGATGACCTTCAGTCGGGAAAATTTCTACCCGGTTCATTCCTGCTTGTTTTAATTTATCGGCAACAAACGTTGCGCAATGCTTCATATCTTCGTTGTTTTCTTGTAAAGTACTTATGCTTGGAATGCGTAATAATGATTGCAACTCTTCTACATAAAGATTATGGTTGTTTTTGATGAACTGTATTATTGGACCCAAACGCGAACCCTTTCGTTAATTGATTAATTTAAATTTATAAATAATTGGAATGAATTGATTAAAATTTGCCACTGTTGTGGAATCCGACTTTTCCAATATGGACTTAGTCGGAACATAAACTTTTTTCCATGGATCATCAACTAAATAAAGATTAGCATTGTTATCCATGGTTATTGATTCCAATGCCGCTGCATAGTTGTATTCTTTATATTTAGGAATAATTCCTTTTGCATCATAGTATTTAACTTCGGAAATATCAAGTTTTTCGTTCAATTTAATTCTGAAAATTTTTGCGTTGTTTCTATCAATACCCCAAAGCGTATTGTTTCCTTCACAATATAGCCCGCAAATAGTTTGGATTTTATAATTCCGGGTGCTGAGCTGCTTAATTATTCTCTTACTTTTCTTGTCAACAACAAAAATCATTGTGCTGTCTGAGAAGATCGACTTGTTTTCAAATCCTTCTAAACCCAAGAATAAATATTTTTCCGATACCGCTAATCCTTCATATCCAATATTGTTATCAACGTATTTTAGAAAAAGCTTTTGCGTATAAATCTGAATTTTTTCAAAACTTACAATTGTATCGGCAAAGAAATTATTTCCGGAAAATTTCAGTTGATAAATACCTACATATTTTTCTACCTCCGGAACATTTCCTTCAACCGAAACGAAAATATCGCCGGTAAATTTATCGTAGGCAATTTCTTCAAAATCTTTCTTAGGAAATTTTGCCAGGAAATTCTGAACCGATTCGGAAAAAGCAAGTTTCTTTAACTCAAAGATTGTATCCTGCGCAATACTAAAACGCCAAAGGTCTCCGATATCATCTGCAAGGAGAAAATATTTTTTGCTTTCAGCTTCCTTTAAAAAAGCAATTCCGCTTGTTTGGTTTGTATGCACATCAACGGTTTTTAGCCATCGCGGATAATGTCTATCCGGTTTTAGCGGTAGATCGTCTCCTAAAAAAAGTAGTACATGCAAACTTCCGAAGACTAAAATAAGTACGGCAAAGATATTTATAATTTTCATAACTGTGCTTCAAATCTAATCATTTCAAAAGAGATTCCAAAGATTTTAGGCAAAGTATGGATATGTTTGCCAACCTTTGAAATGCTTCCTATATTTGTTTTATGATTTTATTCAGATACATATTACGTAACCATGCGGCGCCCTTTCTTTTTTCAATAACTACGCTGATGTTCATCTTTCTTTTTCAATTTTTAATGAAGTTTGCCGACAAACTTGTTGGAAAAGGATTGGATACATGGATTGTCGTTCAGTTGATTATGTTCAACTTGGCATGGATGGTGGTGTTGGTGGTTCCAATGGCGGTATTGGTTGCTACACTGATGGCGTTCGGTGCAATGGCGCAGAATAATGAAATTACGATAATGAAATCGTCCGGTGTAAGTTTATATAAAATGATTGCCGGACCTTTGGCGGCAAGCATAGTTGTAGGAGTTCTCTTAATATTTTTTAATAACGATGTTCTCCCCGATGCAAATCATCAAGCAAAAATTTTGATGATGGATATTCAGCAAAAAAAGCCAACGCTTTCAATTGAACCGGGAGTTTTCTCTCAAGAAGTTGATAACTACGCAATTCTTGCACGCACGATGGATCAAAAGAAAAACAAAATGTACGGCGTTACTATTTATGATTACACCAACGCCTATAAAATAAATATTGTTACTGCAAAAGAAGGGCTTCTCTACTTCTCTAAAGATCAAACAAAACTGTTAATGGATTTACAAAACGGCGAAATCCATGAAAGCGGAGTTTCAGATACAAAACTTTACAGGAAACTCCTTTTTACTAATCACCGCATCGCAATGGACGCCCAGCAATTTTCATTTCAACAATCCGGTCCCGGTGTACAGCGAAGCGACCGCGAACTAAGCGCCCCGGATATGCTATCTATCGTCGACAGCCTAAAAAAAAATCGCTTTCAATATTTTACCGGCTTTCAAAAAACCGTAAACAAATTTTTTCTGGGTGATAGTTTTGCCAAACCGCTTCAAAGGAGTATTCATCAATCATATGCCCCTAATGACAATTACACCAATTTAATTGAACGGGTAAAAAATATTAAGAATGAAGTTCTTGCAATTTCACTGCAAGTTGATTTTGTTGATAAAGAAATTGATAAGTATATGGTTGAAATCCATAAGAAATATTCTATACCGGCTGCTTGTATCATTTTTATTTTACTTGGAGCTCCGCTTGGTGTAATTACGCGCAAAGGAGGCTTCGGTATGGCGGCAAGCGTCAGCCTTTTCTTCTTTTTGATTTATTGGGCTTCACTTATTGGTGGAGAAAAACTTGCAGACCGCGGATTCATGTCTCCTTTCTGGGGAATGTGGAGCGCAAATATTTTAATGGGAATTGTAGGAATTTTACTT
>JALNWB010000200.1 GCA_023231105.1 Ignavibacteriaceae bacterium | reverse complement strand
GGCTCGGCTTACCATTCAATTCCGATTCAAGTGCTTGGATTCGGCGGAGCGCTGCTGCACACACTTAATCATGCAATCTTCAAAAGTTTGTTGTTTGTAGGCAGCGGAGTGATTTATCAAAACCTGGGAACAAGAAATATTGAATTGATGGGCGGACTTGTTCACCGCGGAAAATATTTTGTTATGCTGTTCCTTATCGGTTCAATTGCAATCAGCGGAATTCCACCTCTCAACGGATTTATTTCCGAGTTCATTATTTACAATGGATTTTTTACCACAGCCAAAGAATTAAAAAATTACTATCCGCTTTTAATGCTGATCTCTGCTGTTGGTTTGGCATTTGTAGGCGGACTGGCGGTTGCTTGCTTCACCAAAATTAATTCGATAATGTTTCTCGGAAGCGAACGAAAAGAAGTAAAACGCTTTCACATTTCTTTTTATGAATATCTATCACTCGGAATTTTTGCTTTGCTTTGCGTTGTTATTGGTTTTTATCCTCAGCCGTTTGTTGGAATTGTTACTAAAGTTTTGAACCACGGATTTGTTCCGCCAAATTCTTCGTCAGTATTACTGAATATCAATTGGTTTTTCATCAGTATGATTTTTATGGCTGTATTGGTCGGAATTCTGTTAATCTATTTTGGGAAACGAATCATTCAAAAAAAATATGGAAGAAGAACTTCCGCAGCTTGGGGATGCGGCTATGAAGATTTAACTCCAAGAATGCAGTACACAGCTTCTTCTTATGCAGATGAACTGAATGAAATAGCGCAATCTGTTTTAGTCTATCATAAAAAAATAAAATCACCGAAAGGAATATTTCCTACAGAAGGAAGGTTTGAAAGTCATTCCGATGATTTGATCGACGACAAATTTATTCTCCCCGGTTTTAGGAATTTCAGTTCGTTGGTTTCGAAAATTGAATTTCTGAGTCATACCGATATCCGGTATTACATCACTTTCATTTTGATTATAATAACAATTTACAGTCTGATTGCTTTCTTATGGAACTGATAAAAGTTATTCAGGGAATTATTTCCATACTAGTAATTTTAGTGCTGGCTCCGATGTTTGCCGGTTTGATTAATAAATTGAAAGCAATATTTACCGGAAGGATCGGCGCGCCGGTTTTACAGCCGTACTACGATTTGAAAAGACTCTACAAAAAAGAAACCATCAACGCAAAGAGCTCATCTTTTATCAGCGTCATTTCACCGGCAATCAATTTAGTTTCAGTTGTTATTGCTGCCGCTATGCTTCCGATTGGTTTTGCAAGACCCATCATAAGTTTTGAAGGTGATATAATTTTATTCGCTTATGTGTTGGGACTCGCAAGATTTTTTCAAATTCTCGCAGCAATGGATATCGGAAGTTCATTCGAAGGTATGGGCGCTGCTCGCGAAGCCACATTTGCAGTTTTTGCAGAACCAATTTTCTTTTTCACAATTGGCAGTATCGCATTTATAAGCGGACTCACCTCCATTTATGATATATATCATTCTATCAGGTTGGATAACGTTTCGTATCTAGTTTTTATCATCGTTTGTTCAATATCGGTTTTCTTTCTTGCTATTACAGAATGTTCTCGTATGCCCGTTGATGATCCTAACACTCATTTGGAACTTACGATGATTCACGAAGTGATGATTCTGGATAATTCCGGAATTGATTTGTTTCTCTATCAGTATTCGAGTTACATCAAATTATTTATTTATTCAATCCTCGAAACTTCTTTCTTCTATCCGTTTGGCGTTCGGAGTTATTCTGTTGGCGTTATCATATTTGTTGTTGTAATTGCAACTTTATCAATTGCTTTGGCAATTTCCGAAACAATTACATCACGTTTTAAGATGAAGAATATTCCGCAATATCTTTTGTTTGCAACTGCAATCGGTATATTGAATTTGCTGATTTATACGTTCACGAAATAAGACTCAATTATGCAAAATGTTTTAAGCATTCTATTTTGTTTATCTCTCTTTTATCTTGCGGTAACATCACGGGTGAAAGCTTATGTTACGGTTTTACGGTTCCAGGGAATATTGCTTACGGTGCTTCTTGTGTTTCCATTTATACATCACTTTTCAATTTTCGCTTTAATATTACCTGCTACATTATTCATCGTTAAAGTTATGGTCATCCCGAGATACATTAACAAGATAATTCTTGATCTAGACATAAAAAGAATGATAGAACCGACTATTCAACAATTTACATTTTTACTGCTTGTAATATTTTCAATGGTGATAATATTTGTCGCATCGAATATTTTATCGAAAAGTACGAACATCGAAACGATTCCTTTTGCCAGCGGTTTCTCTGCAATTGTTGTGGGAATATTTGTAATTATTTTCAGAAAGAAATTGATCGTTCACGTTACCGGATTTTTAGTTTTGGAAAATGGAATATTTTTATTCGGAACCGCTGTAGCTTCCGAACTTCCGATGATGATTGAACTCGGAACGTTGCTTGATATTTTTGTTGTCGTATTTTTGATGGGAATAGCAATTAATAAAATCAGTTCAACGCTTTCCGGCTTTGATGTAACTGCATTGGGGAGACTAAAAGACTAATGTTTGAATTTACTATTTTGATTCTGATACCGCTTTTATCTTCGGCTGTTTGCTACACCATCAAGAACATCCGCCTGCAATATTCAATAACATTATCCGTAAGTGCGCTTCATCTGATTTTTTCGTTGATGATATTTATCGGCTGGTATCAACCGAATATGCCTTTTTATTTTAGTACTGATTCGCTCAGCAAATTATTTTTGCTCGTTCTATCGAATGTTTACTTCTGGGTTGTTTTGGTTTCATTTTCTTACTTGAAGAGACCGGTTGCTTCAAATTCGGAAGAAGGGAAGCGATATTATTTCCTGCTTCTTAATTTTTATCTCTTTGCAAATACATCTGCTATTCTCAGTAATCATTTTGGAATGTATTGGGTCGCCGCCGAAGGAACAACGTTAAGCGTGGCTCCGTTAATTTATTATTATCGCAACGAAGAAGCGCTTGAGGCAATGTGGAAATATCTTTTTCTTGTTTCGATTGGAATTGCGTTCGCATTCATCGGAATTTTATTTTTAACTCTTTCCGCTAAAGGAACTTCGCTTGAAGCTCAGCAATTATTCTTTTCAGAGTTTGTAAAAAAAGCTCGTGAATTAAATCCGGTTTGGCTGAAGGCGAGTTTCATTTTTATTTTTGTCGGCTTAAGTACAAAAATTGGAATAGCGCCAATGCACTCTGCTGATGTAGATGCAACGAGCAATTCTCCAAGTCCAATTGCCGCTTTGATGTCCGGTTCGCTCCGCATAACAGCACTGCTTGGTGTGATGAGAATATTTCAAATCGTTCGGCCAACATCAACTTATGAATTTGCCAAAATAATTTTAATCATTGGCGGCTTGCTCTCTCTTCTCTTTGCTTTTATTTTTATGTTCAAGGTGAATAACTACAAACGGCTTCTTGCATATTCCAGCATTGAGCATCTGGGAATAATAACTTTGGGAATTGGGATTGGAGGATTAGCGTTTGTCGGCGCGATGTACCATATAATTTATAACTCGCTCAACAAAGTAGTTCTCTTTTTTACTGCCGGAAATATTCATCGAAAATATAAAACGAGGGAAGTTGAAGGAGTGAGTTCAGTATTGAATATATTGCCCTGGAGCGGCTGGCTGCTTTTGATTTCCTTTCTGGCAATTTCCGCTATTCCGCCGTTTGGAATATTCTTTAGTGAGTTGATGATTTTCGAAGGAATGCTTTTCTCCGATAAACCGTGGCTCTTAGCTGTAACAATGTTTTTCCTGCTTTTCATTTTTATAAATATGGGAAAGACTTTGTTCCAAATGTTGTACAAAAAAAATGAGAATGAAATTCTACCTATAGAAAAAGAACGTTTCGAGATCATTCATTTTGCAACAATTGTGTTGCTGATTTTATTGATAGCTATTGCTGTTATATCTCCAAACATTTTGCATGAGAACATTATCAATATTTCAAAAGATTTTGGTATTAAGTTATGATTTCTTTGCAAGTCCAAAATAGCCAGCCGTTTCGTGTAAATGAGATTCCATTTTTAGATAAGAATAATTTTCATGATTCTGTTTCGGAAGGATTGGCAGCCGGATATAGAATGATTGGTTTACTTCCGGTTGATAAAAACGTTCCGCATAAAATAATTTCTGTATTGGTTGATTCTGATTCTTCTTCAATTCATATAATCGGTGGAGAATTTCCGAAGGATAAATTGGAGTTCCAAAGTTTAGCTAATCAATTCCCGAAGACAAATTATTTTGAATGCGAACTTTCTGAAAATTATGGATACGCACCAATCGATCATCCTTGGCTTCGTCCGGTGAGAAAGCAGGATACAATATTTGGTAATAAACCATATCAATTTTATAAACTTGAAGGGGATGAAGTTCACGAAGTAGCTGTTGGTCCTATTCACGCCGGAATAATCGAGCCGGGACATTTTCGTTTTCAGTGTCACGGAGAATTGGTTTATCATCTTGAAATAAATTTGGGTTACCAGCATCGTGGTGTTGAAGCGTTGATGTTGAACGCAAATGAAAATCAGAAAATAATTTTTTCTGAATCAATTGCCGGCGATACTGCTGTTGGTCATACTTATGCTCATTGCAATGCAATTGAAAGTTTGGCAAATACACAAATTAGTTTGCGCGCACAAGTGATTCGTTCTATTGCAGAAGAACTTGAAAGAATTGCTATGCATCTTAGCGGACTTAGCGGGCTGGCAAATGATATCGGGCTTGCAATTGCAGCTTCTTCTTACGGAAGATTACGAACGCTCGTGATAAACAGCTTGGCGGAATTGTGCGGGTCAAGATTTGGTCGCGGTTTATTTATTTACGGTGGAGTTAGATTTGATTTTAACGATGAGAACATTAGAAGGATAATCAGCAATCTGGGAATTGTGCGAAAAGATGTTACCGCTATAAATAAATTTTTATTTTCATCTACCGGAGCGTTGGGAAGATTTGAAAATACCGGAACGGTTACCAAAGATATGGCTGAACAAATTGGTTTAGTCGGAGTTGCAGCGCGTTCATCAGGCATTGAATCCGATACAAGAATTCATTTTCCCTATGGAGCTTATCGTTACTTCCCGGTTTCGCTTATTACTTTACCATCAGGAGATGTTTTTGCACGCGCCCGTCTTCGCGCTTTAGAAATTGATGAATCACTAAGATTTATCTTTGAACAGATAGAAAATCTTCCCGGAGGTGAAATTAAAACTGAATTTGGTAGTACTGCTCCTGGTTCCGTAGTAATTTCTATTGTTGAAGGTTGGCGCGGAGAAATTGTTCATACCGCGATAACTGATGAAATCGGAAATATTGAACAGTATAAAATAAAAGATCCGTCATTCAATAATTGGTATGGAATGAATTTAGCTTTGCGTAAAACAGCAATCTCTGATTTTCCGGTAATCAACAAAAGTTTTGATTTGTCCTATGCCGGACACGATTTATAGAATATATGGTAACACAGATTATTAATCTGTGTTACTAAAAAACAACGATTATGATAGATGCAATAAAACTAAGAATACTTCAAGGCGATCCGATAATTCACGATGTTAGGAATGCATCGCTGCCAAAACTTTTTCGCGGATTACCAACGATTGACAACAAAGCTTGTCCCGACGGCTGTAACAAATGTGCAGAAGTTTGTCCCACAAATGCAATCAAATTAAATCCTGTAAAGATTGATTTAGGTTTGTGCGTTTTCTGTCCGTTATGCGAAGAAGTTTGTCCGGAGAAAATAATTCATTTTACTAACGAGTATAAAATCGCTTCCGACAGCAGAGAAAATTTAATTGTAACAAAAGAAACAAAAACCATTTCGCATGAAAAAGCTTCGGAGAAAATCAGAAACTATTTTGGCAAGTCGTTAAAGTTGAGACAAATCTCTGCCGGCGGTTGCAATGGCTGCGAACTTGAGTTGAACGCTTTAAGCAATGTGAACTTTGATATGGGACGATTTGGGATTGAATTCGTTGCCTCGCCGCGGCATGCCGATGGAGTTGTAATCACTGGACCAATTACACAAAACATGGCAAAAGCTATAGAGATTTGTTATGAAGCGGTTCCCAATCCTAAGATAATTATTCTCGGTGGCGCATGTGCAATTTCCGGTGGAATATTTCAAAATTCAAAAGAGATACAAAGAAAATTTCTTACAGAAAATAAAATTGATCTTTTCATTCCCGGCTGCCCGCCACATCCACTTACATTTATCAATGGTTTGCTGGATTGGCTGGATAAGATATGAGATTTCAATTCCTCATAAACGAACACGAAGTCACTAGCAAGGTATTCTAAATATTCATCTTTGAATTTTGAGAAGGGAAGTGTATTTTTCAATAAAGTTTTAAACTATTTTTATGCGCCCATAGCTCAACTGGATAGAGCATCTGACTTCGGATCAGAAGGTTTGGGGTTCGAATCCCTATGGGCGTACAAAACCAGAGCTGAAAAATGAATAACGAACAAGGAATGTAGAATGTTG
>JALNWB010000199.1 GCA_023231105.1 Ignavibacteriaceae bacterium | reverse complement strand
GTTCAAATCCATTTTATGAAATGAAGGAAGTTGTGCTTTATTCAATTCAGGATAATGGACATAAATATTAGAACCTGCACCCGGTGAAATTTCATTGAACCGGTATTGCCCAGGAGGAAGAGAATAGTTCTCGCCGGTATGGTAAGTCCAGGTAACTCCTGCTGACCAATTGTCGTTTATTTTGTATGCAACTACTGCTGACAAATCATGCCTGCGGTCGTATTTGGGATAAAATATTTTTCCATTATTCAGATCATCAAATTTTCTTCTTGTCCAGGATAATGTATAACCGAACCAACCCGAAATATTTCCCGATTTTTTATTAAAGAACAACTCAACTCCGTATGCTTCACCTTTTCCTTTTACAAGTTGATCTTCCACAGAACTTTTTACTGAATTTAACGCGCTGCTGCTTTTATATTCATAGAGGTTATCCATATTTCTGTAATAGGTCTCAAGAGAAAGAAGGTAATCCTGCTCACCGAAATATTGATCTATTCCCAAAACGTACTGGTCTGAACTTCCGGGAAGAATATTTTTAGTAGAAGGATACCAAAGATCAGTAGGGAGGGAAACATCATTCTTCACTATCAAATGAAGAAACTGATGCGTAAGTGTGTAGGCTGATTTAATAAAAGTTTTTTCAGTAAGCGCGTATGAGAATTCTACACGCGGTTCAACATTGAAATATTTTCTATCACCGAAATAATAAAATCTTAAACCTGAATTCATCTTAAACTGTGAAGTAAACTGAGATTCCATCTGGAAATAAAGCGCACCTTCAAGTGAATATTGGTTATCTCCCGCATAAGGATCAATTTCAAGTAAAGGATCGTACGCTGTGCTGTAAAGGAGATCATACTGATGAACAGTTAGATCAATCCCGGTTTTAAGCGTATGGTCTTCATTTAGGCGTAATTCAACGTTCTGCTTTAACGAGTAATCCCGGAGACGTGAAGATGAGAAAAAATTATCAGTTACATTCTCCGCACTGTAATCGAATATGAGCGATCTGAAACTGTAATCGGTAAAACTTAAACCTGTAGTTAATAGGAATGACTTGGAATTAATATGTAACCAGTTAAGACCAAGAGACAAGTTGTCCCACTTTGTTAAATAACTTAAATCTGTTTTGGAAGTAGGGCTGTAGAGATTATCTTTGCTATAAATGGCACTGATTGATAAGATATTTTCTTCTGAAATAACATAATTTATTTTAGCATTCATATCGGAGAAATTGTATCTGGGCATAGTACTGTTCTGATTAAACTTTTTTTGATAAGCATCGTAATACATTCCCCTTCCGGAAAACATATAAGTGGAATTGTTGCTCATGGGTCCTTCGAGTGTGAAGAATGAATTTATTAATCCAATCCCGATACTTCCCTTATTCCTTTCTTTTGTTCCTGATCGAAGTTTAATATCAAGAATGCTTGAAAGTCTGCCGCCGTATTCAGCCGGAAATGCCCCTTTAATTAAACGTATTTCCTGAATAGCATCTGAGTTGAACGCACTGGTAATATTTCCAATGTGAGATGGGTTGTAGAGCGTTAGTCCATCTACAAGCGTTAGATTCTGATCCGGTGAACCGCCTCTTACATATAACCCTTTTGAGAGTTCGCTTTCTGTTTTTATCCCCGGAAGCATTTGCAGAAGTTTAAAGAGATCCGTTTCACCACTAAGAGAAGGAAGTTTTGATAAAAGTTCAGGTGAAACATCTATGTTGCTTATTAAAGATTTATCCATTCTTTTCCCGATAATTACTACTTCTTCTTTTTCAATCTCTTTCGGTATTAGAGAAATGTTAAAGTGAACAGTATTTGATTTTAGATTGATAAATTCTTTTACCGCGGGTTTGTAGCTAATATATCTGGTTATTAGGTAATAATTTCCCGTCGGAAGATTTGGGAAAACATAAAAACCATAAACATTTGAAGTTGTTCCACTGTAAGGTTGATGACTTGTTTCGATGCTATCCTTATATAAGAGTAGATTCGCACCGGCTAAAACCTCACCGGTAACGGCATCTTTGATAAACCCCGAGATATTATATCCTTTTGTTTGGGCAGGCAACTGAACCAGCGGGTACAGTAATAAAAGGAAAAGCAATATTTTTTTTGTTGATAGCAATTTTCTATAGATTATAATTCATATGCTTATTCAAAACTCCATCCTTGCCAAAAATAACTAATTACAGTTAAAATCAAAAAAATGTTTAATTTTTTTCCCATCAGAGATCATTAAACAGCACGAATGAATGAAGATGAATGGATGAATGTTTTCCATTCATTCATTCAACCTTGCAATCATTCAACCGGTGATTTCAAATTGTTTGTTCTGACTTGTATAGATTAGGAATAAGGTTTGATTTGGATTTGTATCAGATTATTTTTTTCTGCAAATTAAATTTATTATTTAATACTCTCAAACTTAGACCGGAACTTTCAATGAAATTATTTGCTCCAATAATCTTCTTTATTTCCTTTTGTGCATTTACACATGCACAAACCACGTACTGGTGGAATGACGCAGTCTTTTACGAGATATTCGTAAGAAGTTATTATGACAGCGACGGTAACGGCATCGGTGATTTCAAAGGACTGACACAAAAACTTGATTACTTAAACGATGGAAACGATTCCACCACAAGCGATCTTGGAGTTACCGCAATATGGTTGATGCCGATTACAGAGTCCCCAAGTTATCACGGATACAGCGTTGTTGATTATAAAAAGATTGAGCAAGACTACGGAACAAATCAAGATTTCAAAAATTTTCTCGATAGCGCACATACAAGAGGAATAAAAGTAATTATTGATCTCGTGCTTAATCATACTTCAAATCAACATCCCTGGTTTATTGATGCACAAACTTCTCCCAATGCAACGCACAGAAATTGGTACAGATGGAGCAGTACAAATCCAAACATCACCGGTCCTTTGGGAAACAAAGTTTGGTACAGTGCAAACGGATATTATTATTACGGGCTCTTTAACAGCGGAATGCCCGATCTTAATTATTTTAATCAAGAAGTAAAAAATGAAGTCGCAAACATCGTAACGTACTGGCTGGATACCGTTAAAGTTGATGGTTTCCGCCTGGATGCAATTAAATATTTATGTGAAGAAGGAAATGTAATGGAAGACGCTCCTTCTACATTTGCCTATTTAAAAGAATTCAGAGCTTTAACTAAAAGCATTAATCCGAATGCAATGTCGGTCGGTGAAGTTTGGAGTACAACGTCAAAGGTTAGTCCATATGCAACCGGCGCCGGTATGGATTTCTGTTTTGAATTTGAAATTGCCGGTAATATCATTGGCGCCATTAACAGCGGCTCACCGGCAACGTTAATTAATGAGATGAAGACCGTGATACAGCAAAGTTATCCTTTTTTGCAATACGGCACTTTCTTAACCAATCACGATCAACAAAGAGTTTTTTCTCAATTGAGAAACAATCTTAGCAAAGCTAAACTTGCCGCTTCGGTTTTGCTTACGCTTCCCGGAGTTCCTTTTATTTATTACGGTGAGGAAATCGGAATGACGAGCGCTAACGATGATCCATCTAAAAGAACTCCCATGCAATGGACAAGCGGAACAAATGCCGGCTTTACAACCGGAACTCCATGGAAAAATATTCCCGCTACTTATGTCGATTACAATATAGAAAAAATGAGTACCGACACTTTATCTCTTTTGAACTGGTATAAAAAACTTATTCGTATTAGACTAAATCATCCGGTATTAACAAAAGGGAAGTATTATTATCTTATCAGCGCGAACAACAGCATCTATGCTTTTGCAAGAAATTTAAATTCCAGTAGTGAAATAATTATTCCAATTCATAATTTTTCCGGCAGCGTTATCAGCAATCCAAACTTTTATAGAAACGATTTTACCGGATTAGCTGTAGGAACATACAAACTTACCGACCTCATTACAAACAACGATGCGGGACAACTAACCATTGCGAGTAACGGCGCGATAAACTGTACACCGAATATTTCAATTCCAGCTTACGGTTCTGTTATACTCAAAGCGGATAAACTCACCGGTATAAACGATTACAAACAGTTTACCACTTTCAAACTTGAGCAGAATTATCCAAATCCTTTTAATCCGGTTACAAATATTAACTTTGAATTACCATCTTCGGGATTAGTAAAACTTTCTGTTTACAATTTGCTAGGAGAAGAAATAAAAACTCTAATTAATGGTTTTATGGAAGAAGGAATGCACAACGTTAAATTTGATGCAAAAGACTTGAACAGTGGAGTATATCTCTACAAATTACAAAGCGGCGGTTATACCCAAACCAGAAAAATGATTGTAATTAGATAGTGATATGTTGCAGAGAATTGCAGCATCAATTCGAAAGTTAATGGATAAAAAGCTTGATGGGTTTACCTCAAAATTGGTCTGGAAATAATTAAAGACGGTTCTCGAAATTGCTATAAAAAATTTTGAATAATAAATGTTGGCTGTTAAGTTAGTCATATAAAATATTTTTATAGATGACCGAAGTATTCTCTAATTAGGAATTCCTTCTCTCTGTCCTTAGATTTTTCTACTTCCTTCAGCAAAATAAAAAGGAGTACTATGAGTGGTATAATTCTTATTCTTTTTGCAATGGTAATGTTCTTCGCGGCATATAGAATTTACGGTGGATTTCTTTCGCGTAAATTTAGCGTTACTGATGCCAACGAAACACCGGCTCACACTATGTATGATGGCGTCGATTATTGTCCGGCAAAATCTCCGGTTCTTCTTGGTCATCACTTTGCTTCTATTGCAGGCGCCGGACCGATCGTAGGTCCAATAATCGCGGCAAGTTTCGGCTGGGTTCCTGTTTACACTTGGGTTTTATTTGGCGCTGTTTTTATCGGCGGAGTGCATGACTACTCTGCAATAATTGCATCGATACGCCACAAAGGGAAATCTATCGGGCAATTAATTGAAACATACATGGGTTTGAGCGGGAAGAAATTATTTCTTGTTTTTAGCTGGGCAACATTAATTTTAATTATTGCAGTCTTCACACTTATTGTCTCCGATACTTTTTACGCAATTCCCAGTTCGGGTACTTCATCAATTCTTTTCATCGCGTTAGCAGTTGGATTTGGATTATCGGTTTACCGTTTAAAGGCTTCATTATGGTTATCATCCGTTATTGGTGTAACACTTCTCTTCTTTTGTATTTATCTCGGAAATCTTTTTCCCCTTCAATTAAGTAAAGAAATTTGGATCATGATTTTGCTCGCGTATATTTTTATCGCTTCAGTTACTCCGGTTTGGATACTTCTACAGCCGCGGGATTATCTGAATTCCTATTTTCTTTACACTTTAATTCTTGGAGGCGTAATCGGTTTAATTTTTACTATGCCGGAAATTCATCTTGCCCCGATTACTAATTTCTCGGTAGATAAACTTGGATATCTTTTCCCTGCACTTTTCGTAACTGTTGCTTGCGGGTCTATCAGCGGCTTTCATGCAATTGTAGGAAGCGGCACAACTTCAAAACAATTAGATAAAGAAAGTGATGCAAAAATTGTTGGTTACGGCGGAATGCTGATTGAAGGTGTATTGGCGATACTTGCGCTATTATCAGTCGCTTCATTGGATCAAGAACATTTTTTGAATTTATTAAACACTAAAGGAGCGGTTCCCGCATTTTCAACCGGTGTAGCTAACTTCATGCACAACATTCCTTTTTTAGGGATAGAAATTAATCCGGCGATAAATTTTGCAGCGCTTGCAGTTTCTGCATTTGCGCTTACTTCACTCGATACGGCAACGCGGCTTGCCAGATATACTTTTCAAGAATTTTTTGAAGTGAAAGGGAAAAAAGAACAAAATATTTTAGTGAAGAACCGCTTTATCGCCACAGCCATAACAGTCGCAGTTGGAGGCGCACTAACATTAAGCGGACAGTCGATGGCTATTTGGCCCGTATTCGGAAGCGCAAATCAGCTTCTTGCCGCAGTAGCGTTACTTGCTATTACCGTTTGGATTGCGAATCTGAAATTAAATTACTTATTCACTTTGATCCCGATGTTGTTCATGTTTGCGGTTACTTTTACCGCGCTGGTATCACTTTTTTATTCCAATATTATCAAATACAATTTTACACTTTCAATAATTTCGTTACTTCTTTTTGTACTTGCTTTGATGCTTGCAATCCAGGCTTATCAAGTACTTCGTAAGAATGGGAAAGAAGAAGTTTTTGTTAATTAAATTTTAGCAGAGAAGAGAATACTATAATATTACCAAAAGCAGACTGCAAATGGTAAAGAAATGCCAAACTCAAAAAATCAAATTTCAAAATGATATTACTTTTGCTTTGTTTTGATGATTAAGCCATTTTGAGATAAGAAAAACAGATTTTGTCTAAGTAATCCTTAATTTCTTCTTTGTAGTTTTTCTCAATTTTAATATATTTCAAAAGTAAAAAATGACTTTTCTGCCGGGATGGCGGAATTGGTAGACGCACAGGACTTAAAATCCTGTGTCCCGTTGGGACGTGCCGGTTCGAGTCCGGCTCTCGGTAC
>JALNWB010000198.1 GCA_023231105.1 Ignavibacteriaceae bacterium | reverse complement strand
ATGGAACTTTTGGCAGGCCAATCAGCTATACCCTGGAGGATAAGCCAATAGCCCTAATCAACGGCGATTTTAATCTGGATGGCAGGCTTGATTTGGCTGCGGTAAATTATGGCGGTAATAGTGTCTCAATTTTATTGAAAAAAGTCGCCAATAATACAGCACTATTTGAAGCCCAAACTGATTATCCGGTCGGGGATTGGCCAAAGGGTTTGGCTAGCGGCGATTTGAATAATGATGGTAAAAAAGAATTAATAATGGTTTTTATTAATAATGGACTAGAAAGAGTTGGATGTTTTGTAGTTGGTTTAAATAATATTTCGGGACAAACACCTTCCTCAAAAGAGTACATGTTCTATAAAAATAGTATTCAGATGTTTATGCAATTAATTCTCGTACCAAATACTGATTTAAATAAATATTTTGGGCATCGATTTGCCGGTATATATGAGGGAATAGATGACCTTGAAGATCAGAGAGAGATTTTTTTTAGTACGAACGAAACCTCTTCGGCACTTCTTATAATTTGGTATAAAATAAATTATAATTTCCATGATTTTAAAATTGTTGTTACGGATAATTTTAGAGTTGCAAGAGATTTGCTTGTAAGAGATGGAAAACTTAATTATCCTTTATCCGATACAAAAGAATATACGGAGTTATTAAAATCTCAAATCCTTTTTTGGAACGGAGAAAAATTTGTTAAACGGGAAGAACTAAAATAAATTCCCTGTTGAGCATACTCAACTATTGCCCATGCCTAACGGTAGCGTGCGTGATCTGAATTTGTTACACACTCGCGTGGTTTACGCTTGTTAATTGCCATGCTCTGATTGGCTAATTCACAATCCTGATATTATCGAAGTAACCTTCAAAATTCCAACCTTGACCACCTGCCTGAAGTTTAACTATCTTCACGGCATTGGGAACATAATTCCTAATCACAAATTGTTCATTTCTCCTCCAGACATTCTGTTGACATGCCGGGAACGCTACCACAATGTATTTGGCACCAGTCCAACTTGCACCTCCTCGATAGTTATATGCTAATCTGACTACCACCGTATCAACATTTGATGTTGCCAGCCACAAATTGATGACGGCAGGATATTCATCGTTTTGTACTCCTGCGCCTCCTTCAACGTCGGAGAAGGTGGGTTTAACATCGAATTGTATTTTGGTGCTATCGGAGAGAGGTATGTTCACGTTAATCTTTATGAATGACCCGCTGCTACAACCACTGCTATTGGTTTGGTTCGCTTTCAATTCACCATTTATCACTGAGATAGTGCCAAGTTGACAACCGCTACTATTTACATTTGCTGTCCATTCGGGATTGTTTGTAAAGTCACCATCATTAAAATTATCTGAAAATGAAGAAGGGGGGACGTACCCACCTTCAGTATAAAGTTGTTGAATTTCTGTTGCATTCAATGCTCGATTGTAAATACGAATGTCATCGAGTTTGCCATCTAAAAATTCTGCGAAACTTCCATTTAGCAAACCTCTACCTATTGCCAATGGGTGATTATCGTAATCAATAGAGTAAGATATAGATTGACTCTTGATTAAGTTTCCATTTATATATAGGGATTGTTGATTTGATGTTTTATCAAATGCCCAAGTTGTGTTATACCAAGTACTTATTTCTAGACCAAAGGTAGATGTAATACCTTCCTCCCCTCCGGAAATAGTGCCGGAACCTGTACAAGTAGATCTAACACCAGCACCCCAATACCCTGTATAGATCGTATATGAATCACGGTAAGTTGAGCCTAATGATTTTCCGAGTAGTGTCATATTGTAATTAAGACGATAAGGACTTGTTAATGATACCCATAAAGAAATTGAAAAACTGTTAGTAAATCTTAGAGTAGGATTATCTAATACTTCAATATAATTGCTTGTACCATTAAAGCTATATGCCTTATTTGCATTTCCAAATCTATCACTTGAGAGTGTTGCGCCGTTCACCGTCCCATTATTTCCATTTCCACTTTCATCATTAGCGTTTCCATTGAATGGATAATAAGCAACTAAACCTTGTGTTGGTAAAATATTTCCAGTTTGAATACTCATTTGAATATTTGCGGTTGTAGTTTTACCGGCAGTTACACTTACAGAGACATTACCGGAAGTATATCCACCCTTAGTTGCTGTAACTGTGTAAGTGCCAACTGCAACATCACTAATTGTATATTCACCAAGGGCATTTGTTGAGACCGAACTAGTGGAGGGATTAGTTGAAACATTTGCATTAACTATCACAGTATCGCCGGTAATATTTGTTACTTTACCTTGTATCGTTCCATTCGAAGGTGTTGTCGGATTGTTATCATCTTTTTTACAACTTAAAAAGATAATTAAAAAAGAAACCGAAAAAAGAAGTAGTAATTTTTTCATAACGAGTTATCCTTATATTTATTTTCTAACGGTGTTGTTTTTAAGCCGACGACAAAAACAGCAATGCCACAACTGTAGAGTACACATCGTGGTTGCAATTATTGGCCGCCATGCCCACAATGATAAAACTTTCTTTACCATATGATTAAATCATCAATATAAAATTCTTTTCGTGAATCAGAGGTACCAAAAGCAAATCTAAATAATCCCGACGGATATGGCAAAATGGCAGTGTTGTTTATAAGTAAGACATCATTTGCCCAGCAAGATAGCTTATTGTCAATTTTATTATATTTAACTTTCATTTTATACCAATTGCCGGGTTGGAAGTACCCCAAAAACTTGAATCCTGGTGTGTAATAATCGTTCAATAGAATACTACTATCTTGCGCGAAGAAACTAATTTGCCAATAAGTCTCAATTCCGAAAGCGCACCAACTAGTATCTGTGCCAGGAAGATTTGAAGGACTCTTAATCCAGAACTCCATAGAGGCAGTGTCAGGAAAGGTTGGTATTAATCGGAAAACTCCAGACAACCCACCAACCCCGCTTATCTTCAAGCATTGTGCGGACGAATGATAGGCGTAATTTGAAATCGTTATTCCTGTCGTTACACCATTAGAAACCCATCCAGGAGGAAATGAACCTAGTTGATAACTTTCAAAGTCATCTTGGTAAATAATGTTTTGGGTGGTAGTTGTAAATCTCCAAATTGGACCAACCGACGAAGCACCCCTTGAATCCTTGGCAGTCACTCGCCAGTAGTATGTCCTATTAGTATCGAGACCTGTTAAACTGTAATTTGGGTAAATCCAACTTGAAGCAGTTAGAGTGTTTGGTGGATTTACGGAAGCAAGGTATAGGTCATATTTGACGCTATCGCCAGCGTCGGGATCACTACAAGTCCAACTTAAGACCGGTGAGCGACTCACTTCTGTTGTACCGTCTATAGGAATGGGATTGCTTGGTGTGCTGGGAGCGTTGTTTGTTGGTTGCGTTGGATTGCTATCATCTTTTTTACAGCTTGAAAAGATGATGATGAAAAATGAAAACAAAAGAATAAACAAAATCTTCATAATGGATTCACCTTTAATTAATTAATAAGCTTAATTAGAAATTAATACGTTTTAGTTTTCAAGTTGTTTAAAAAATTTTCAGCTTTTTACTTCATCATTATTAATGATAGTTTTTTTATGTTTCTACCTAAAACTTTTTTATTGAAAAACAGTCATTCATTTGAAGCTATAAAATGAAATCATTTCAGAGAATAACTTTTCAATTCTTGAATCATTTTTGATTGGTGGTTGTATTCGTAAGCCAATCCAAAAATTTTTACAATTCCTAGACCTTCAGAAATATAAATATCTTCATAAGAATACTGATCGATTTCTCTATATTGAATACATTTAAAAGTTCCTGCCGAAACCGAAATTGTTGTATCTGTTGTTACTACTAGAACATTACCTCCAAGGCTATTGAATGTATCACCTTTTGCACATGGGTATTTATATAACATGAATGTAGATAAACTCCCGTTTTGTTGCCTGTCTGCCTGCCATACGCCATCGTTTTTATTTGTAATCCAGGTTGCTACATGAACAGAATACGAATACCAGGTAAAACTGTCGAAAACAGTGTCTCTTAATATTGTGTAAGTATATTCAGATTGATTTATTAAAGAATCCACGCCATTTTTTATGGAGTATTCCTTAATAACGACAGTCGCCTGATCACCGATTTTAAAATGAAACAAGCCATTGGAACTAGTGGGCACTATAGGATTATCTGAATCTTTTTTACACCCGACAATTAAAAACAAGCAGAAGATGCCCATCATCATTAACTTCTTCATTTCTACCTCATCAATGTTTATTGCAACTACACCAAAATTATAATTTGAACTATTTCATATCTTTTATCTTAATATTTAATATGCCACTTCAGAACCAATTTTCGTGACTTCTCGCTACTCCTTTCGGTTCAAAACCGCTTCCTACCAGCTTTTTACCGCTCCAGACCAATTGGAAACTGCTCAACATCGGCTAAAAGTTGCTTGCTTCCGGTTTTTACCAACTCAATAAGGGCTTTATACTTCTGTCTACTAGTTCAAAACCCTTCCGTAGCAGTTCAGAACCCTTCCGTAGCAGTTCAGAACCCTTCCGTAGCAGTTCAGAACCCTTCCGTAGCAGTTCAGAACCCTTCCGCAGCAGTTCAGAACCCAAAATTACCGGCTCTGAACCGCTTTGTACTGGCTAAAAGCTGGTTTTTTCTTAAAAAGAACGTTTTTCCAAGTGCCAAAACCTTCGAGGTTTGGCTTGTTTACCTCGATTGCTTTTATCTTTTTTATCAATCTCGTTAAAACCTCGAAGGTTTTTAAACCGTGTGACAAATGCGCTTATACTGCCGACTGTCTTTACTGCTTTACTTCCGGTTTAGGAGCCTGCCGTTTTTTAGCGAAAAAGACTTGCATTTCATCAAGAATAGAGCGCAAACCGGGGACTTTAGCAACGGAAGTTTGTACTGAGTTGTAAACTTCTAACGCCGCCATCATACTATCGCTTCTAAGCGCCAGATGAGTATCTTCCAGGGCTTGAGCTAAAGAAGATGCCGAAGAAACAAGAGGAGTTATTACAACCGCCAAAGCATAGTCCCGTAAAAATTCTTCTTTATCAAAAAGATTGCTGAGGATTTGGGGATATTGGTTTACAACTTGAACCGCTTTGTCCAGAAAAGATTTATAAGCATTTCCGGCTTTGGTAAGGTTCTGCCGCTGTTCAGGCGAAAGGGTAAGTAAAAAAGGAAGTTTTTCCCTCGCTTGTGCAAGCAATTGTTCTACCGCTAAAGCGTCTGCCGGACTAATTTCTGCTGAGATAAGATTTTGATCCATTGTTTTATTCCTTCCATGATAATTGAAAACTAATAACCTGTTAAATAAAATCCCTCACCGTTTTTCTTAATAATATTTATAAAAACCGGTATTTCGGAAAAATGTGCAAATTTATTTTTGTAGGGAACGCTCGCGAGCGTTCCGTGCCGAATAACCAAGATTTAATAATTTGTATCACTGTTTTGTAAATTTAAAACGGAATGGTCTCGACCATTCCCTACGGAAGATTTTTCTGTATTTAAAAAATGTGGTATGTTGCTTTTGGCAATTAAAAGAAAAAATGGAAATCTTAAAATCTTTACAAGCAATACGTAATGGGAATTTATCCCGGAAATGTTTAAACGAGTTTATAGAATTTTCATGTAAGATTGCATTAATCTACTCCCGTAAATATTTAAAGAAACATCCGCATTTTTTTTACCACTCCGATATAAATCATGAGGACATAGCCGTAGATGCGGTAGCCAAATTAGCCTCCGATAAAAACGGAACTCCTTTTCACAATCTCTTACACTCGTTTGCAGCCTGGCAGCCCGAAATAACAACTGAGAAAGAGGCTCATTTTTTTCTGAATTCAATTTTGATGCGCAAAGTGCATCAACAATATCAAAATTCACTTGCGGAGGTTGATCCCTTTTATGCAAAGATTCTTCACAATATTGAATACCTTATCACAAAAAACGGATTCATCAAAAACCACTATTTAGGTTCATGTTTTGTTGGTAAAGAAAACATTCCGGCAAATCATAGAAATTTTATTGATGAAGATGCATTTGAGAAGCTTCCGGTTCAGTTATTTACTGACAAAAAAAATCTTCTAAAAAGCATTTTTACTTATTTAGAAACTGATACTGAGTTCTGTCCGGTCATTCCGCTTCACTTGTTAATTATGAAGATAAAGCATGTTAATATGGACCTGTATCTTTCCGATCTTGTGAATGAGCAGGATGAATTTCATTTTACCGCTGATGGGATCATCAATAGCTGCTTAAATAAAACATACCAAAAACTTGATGATACTTATGTGGGGAAATCCAAATTGGAAATACCGGACGCAGTATTGTTAAAAAGCGCGATTAAGGAAATGGTTGAGGATTTGCAAAATGGCGGATTAAAGGCAAATCTTTTTCATTATCTCATCCCTTTTGCGATTGATCTCTCACGTGAAGAATACAGAGAAAAATATCATAACATTTTGGAATACCTCATGAAAGATTTGAAGAGATCAATAGCCCAAGAATTAAAACTCAATTTATGATGCAAAATAAATTCTCTTATTCCGAAAGAGCAT
>JALNWB010000197.1 GCA_023231105.1 Ignavibacteriaceae bacterium | reverse complement strand
TGTTTACCCGTGGGCTGTGCAATTCAAAAGGCTTTATGCAGAGTTTGGAATTTCTATCTTCTTTTCTATGTTACTCTTTTTAGTGGTGTTTGAGATAGGATTTCTTTATGCTTACAAAAAAGGTGGTTTTAAATGGGATTAGAAAGTAAATTAATTAACGATGGGTTTTTTACAACTACTGTGGATGCAATGGCAGCATGGGCGAGAGAAAGTTCTGTCTGGCCTATGCCCATGGGAATTTCCTGCTGCGCTATCGAAATGATGGCTTCAGGCGATCCGAAATATGATATTTCCCGATTCGGTTCTGAAGTAATGCGGTTTACTCCGCGTCAATGCGATTTGATGATCGTTGCCGGAACCGTTACTTATAAAATGGCTCACGTCGTTAAAAAGATTTTCGATCAAATGCCGGAACCAAAATGGGTTATTGCGATGGGTGCATGTACCTCAACAGGCGGAATGTACAGAAGCTACAACGTTGTACAAGGTATCGATCAATTTTTACCGGTTGATATTTACGCTGCCGGATGTCCGCCGAGACCTGAAAACCTATTAAATGCGTTGATGCAAATTCAAGATAAAATTGGTAAAACTCGCGTAAAAGATTTCCCGGATCCACCACACACCAGCATTGATGAAAAGCAGGGTGAACTATCTCTCTCAAAAAATTAAAGCTTTATGAAAGAATTATTAAAAGATAAACTAACCGGGCAATTCACCACTGTTCAATTTGAATTTATTGAACAATTTGATGAATTGACTTTGAAGTTTGATAAATCGGCAATAGTAAACGTTTGTGCATTTCTAAAAGATGAAGATGGATTGAAGTTCAATTTTTGCGAAGATGTTACAGCAATCGATTGGGCAACACGAAAAAATAGATTTACTGTTGTCTATCATATTTTTTCGATGGAAAATAAATTCCGTCTTTGTTTAAAAGTTGATGTAGATGAAAGTGAGTGTTCGGTCGAATCAGTCTCTTCAATTTGGAAAGCCGCCAACTGGGCTGAGCGGGAAGCGTATGATATGTACGGAATTATTTTTCTTAATCATCCCGATTTGCGAAGAATGTATATGCCCGAAGAATTTGAATATCATCCATTGAGAAAAGAATATCCGCTGATGGGAATTCCCGGCGCAATTCCACTCCCGAAAAAATAATGAGTTTATGTCTATGCAAAAATTAACCAAAGATGATGTCCATCCTAAAATAGTACAAGCCCTGTTAGGCACAAACGTACATATTACTATTGACGATGCTTTAGAAAACGAAATGATCTTGAATATGGGTCCACAGCACCCGGCAACGCATGGTGTTTTGCGACTGCTGCTTCGATTGGATGGCGAGACGGTTATTGCCTGCGTTCCTGAATTAGGCTATCTCCATCGTGGATACGAAAAGATGGCTGAGAATATGTCGTATCTCGAATTCATTCCTCATACTGATCGTTTGGATTATATTTCTCCACCTGCCAACAATGTTGCGTATGCATTAGCCGTAGAAAAACTTGCGGGAATTACCGCGCCTCCACGCGCCCAATATATTCGCATGCTTCTCGCTGAACTTGCAAGAATGTGTTCGCATCTGGTCGCTATCGGCGCACTTGCAATGGATGTTGGCGCGTTAACTGTTTTTCTCTGGGGATTACGCGAACGTGAAAAAATTCTAGATTTTTTTGATGTCATTTGCGGTGCCCGTTTTACAACAAGTTATACAAGGATCGGAGGTGTTGCATCCGATGTTACTTCCGACACGATGAAAAATATTATTTCGTTCATCGATCAGTTTGAAGAAAAATTTGATGAGATGGAACGCTTATTAAACGGGAATAGAATTTTTATCGAACGGTTGGAAGGTGTTGGAGTAATCAATAAAGAAGATGCAATCGATTTAGGTTTCACCGGTCCGAACATCCGTGCAAGTGGAGTTGAATTTGATTTGAGAAGAGCTACTCCTTATCTCTTTTATAATGAAATGGATTTTAATATTCCGGTTTATACCGAAGGCGATTGTTTAGCAAGATATTTTGTTCGTGCGGATGAACTGCGTGAAAGTGCAAAAATTGTTCGTCAAGTGATTGATAAAATTCCCAACGGCGAAGTAATGCTTAACAGTCCAAAAAAAGTTCTTCCGAGAAAAACAGAAATTTATACAAAGATGGAAGAACTGATCCACGATTTTATGATAGTGAACTTTGGAATAAATCCGCCGGTTGGAGAAGTGTATCATGCAGTTGAAAATCCAAAAGGTGTACTTGGATTTTACATCGTTAGTAAAGGCGAAGGTCATCCTTGGAAGATGAAGATCAGGTCACCCTCGTTTGCTAATATTCAGGCAATTCCTCATTTAGTTAAAGGGCAAATGATCTCGGATGTTGTCGCAATAGTTGGCTCTATCGATCCGATTATGGGCGAAGCAGATAAATAATTAGGAATTACGAATTAGGGATTAGGAATGAATTTCAATTTGCAATTTCAAAAATGAAATTGATTCTAATCCGGTTAGGGATTAAATATTGGTAGAATAAAATTCCCTTTGGAAAATAAAATCCCGTAGGGATGATATATGGTTCACGAATAAAAAAGTAGAAAAAAATGGAATTCAAATTTTCAGAAGAAAATCTTCAAAAGATTGAGCAGATATTAAAAAAATATCCCACCAAACAAGCAGCGGTTATGCCCGTGCTTTATATCGCTCAAGAACAAAACGGCTGGATTTCTAAAGAAGTGATGATTGAAACCGCATCTGTTTTAGAAATGAACGAAGAAGATGTTTTCGGCGTCGCCACTTTTTATACGATGTACCATAAAAAGGAAATGGGAAAAAATCACATTCAAGTTTGCACAAATGTTTCCTGCATGCTTCGAGGCGGGTATCAAATTTATGATGCCGTTAAAGAAAAACTCGGACTCGATAACGGCGAAGTATCAACCGATAAAAAATTCTCTCTGGAAGAAGTTGAATGTATGGGTTCGTGTGGAACTGCCCCGATGATCGCTGTGAACGAAGATTACTTCGAAAATTTAGATAAAGAAAAAGCTCTGCAAATATTAGACTCATTAAATTGATTTTATAAATG
This sequence comes from Ignavibacteriaceae bacterium, assembly GCA_023231105.1. Lineage (GTDB taxonomy): Bacteria > Bacteroidota > Ignavibacteria > Ignavibacteriales > Ignavibacteriaceae > UBA1563. The sequence goes on along the minus strand of JALNWB010000197.1, from coordinate 3,539 downwards.
GAAAAAATAGTTTTACCGGAAATAGAAAATTTTCATCAACTTGATGTTTACTTACAGAACGGCGGATATGAAGCCGCCAAATCAGCTTTTAAGCAAACTACCGATCAGATAATTGATACGGTTAAAAAATCCGGTTTGCGCGGAAGAGGCGGCGCAGCTTTCTCCGCCGGATTAAAATGGAGCTTCATGCCGAAGAATAACGACAAACCGAAATATCTTTGCGTTAACGGTGATGAAAGCGAACCGGGTTCATTTAAAGACAGACAAATTTTAGAACGCAATCCTCATCAATTGATTGAAGGCACCATCATTGCATGTTATGCAATCGGTGCAAAGAGCGCTTACATTTACGTCCGCGGCGAATATCATAAATGGATAAAACTTCTTCAAAAAGCTCTTGATGATGCTTACGAAAAAGGTTTCGTCGGCGAAAAAATGAAAGAAACGTTTGCTACTGATTTTATGTGCAATATTTATGTGCATAAAGGAGCCGGCGCTTACATCTGTGGCGAAGAATCTGCATTGATGAATTCAATTGAAGGACAGCGTGGATACCCGCGCATAAAACCGCCATTCCCGGCGCAAAATGGTTTGTGGGGCAATCCAACCACAATTAACAACGTTGAAACGATAACCAACATTCCTCCAATAATTAAAAAAGGATGGGAATGGTTTTCTGCAATCGGCGAACCAAAACATCCCGGAACAATTTTATTTGGCGTAAGCGGACACGTAAACAATCCTGGAGTTTTTGAATTACCTTCGGGCACTTTGCTTACAGATATTATTTACAAATACGCCGGTGGAGTTATCGGCGATAAAAAAATTAAGTGTGTTATTCCCGGTGGTTCTTCAATGCCTCCGTTGCGCGGCGATCAACTTGAAGGTGTAAAGATGGATGCCGAATCGCTTAAAGCTGTTGGTTCAGCCATTGGTACCGGCGGAGTTATGGTAATGGATGAGGATACTGACTTAGTAAGAGTTTTAGCGCGTATCGCAAAATTTTATTATCACGAAAGCTGCGGGCAGTGTACTCCTTGTCGCGAAGGAACCGGCTGGATGTTAAAAATATTAAATAGAATTGTTCGCGGTGAAGGAACAAAAAAAGATATTGATCTACTTGTAACGATTGCGAAAAATATTGAAGGCAATACTGTTTGCGCCTTAGGTGATGCCGCCGCGTGGCCCGTTAAATTCATGATCGAAAGGTTCAGAGTAGAATTTGAAGCGATTGTGAAAGATGAAGTGAGTTTAGAGCCGAAAAATAAAGTCCATTCGATGCGCAAGACCGCAAATCCGATAGCACCGGTACAAGTTTAAAAGATTTGCGTAGCGCCTTGCCATGGCAAGGCACTACAAAATTCGGGTTACACTTTCTCTATAATTTTATTCTTCTCATCCACCAAAACAATTTTCGGTTTGTGGTTTTCCAATTCTTCTTCTTCATATTCTGCATAACTGGCAAGAATAACTAGATCGCCAATCTGCACCATTCTAGCGGCTGCGCCGTTCAGACTAACTTCTCCTTCTTTTCCGAAAATAATATATGTAGAAAACCTCGCACCGTTATTTACATTGTAAATATCAATTTTCTCAAATTCCTTTAAGTCGGCTGCTCGGCATAATTGCGGATCAACTGCGATTGAGCCTTCGTAATCTAAGTATGCGCCGGTAACTTTTGCTCTGTGTATTTTCGATTTTAATAATGTTCTTTTCACTACTCTTCCTTTTTCTGTTTTTGATTCATCATAAATGCAAAGTACAAACCTTGTAATGCCAATGTTGGAATGATTTCCTTGAAAAGATTTTCATCTTCAAACAAGCGGGAAAATCCTCCCGTCGCTAACACAATCGGTGGTTCGTCAGCAAATGCTTCTTGAATAATCTTTGCTTTCAATTCGCGGACAATTCCAATCTGTCCGTGGTATAATCCTGACTGAATACTTTCGACCGTTGATTTTCCAATCACCGTATCAGTTTTTTTTATTTCAACGATGGGCAGTTGGGCAGTTTTACTTTCCAACGCTTCCATTGAAATTTTTACTCCGGGGAGAATTATTCCTCCGAGATATTCTTTCTTTTTTGAAATGGCGCAAAACGTTGTAGCTGTACCAAAATCAACAATGATAAGATTTTTATTCGGGTAGAAATGCATAGCCGCAATTGCGTTGGCAATTCTATCAGCACCGACTTCAAGCGGATTCCGGTACTGTATTTTCAATCCGGTTTTTACTCCAGGTTTTAGAAAAAACGGATCGGTATTAAAATATTTCAAACAACCGTTGCGGAGAGAATGATTCAAATCCGGCACAACACTGCAGATTGAAATAGCATTTATCTGGTCGGGATCAATTTTACTTTCCCGCAAGACAGAGCGGAGAAAAACTCCAAATTCATCGGAAGAAAATTCTTGCTTAGAAGTTTTTCTGAATTGATACACAAGTTGATCGCCATCAAAAACTCCACCGTGCATTTGCGTGTTTCCAACATCAAGACAAAGCAACATTTACATCTCCTTTAATAAGTGGAAAGTTAAAAGTAGGAAGTGGAAAGTGAATTCGGTTATTCGCCATTCTTCATACTCAAGATTAATGATTCAATTTTTTGTGCTGCTTCTTCCGCCGTTTGAAGGTTATCGAATTTTTCTGATAGTGTAAAAACTGAAAAATTCTTTTGCCGATCTTTTTCATCGCGATCACTTTTATCGTTTAAAACGACAGCATTGCAATCTGCATCTTTGAAAAGTTTTTTAACTGCAGCGATTCTTTCATTTTCATCTTGTGTATTCGTAAGCTTAAATCCGATAAGTATCAGTTTTTTATTCTTAGAATATTCTTTTAATCGATTAATGATTTTTTCATTTCGTTTTAAACCGATACTTATTCTTTCACTTGAAGAATCGAGTTTTTTTGTAAGTGGAGGTTTATTCTTCATTCCATTTACTACAATGGATTCAACAGAATAATCGCCAACGGCGGCAAGGTGAATAACCGCATCAAAGTTTTCGTTAGAGAGTAAAGATTTTAATTGCTTGTTCAGATCATCAAAACTAAAATAGGGAATGAGTTTGCAGTTAGTATGTGGTGTTGCAGAATTTTGCGCATGAACAAAAGTGATTTCATGAAAGTTTCTAGTAAAATATTCCGCAATTGTCGCTCCGGTTTTTCCTGTACTAAGATTGGAAAGATAACGCACACCGTCGATGTTTTCTTTTGTTCCACCGGAAGTTATTAAGATTTTGAGTTTGCGTTTTTCATGCGATTCATTCTTCTTTAACGCTGAAAGAATATATTCGTAAATGACATCCGGTTCTAATAATTTCCCTTTCCCGGTATCGCCGCAGGCTAAATAACCTTCCGATGTCGGTAGAATCTGCGCGCCCCATTCATCCAATTTTTTAAGCGAAGCTTGTGTTACCGGATGTTCATACATCAGCGTGTTCATTGCCGGAGCAATCAAATATGGTTTATTACGGTCATGAGCAAGAAACAAAGATGTTAGCAGATTGTCCGCAATTCCGGCGGCAAGTTTATTTATTG
>JALNWB010000196.1 GCA_023231105.1 Ignavibacteriaceae bacterium | reverse complement strand
TCTCTTCCTCCTGGGCAATACCGGTTCAATGAAATTTCACCGGGTGCAGGTTCTAATATTTATGTCCATTATCCTGAATTGAATAAAGCACAACTTCCTTCATTTCATAAAATGGATTTGAACATAACTTATAGATTTCCATTATTTGGTTTACCTTTTGAGTCATATCTAAATATTTATAATTTGTACAACAGGCAGAATCCTTTTGCGCGGTATGTTTCAAAAGAGTCTGTTAACGGTAACACTGTTGTTAAAGTGAAACAGCTTGTATTATTTCCAATTATACCCACAGTCGGATTTAATTTTAAGTTTTAATATGAGAAAATATCTTTTCATAATTCCATTTATTTTTGTCTTCATATCATGTGAGAAGAATCAGATAATTGAGAGTGATATATCATCTGAGAACTACATTGTTGTAAATAGCGAGTTGAATCCCTGGAAATTATTTGCTGGTGTTACATTTACCAGAACACTTACGGTGGGAATCCCTTATGATATTAAAGTTGCTGAACTTAAAGATGTAAAAGCTTATATTAGGATTAATGGAGCACAAATAATTCCACTGCATTATGTAAAAGATGGATTATATAAACCAAAGTATGATGAATTAATCATAGACGTAGGGAAGACTTATGAATTGTTCGCAGATTGGGAAGGAACTGTGATATACGGCAGTACGGTAGTCCCGGTTGAACCGGAAATAAACAAGGTTTCATATAATGCCGGGGGGAACTACCTTGAGGCTAACATACAAACTCGCCCCAACGAAGTATATGGTGCTGTCTGGGTAGTCGGGAGCGGTTTAGCAAAAGCATCCACATTCCCAAGTTTAAGTATCCCAGAAACAAATGCGTTCAATATAAATGTAATCACTTCGGCGGTACCGGAGCAATATAGGGGAAGAGATTACAACGGAATGAGAAATATCCAAGTGTATTCATTTGACAAACAGTACACCGCTTATTTTAATTCAGCTAAAATTAATGTTCCTGTTGGAAATGCATTTACGCAGAACGGTGGAAGCATCGGCTGGAATGTTTTAGGGAATAATGTTATTGGAATGTTTATTGGCGTAGCTAAAGGAAAAATAAAAAATGTTAATTGACCGATGAAAAGAATAAAACTTCTGAAATTTTTAATTATTCCGGTAACTTTTTTACTTTTTATCGGATGCGAAAAGGATAAGATAACCGCTCCTTTATCCGTAAAGACCGAGACCAGCGCCAAACTTCTTTTGTATCTTGAAGAAGAGGGAGACGTTATTAATAACATACTCATTCCGGTGTTACCGGCGGAAGATGTTTACAATAATTTAAACAATTATCTAATTATAGATTTAAGAGATCGCAATGATTTTTCGATCGGACATATCTTAGGGGCAAAAAACATCCTGAATGATTCCCTCTTTACGTATATCACAACAAATCAAACGAATTATAGCAAAGTAGTTCTGGTAAGCGCTTCCGGACAATCGGCTGCGTATTATTCAGCTTTACTGCGTCTGGCGGGATTCAGAAATATTTATTACATGAACTTTGGAATGGCTTCCTGGAATATTTTATTTTCATCAGTGTGGACGGACAGACTTAACACTGATCCGGACGGGAGCATTTTTACGCACACCGACTATAAAAAAAAGAATTACTCCCCTTTACCGGCGATCAATCTAAAATCGCTAGATCAATCATTGAAGGAATTAGTTCATGCGAGAGTTGATTCCTTAATAAAGGAAGGTTTTAATGAGGATTATAATTCGAACACGACAAAATCAGCCATGACCTTTATTCACTGGAGCCATATTAATGAACTGCTCTATACCATTTGTGTAGGACCGATGATGCTCTATTCTTCAAGTCCTTTTACAACAAATACGTACCATCTGGTTGGAGCCATACTCTACCAGATTCCACCTGGTCCGGCTGATTTTAGAAGTGTAACTTATTTGCAGACCCTTCCATCTGCGGATTCTATTGCCATTTACAGTGGAACCGGACAGGAGAGTGCATTTTATTCCGCTTATCTCCGTCTGCTCGGATATAAAGCAAGATCAATATTATTTGGAATGAATAATATTGATTACTATATGTTACTCCGTGCCCCGGAGATTATTCCCTATGCTTTTGCGCCAAGTTATATTATGAATTATCCATATTCTACGGGACCCGGCAGCAAATAGTTTTAACAAGTCATTCACCGCAAAGACGCGAGGACGCAAAGAATTTTTGTGTAATTTGTGAAAATCCAAATGTTTCTTGTGTTGAGGGTTTTTTATCAAAATATTTTTAATCCCACTTGGTAATTTCTCAAAACATTTTTAAGTTGATTTGTACAAATAATTAAGAAATTAGGTGGCTTTATTTCTGAGTTAGCTTTACATAGAAAAGCATTACCAAACTGGACGTTACCCTCTTTCCGTTTATATTCTACTATTGGTAATTTTCAAAAAGTAAATTTGAATAAATTTATTAAATATATTTTATTGAAAAGTTATAAAACAAAGTACTTTAGACCGAAAACCTGATGGAACGACAGTATGCAGACCTTATTTTTAAATATTACAATAACGAACAAGAAATAAATCAATTGGAAGACATATATTCAATATCGTGTGTATATGTTATCATTAATTAACTAAACATCGTTAAGCGTATCATTTGTATATAATATTTCCACACTTTGGATTTTAAGATGGACCCAACTGAACAAAAGCAAAATAATACTAACGAAGAAGAACATTCTGATAATTCAGCCCCTATAAACACAGGACATCTAGAACAGAATGATCCTATAATAACCAAAGACCAATTGGAGTATGAGAAAAAATACAAATTGAGTTTCAGGAGAAAAGTCAATAGGACGGAAAAAATACAAATTTTTTTGACATTGTTTAATTTACTTACTCTTATTGTTTTTATTATAGTAAGTAGTTTCCAAATAAGTCATTCTATTAAAGCGCTCGATTATGCTGATTCCACAAACGTTCATACAAGGGAAAGTATAATAATTTCTAAAACTTCATCTGAAAAATCCGATTCTTTGAGTAAAGAATCGCTTATCCTCACAGGAGAATCTCTTGATATTTCCAACAAGTCCCTTGGGATTACAAGACAAAGTATTGAAAATGCTGAGAAGAATGCTAAAATTGATTTGCGTCCTTATATAGTTGTCAATTCTGATTCTGTTATGTATCCCTTTAGCAAAGTAAACAAAAATCTCTCTATGATATTTAGTGTTACAAATGCGGGCAAAACTCCTGCATTTAATTTTTTCCATACTAATGTTTTGACAGTTATTGATAGCGTAAACCAATCCGATATCGATGGGTTAATTAAACAATCTACAAGACATCACAATGCTGGGTTTGCTTTGGGATCTAATTTGACGAACAAGAAGGAGGGTATTTATGGAATTTTTTCTCTTCAAGATTCTATCAATGTTTACAATGGTAAAAATAAATTGATTTTCTTTGGAGTTATTAGTTATAGTGATATTTTTAAGGAGAGACATTTGACTTGGTATTGCCTGGAATATGATATTAAAAGAGAACGATGGGTTTATAACGAAAGATATAATGGGATGGAATAAAAAAATAATTGCGACATCGCCAAACACCTCTATTAAGTAATAAGCCAAGAGAAAAATAATTCATTCGAATACTCCATGTTCTAAGTGGCAAAAACTCTTCTCTCCCTCCTTCCTTTTTACATCCCTAAAAAATTCTTACTTTTCATCAGCTAATTTTAAGAAAACTGTGTACTTCTGTTTCGGTTAATATCATTTAGAATATAGTATTCGAAAATTTAAGGTTTACAAAATGAACAACAAGAAAAGAATTATTACCTGGTCTGCCGTTGCGCTAATAATAATTGTCCTCATCCTACCCAAGATAAAATTTAGTAATGACAAGGAAGCGAAAACAGATTCTCCCGGTTCGCCTAAAAGAAAAACTGTAGTGAACGCGATAATTGTGAAAACCAAATTTATCCAGGATAAAATATTTTCCAACGGAACATTCATCAGCAACGAAGAGGTTGAACTGAGAAGTGAAATATCCGGCAAGATCACAAAAATACTTTTCAAAGAAGGACAGCCGATAAAAAAAGGTACTGTCTTAATCAAGATCAACGATTCCGAACTTCAAGCAACATTAAAGAAAAATCAGTCGAAGGAGTCGTTAGCGCGTGATAAGGAATATAGAATAAAACAGTTGTTCACAAAAAATCTTACAAGTCAGCAAGAGTATGATAACGCGTTGAGCGAATTAAACTCAGCGGAAGCTGATGTAGAGTTTACAAAAGCGCAATTGGAAAAAACAGAGATCAGGGCGCCGTTCGATGGGATAATCGGACTCCGTTCCGTTAGTGAAGGAAGTTATATATCTCCCACATCAAAAATTGCAACACTGCAAAACATCAACCCTGTAAAAGTAGATTTTTCCGTTCCGCAAAAATATTTCGGTATTGTTAAAGAAGGAAAAACAATTTTAGTGAAGATCGCTTCAACTGGAAAAACTTATTCCGGTAAAATTTACGCCGTTGAACCGAAGATTGATGAAAGTTCAAGAACCGTTCAAGCGCGTGCTATTATTCCGAACGATAGAAGAGAACTCACTCCCGGTGCATACGTTGAGATTGATATCGTACTTCAAGATATTAAAGATGCAATAATGGTTCCTTCGGAAGCGGTAGTACCAGACATACAGGGCGAAAAAGTTTTTGTTTATAGAAACGGAATTGCAGTCCCGCAGCTTGTAAAACAAAATATCCGGACTGAGAATGAAGTGCAGATAATTGACGGCTTGAATGTCGGTGATACGATAATCGTCTCCGGGATCATTCAATTAAAACCCAATGCCCCGGTTAAACTGAATGCGATAAATTAAATGGAATTTTTTATTATAGCGAAGTCATCACTATGTGATAGCCCTGAAAGGGCGAAATATATCAACATGGGGCGTTAGCCCTATGGCGGACAAACATTAATAAACACCTAAGCTCTGAAAGAGCGAAATAAATTATGGGACAATCACTCGTAAAGAATTACATCCATATCATCTTCAGTACTAAGCAGAGAGTACCGCTAATCCACCAACCGGTGGAGGAAGAATTGTACTGCTATATCGGTGGAATCTGTAAAGAAATGGAATGTCATCCTATAAAAATTGGTGGATACACAGATCATATTCATATCATTTGCATGCTGTCAAAGAAAGTTGCCTTGATGAATTTATTGGAAGAAGTAAAATCACATTCATCAAAGTGGATGAAAACTAAAGATACCATCTTAAAAAACTTTTACTGGCAGAATGGGTATGGAGCGTTTTCTGTTAATCCATCTGAAATTGACAAAGTAATAGCTTACATCGAAAATCAAAAAGAACATCATAAAAAGAAAACATTCCAGGAAGAATATAGTGCATTTTTGAAAAAGTATAAAGTGGAATATGATGAAAAGTATGTATGGGACTAAAATTTATTCCGCTCTTACAGAGCTTTACTTTTTACCCACACTTTTTTCACAGGGCTTCGCCCTGTGTTGACATATTTCGCTCTTTCAGAGCTAAGAATCTTTTTAATCAACATTGCAACAGTCGTATGATGACTGATAAAATGTTTTATGAAATTAGTGCGATAAATTAAACTTTACCAACGGAAAAAGAATCATTATGAGTTTATCATCACTTAGCATTCGCCGCCCAGTTCTTGCAATTGTTATGTCAATTGTAATTCTACTTTTCGGAATTATCGGTTATACTTATTTGGGAGTTCGCGAATATCCAAGTATCGATCCGCCGATCATTACTGTTTCAACAAGTTATGTTGGGGCAAATGCAGATATTATCGAATCTCAAATAACCGAGCCGTTAGAAGAACAAATAAACGGCATAGCGGGAATCCGGTCATTAACTTCAGTTAGTAGAGACGGCAACAGTCAAATTACGGTTGAGTTTGATATCTCCAGCGATCTTGAAACAGCTGCAAATGATGTACGCGACCGTGTTTCTATTGCCATACGCCGCCTTCCGGCTGATGTTGATCCTCCAACCGTTTCAAAAGCCGACGCAGATGCTGTTCCGATAGTTTTTCTTAGTGTCAAAAGCGATAAAAGAACGCTGCTTGCTTTATCCGATATAGCGCAAAATACTTTTAAAGAAAGATTACAGACTATTCCCGGAGTGAGTCAGATTGCGATTTGGGGAGAAAAAAAATATTCCATGCGTTTGTGGATGGACCCGGCAAAACTTGCTGCATATAACATTACTCCAATCGATGTTCGTAATGCGTTAATCAGAGAAAATATAGAATTACCTTCAGGCAGCATCGAAGGAAGCAATACAGAATTAACTGTACGAACACTCGGAAGATTAACAACGGTAGATAATTTTAACGATCTTATCATAAAAGAATCAGCACGTAGTATTATTCGTTTTAAAGATATTGGCGAGGCAGCATTATATCCTGAAAATGATAAATCAATTCTGCGCCGCGATGGAATTCCGATGGTGGGCATTGTTCTTATTCCGCAGCCGGGCGCAAATTATATTCGAATTGCAGATGAGTTTTACAAACGGCTGGATCAAATAAAGAAAGACTTACCGGAAGATATTGAACTTGGAATCGGTTTTGACGTAACAAAATATATTCGCAACTCAATTTCGGAAGT
>JALNWB010000195.1 GCA_023231105.1 Ignavibacteriaceae bacterium | reverse complement strand
GGCAATGGTAACCATAAAACTATGGTTAGAATTGTCAGACAAGGCCAGATTTGACCCTGCTACGGCACTGGATGAATATAGATTTAAAGAATTATTTCCCATAGTCGCGAAGGTTGAGCCATCGATCGCAAAACCAAGCACATTAGCGCCAGCACTATACACGCCTGTATTCGGGTCACCTGTAAAAGAGTATGTCGGCGCTCCGACCGTTCCCGCTATGCCCAAGACATGGCCAGTTGAATTCACCTGGAACAAATCGCCATTGCCCACGGTCAACATGGCCGCTGGCGAGGTGTCGCCGATGCCCACGTAGCCAGCTCCGGAGATTCTCATTTTTTCCGAAACCGAACCCGAACCTCTTGTTAAAAATGCTTCGTAGGCATTGGTACCCGTACCATCTTCATAAGCCGATCTTAACGTACCCATGGTGGCCGTTCCATTGCCCGTAAAAGCAATATCAGAACCAACGCCAGCTCCCACGGCCTGCTCATTATCAATAATCGTATTAGTCTGAATGCCCGCTCCTGTTAATTTGACATGCAATCTTGAATAAGCCGGATTTGTTTCGCCAATGCCCACATTGCCATTTGTATCAATTCTCATGCGTTCCGAACTGCCTACACCGGTTAAGCGCGTATAGAACGACATGTAACCGCCATACTGCCCGGATATTCCATCAGCCTTCAAACCTTTGATAGCAGCCCAATTTGCATACCCTGTGGCGGCAGTTATGTAGCGGCCGCCGAAACCAAGCACGCCGCCAGTATCAGCCGCCATGGCATCATTGCTTTCAATGCTTACGGTTGAGGCTTGGCCAGCTGGGGTCCCCGACACAAAGCTTGCCGCAGTACCTGCCGCATCAGCAAAAGTGTTAGCTGTGCCACTATCAACCTCCAATTTGCTTCTTGGTGCTGTTGTTCCGATGCCGACGTTACCACCGCTTTGTAATGACATTATATTTACCAAACTTGACGGATTATCAGTTGTGTCATTAAGAGCAATATCTAGTTGCGTCTTGGCATTTATTCCCGAATTCACATACCGACTTAGGTTAAAGCCAACTAAGTTAGAATAAGCCTGAGCATTTACACCTATACGAGTTAGAAGTAGTGCGCTTTCTGCAGCAGAAGGAACAGAGCCGCCATTTGCAGTCGCGCTGGTAATCACAGCTCCCGCCCCATTAACCGTATAATCACCCGCAAACCTTATATCTGTTCTTACTGTCAAAGGAGCTGTCGGTGCTATTGTTCCAATGCCCACCATGCCTCCATTCGGGTTAAGCGACAAAGGCCTTGTGAGATAGCTTGTGCCTGGATCCAAGGATTGGATGTAGAAATTATTATTAGCCACATCAGCGCCCATAACCATAGCCACTGCACTCGTGCCATCTTCAATCTTAAACCCAGCACTGGCTTCGCTGCTATATGTTGAACTTTTATTGACTTGTAATTTTGCTCCCGGAGCAGCAACGTTAATACCAACATCGCCGTTCCGCAAGACCATCCCGGTCGTAAAAGCATTATCATCGGTAGGATACTGTAAGGCTAAGACCGAGCCCGCATATCCAGGATTTACACCGCCCGATGTATCAAAATATGATAAAATTCTACCTGTTGAATAAGATCCCGTCGCACCGTAAGTGGCTGCTTTGAAACTTAAAGCTGACCCACGGATACCAGTTGAAGGGTCTGTGCCTCCATTGGAAAGAATCAAAGAATCATACTCCCCACCGCCGTTTGCAGCGGCAAAGTTTGAGTTTATTGTGGCAATAGAAGCAGTTGGGCGGTCGTTGATATTTGTACTACCAATTTCCAACTGTGTCCCCGGTACTGTCGTCCCGATACCCACTGCGCCATAAGAATCCATGAAAAGACCCGTATTCCAGTCCGCTGGATTATCAGTGTTATTAGCAGTGTTGTGAGTCTGGAGTTGGAGTTTTCCTCCATAAAAACTACCTGGAGAGGAATAAGCGGTTATCCGAGCATTTCTGTAAGAATTACTAAAGAGAATTGATTCACCCGTATCCGCCGAAGAACCAGTATTTTTTATGGTTAGCAAGTCTATCTTGGCCCCCTCGCTCGTGCTCTGCACATAAAGAGGGGTGATCGGGCTGGCTCCAACACCCACATAGCCGTTAAAAGTCTTGTTGCCACTAAACGTCTGGGTCGAAGTCGAAACCACGCCTGGCCACGTCGCGTCCGCCGCCTCAAGATTCTTGGACGACATCTCCGATAACCACAAATCGCTCCAACGAATCTTGCCGGTGCCAATATAGTTGGGCAGGAACATGAGTTTGACATAAGCCGTGCCAGCGAAAAACTTATTGGCATCCTGATCACTACCTTGCGCGACTGAACCAATAAAGCCCTCGTAGCGCGTCCATTCATTGGGCACGTTGGTATTGCTGGCCGTGATGTATTTATAAGTACTGCCGCTGTACAAGTTGCGCACGGGGGTCCCGTTGGGCAGAGCCGGGCCGGGCCATGGTCCGTGTAACGTGATGTCACCACCGCTGATCCCGCCGTCATGCCACGTAGGATTAGGATAAACATACGTGTACATTGATTCATTGCGCGTGTAGGTGTAGTTGGGATAGGTATAACCTTTGGAGTTAGTGTATGGCCACCATGAGATCGCGCAAGAATAATACAAGCAGCCGCTATTAACCCAGCCCGTAGAATCGGCCACATGCATGACCGTATCGCCGATATTCAGGGCCTGGGTCAGCGTGGTATCGGTCGAACCAGGGTATTTGACTGCTTCGGACGGCGTGATGGCATTGCCATCAATATCAAAAGCCACGACGCCGGCGTACTGCCTATTAGTCGGGTCATAGTCTGCACCGCCCGTATCGCCGTGTTTCGCCCAACCCACCATGCGATAGTATTTGGAGACATCGACCGGAATCAGTTCGTCCGAGAAGGCACTCGCATAAGCGCCACTCCACATAAATGAACCCAAGCCGCCGTGCACTTCGTTTTGCGAATAAGTGAAAGCGCTGAAGTTATAGTCGTTCCCCATCAGACCAGAACCGTTGGCCACCAAATTCATGCCGCGTGCCTGGACATACAAAGCATTAATGGCGCTGGCACTTGATACGGGAGTGCCTACAGAAAGCATGCTCGTGCCAGAGGCGTATATGCCGCCGCTGGCATAAAGGTTCTTCCAGCGCAGGGACGGGGAACCGAGATCATAGGTTGCGGTTGTCTCTGGACCGACGTCTCCAAGTACTTGGAGCTTGAAAGATGATGGGGCTGTAGAGCCAATACCCACGTAGCCGGCAGATGTGATCGTCATTCTTTCAGTCGGCGCCGTATCCGTAGTTACATCTCTGGTAGCGAAGAAAATAGATCCTTTTGTATTCCCATCTACGGCTGTTTCTTTATGTCCAATAATTACCGGTGGATTTACTCCTGAAAGATAACCCATTCCGATTTGAGCCAGGTCATTAATATTCCCTCTTGCGCCAACCCATATATTAGGCGTCGTTCCAATGGCAGTAACATCTGCCGTCGGAAAACGCGCTGTATATGCAGCAGCCAATGTCCCGAACTGTGAGCTCCCGGCAACATCCAATAGATACCCGGGAGTTGCTATCCCGATGCCAACTTCACCGGTCGTTCCCTCAATCCGCATATTTTCCGTCAAAGCAACATCTGTGGTCGCGCGCCGTGATGAAAAGGTAATATCGCCGGTCGTATTACCAGAACCATTAGTCAAATATCCTTTAATGGCCGCGAAGCCAATGGAGTTAGCCACGCGTGACTGTAAGTTGCCGAAGACGAGCGCTGCACCGTTCCCTGCCGCAGTCCCAGAGTCATTGAGCATAAGCATTGCGCCGCGATTCCCTGCATCTGTTAAGGCCGCAACTGTTTGACCAGTACCGTAAATTTCTGTTTGTGCAATAGGGGTTGCTGTACCGATGCCAATGTTGCCGGTCGTTCCTTGGACTAGCAACCCGGTTGAGTTGCTGGGCGTTGCCGATGTTGAATCGTTCGAGGTACGCACACCGAGCAGAAGGTCACTGCGACCAGCACCCTCGGCCGCGCTCGTGTAGAAAAGTCCTGCCTTGAAATAATCCGCAGTAGCATCGGTGGTGGTTTTAAAGAAAAGCCCCGTATAACTACCCGCCGTATTGTCGGTTTGCAAGCTGATGCCGTTTGCCGGTGATGCATTCGTCACTCCGTACACGTGCAGTTTGGTCAACGGTGCCGCTGTCCCAATGCCCACGTTGCCTTTTTGCGTTCCTCCGCCGATGGTCATAGCTACTGCTGAACCTCCCACATTGCCAGTCACGAAATTGATGTTGCCATATGCTCCGTTGCTGGCGTTGAAGCTATTGACTATATTGGTATCAATATAGGTCCCGTATCTGAATGGCCCTGTTCCCCCTTGATTTTGTTCTAAGTCTGTTGCATAAGAGCCACCGGTCACCCTTAGTATGCTGCTACCGCCGCCATTAACTGGCTGACCTTCGATGTTCGCCAATACCCGATTCGTTCCTACTGTTTCGGCTGCGTAAACATTAAACAATGAGTTCGGACTTGCCGTGCCAATACCCACATATCCTTTGCCATTAATTACCAACCTATCGCTGGTACCCAAGGCAGTAGATGACGAGATTTTGAATTTACCCTGATCTGCTTTGTCGGCACCCATAGTCCAGCTCAAAGTCGAGGCCGAACTCGTGACATTGAATCCGAGGTCAGCATTACCGGCAGTTCCGGCTGCGCCGGTTCCGGTGATCGTCAATTTATTTGGCGGTTGAACTGTACTGCCAATACCAACATTGCCGTTTAACCCAATCAACATTCGCGTGTTGTAAAGTTCGTCATATGTTGTACCAACAGCACCGGTGAGGTTTGTATGGAAAGAAATGCCTGCATTATAGACCATCTTGATGTACTGGCCCGGATCAGTTGCCGTCTTAACAACCGTATTATTTAATGTCGGACTAGCCTTGACCGCATTGCCTGATATGGATGCAAGGCTGCTTCCTGTTTCGGAAATTGTTCCATAATTTCCAACTTTAATCAGACCTGTTTGATTTGGAACAGAAATATAATTCGAAACATCAATGTTGGTGGAACTGACATTGGTGGCAAAGAGTTTGCGCCAGTAAGCGGAAGATGAACCGAGATCATAAGAATTGGTAACCGTCGGCAAAATGCTGGCGGTCGAAGAGACGCCGGCAACGCGGATGGGCTTGGTCGTCACATAGCCAATATCAGTCACTTGTTGCAAATTCTGGCTACCGCTCCCGGTTATTTGTGTGCCATTCACCCAAAGACTTGTCGTCGACACATAACCCAAGGCGTCTATGTTGGTTGAGCTTACGTTCTTCACGAATAACTTCCTCCAGTAATTGGATGAAGTGCCGAGGTCATAAGTCAAAGTCGTCCTGGGGGTGATAGTGCCTCCGGCATTGATGTCAGCTAAGTAAGAAGTTGAAGAAACAAAGAGGTTCTTGATGGCTCCGCCATAAGCACCTACGTCAGTTAAGTTGTTTTGATCAGGTCTGAGTGTCTGATAGAACCTAACTGATGCATTCTGGACTCCATTCGCCGCTCCGTTGCTCTGGGCATACATGTCCAAGAATGGATTTGAGCCAACCGCGAAGATATAACCTTGTCTGGTGCCAGCGGCAGGAGTGGCCGTGAGAGGTTCATCTATTAAAGTTAAAGGACCTCCGGCATCAGCAGTCAGCCTGGTGGCTCCGGTATAGATGATGCCAGTTGAAGTGACGTTCCTGGCATATATATCACCTGTTGTCATAATCGTGCCAGAAGCATAAACATTTCTCCAAGCTAAAGTGGCAGAACCTAAGTCATACTGATTATTGGCAGTTGGGATGATATTGCCGGCCGCATTAACAGCTGCCAGGTATGAAGTACTGGAGACATACAGATTGCGCCAAGCTTGCGACATTGCGCCTAAATCATAACCATTATGTGCGCCTGGCCAAAGATTGCCGTAGTTGTAGTTTGTTCCTGTGCCGAAAAGAAAACGATTAGTTCCGTTGCTTGCAACCATCACTCTATTGGCATCAAAAAGATACAACCCTGTGTCTGGATCGCCCTGGAACGACAAACTAGGCGCTGAAATTGAACCTATACCTGTTGTAAGTTTTGTTGTGCTGACATAACCCGTAGCATCAATATTCGTTGAACTTACGTTTGTGGCATACAATCTCCTCCAGTAATTAGCCGTGCCGCCCAAGTCGTATGAGTTGGTGGTGGATGGAGCGATTGAGCCAGCGACAGTGAGCTTGAAAAGATATGGGTTGGTGGTGCCAATGCCGACGTTGCCGGTGGGATCAATTGTTAGAGCGGTGTTTGTAATGCCCAAGCTATAATCGTTGCTCGTCCCAAACTGCAAATAGGATCCGATTCCGGTAAATTTAGCGCCAATCTGGGCCTTATTTTTATTATATGTTGCCGCGTTTCCATCAAAACCCAGGATTGCATAATCAGAAGCAGTATTTGCGCCTTGTATCTTCATCCCCTGCTGATTATCGCCAGTAAAGGTTGCCGCCGCAGTCGTATCAATAATATGCAGTTTGGCGATTGGGCTGGAAGTTCCAATGCCGATCCGGCCCTTTCCATCAATCACCAACCTATCGTTTGTCCCAAGCGCCGTTGACGATGAAATCTTGAATTTTCCTCCGTCCGCATGGTCAGCCCCGATGGTCCAGCTCGAATTGGCGCCAGTGGTCGTGGCTGTG
>JALNWB010000194.1 GCA_023231105.1 Ignavibacteriaceae bacterium | reverse complement strand
GATATGAGTGTTGTTGCTACGGTTGGGAATGGCGAAAACATATTGATGATGATGGACAAGCTCAAACCAAATGTAGTATTGCTTGATCTCGGTTTGCGAAGTCAAAACAGTTTGCAAGTTGTAAAATTAATTAAGCAGCATTATCAAGAAGCTAAAATAATTGTGATGGACCTTGTCCCTTTGCAAGAAGATGTTTTCGAATTTGTACAAGCTGGAGTTTCAGGGTTTATCCTTAAAGATGCAAACATCGCTGAATTTTTTAAAACTATCCGATTAGTTTATGAGGGCACTCAAGTTTTACCTCCGCATTTAACCGGTTCACTTTTTTCTCAAATTATTGAACATGCAATTAACGGATCCAAACCTTCCATAATCATTGAATCGGTTCGTATGACAAAACGCGAAAGACAAGTGATCGATTTGATTGCAGATGGTTTTACCAATAAGGAGATTGCACAAAAAATTCATCTCTCAACCTATACTGTAAAAAGTCACGTTCATAACATTCTGGAAAAATTATCACTTCATACACGTGTCCAGGTTGCAAACTACGCCCACATTTCCGATTCATATAAAAGTGCAGGCGATACACCTTCATTAATTAGCGAATAATTACCTCTCGTTAATTCCTCCAAAAGATGTAGTTCCTTTTTCATCCCTTTGACCGATTGATTTTATATCCTTAATAGTTGCACTTTGTTGTCGCAATTAGTAAAAAACTGTCCAAAAATGGTATCAGTGGAGTTTTTCAATAGTGTGTTGAAATATAGTTCATCATAGTGGGATTGCGTTGCGTAACCGCCATGCGAAAAACCAAATGATATAGTTCTTGAAGCGGTTTAAGGCGCTGCAGCTTAAGTTTTCATTAAATATGTTATTGATACTGCTGCGGGTGCGAAGTAATACTTTTAATTAATTATTAAGTGTCAATATTAGTTTTACTTTTTATTGAGATTATACCATGAAAAAAATCAGATTGTTACTTATCGAAGATAACCGGCTTCTCCGGGAAGGAATCCTTGGGATTCTTAAACCTCATAAGGATATCATTATAACCGCCGCATCCGGAGACGGCAAAAACACACTTGTAAAAATCAAGCAGTTAAAACCGAATGTTGTTCTTTTGGATTTGGGATTGCGAAGTCAGAATAGTTTACGGGTTGTGGAAATAGTGAAGAAAGACTTTCCGAAAGCAAAAATAATAATTATGGATCTTGCCCCTGTGCAAGCTGATATTTTGCAGTATGTTAAAGCAGGCGCTAATGGTTTCATTCTAAAAGATGCATCGCTTAATGATTTTTTAATCACGATACGAACAGTAGCTGAAGGTTCGACGGTTCTTCCGGCTCTCTTAGTTGATTCCCTTTTTTCCCAAATTGTTGATCACGCCGTAAGAGAAGGTAAATCCAAAATGAAAGAAGCAGTTCAGATGACAACGAGGGAACGAGAGGTTATCATGTTTCTTAGTGAAGGCATGAGCAATAAAGAGATCGGTCAAAAAATTCATGTATCCACCTATACTGTTAAAAGTCATATTCATAATATTATGGAGAAACTTGCATTACATACACGCCTGGAAATCGCTAATTATTCTTACACTGATGAAACACTTCAAACAATTTCCAAGAGTATTTCGATGATCAATAATTAGTTAAACAATTGTTGTTCGCATTAAAAATAGTGGAATGATACAATGAAATAAAAAAAGGAGAACATGTGAAAAACATTATTATCGGTATTCTTAGCTTAGCATTTATAATTGCCATAATTGGTTGTTCTGAGGAAGAAGATCCTAAATTCCGAATCCGGAACGATCGGGCGGACAAAGCTAATGTCCAAATACAGACGACCGGAGGCAATACAATTAATATCAACGATGTAGAAGCAGGTCAAACGACAGCATTTCAGACAGCTGCCCAAGGAAACGTCACCGCAACTACCGTCATACAGAATGAGTCGGTATCTCCTGCCGTATCGTTCTATGCCGAGAAAGGCACACGTTATACTATCGTTATTCAAATCGGTAATCCACCGGTGCTTCGAGTGGATCGAGAATAGTAAAAGGCGAAAGACAAATGATAAAGAGTCACTTCGAATTATTGTAGGTATTTCGATACTTATAATTACTCCATCAGCAAATTCAATCTATATCGATTTATAAACTAAACCAAAAGATGTAGTTCCTTTTTCATCCCTTTGTACGATTGAATTAAGAAAACCCTCTCCATAGTTTTATACAGTATAAGATTGTTTTTCTATATATCCAGAAGTCATCAGACACAAGCATAAAAAAATGAGTTCTAAGTCCAAATGTAAAATCACAAAATAAAAATTTAATTCACAATACTTAAGGAGATAGATCCAAATGGATAAAATAAACAATAGATACTTAGTCATTGCGCTTGTAGTTATAGTAGTGCTTTTTTTGTATTTCGGCAGCGGAGCAATGATGGATAGCGGAATGAATGGAAGGATGAATGAAAACCATTGGTTGGGTGGCAATAATTGGAGATTGTATCCTACTATTGTTACTCTCCTTTTTGGTGTCTTAATTGGTTGGTTGCTCTTTAGAAAGAAAAATTAATCAAGCCAAGTCAAGTTTTATTATTAAAATTATAATGGAGAAAAATATGAAAGGCAATGAAAAATTAATCACAGTCTTGAATTCGCTTCTGGCAGATGAACTAACTGCCATAAACCAGTACATGGTGCATTCTGAAATGTGCGAAAACTGGGGTTATGGCAAACTTCATTTGGCTATTAGAAAACAGGCAATGGATGAAATGCATCATGCCGAATGGCTCATCGAGCGAATCATTTTTTTTGAAGGTTCACCAACGGTATCCAAACTTAATACTATTAAGATTGGTAAAACTGTTTCAGAAATGATTAGTAACGATAATGATGATGAATATGATGCTGTCCGCACTTACAATGACGCTATCAAACTCGCTCGTGAGGTTGATGATCAAGGTACTGTTGACTTGCTGACAAAGATACTCAAAATGGAAGAGGGTCATATCGATTGGGCAGAAATGCAGCATGCACAGATAGATCAAATGGGAATGGAAAACTATCTGATTAATCAAACTGAAAGTGCGGCAAATTAATTTTGAAAGAAGATTACCGGATGACTACAACTAAAACCGATTATCTGTACCATTGCGATGATTGGAAAAGTAAGACCGGGAAAAGAAAAATAATTGATTAAAAAAGGAGTTAACATGCAACGCAGCGTAAATAGTTTGATCGGCTACACCATTAGTGCAAAGGATGGTGAATTAGGAAAAGTAAATGAGTTCTACTTTGATGATCTTACATGGTCAATTCGTTACTTAGTAGTGGAAACAGGCAGTTGGTTATCAGAACGGAAAGTCCTTATTCCTCATGCGGCACTAGGTATAACCGATTGGAAATCACAGACATTTCAAGTAAACCTAACTATGGAACAAGTACGTAACAGCCCCGATTTTGAATCTGAAAAAACCGTATCCCGACAACACGAGATTAAATTGTTTACACATTATGGATTGCCGGTTTACTGGGATTATGTGTTTTACGATGGATCAATCGGGATGGGGGCATATACACCTATTATCGATATGAAAACAGTGAAGGAAGAGAATGATTCTGTTCCCCAACCTCCGGATGATCCACATCTGCGCAGCACAAAGCATGTCGAGGGATACTACATTCATGCTAATGACGGTGAAATCGGGCATGTGGAAGATTATATAGTTGACGACGAAAAATGGAATATTTGCTTCATAATTGTGGATACAACCAACTGGCTGCCGGGGAGAAAAGTTCTTATTTTACCTCGTTGGATTAAACGTATTGATTGGGGAGAATCAAAAGTCTATGTTAATCTTATGCAGGAATCCATAAAGAATAGCCCTGAATTTGATTCATCTCAACCGATAGGTGATGAGTATGCAAGAGAACTCTTCAAACATTACGGAGAAGATTCAAAACCATGTTAACAAAAATAGTCGATAAGGCTGATGTGGTCAAGAGTTTAATTCACTTTCATAGCCATTGGCAACTTCGATTTATAATTAGGGAAGTATCTTACGCACAATTCTTGAACATTAAGATGAAGAGAGGGAGAATATGATGAATTCAGAAATTACAGTTGCTGAATATCTTCTAATCCGATTGAAAGAGATCGGAGTGGATCACCTCTTTGGTGTGCCGGGAGATTTTGTACTGGGTTTCTTTAACCAAGTATTAAAGAGCGATATTAAATATGTTGGCACATGCAATGAACTCAACGCGGCATATGCTGCTGACGGCTATGCACGTATTCGGGGCATCGGTGCTTTCTCTTCAACCTTTGGTGTTGGAGAACTGAGTGCTATCAATGGTATTGCTGGAGCTTTTGCCGAAAGAGTGCCGGTAGTGGTTATTACCGGTTCACCAGCAACGATTAATTTCCGTACACGACCACTGTTGCATCATACTCTTGGCGATTATCAAATCCCACTGAAGATGTATGAGAAAATTACTGCCGCCTCAACCCAACTCATTTCAGCTGAAACAGCCCCGGCGGAGATCGATCGAGTATTATCGACTTGTCTCTCTCACCAGCAACCGGTTTACATCAGTCTCCCCGCGGATGTGGTGATGATGAAATGTAATCGACCGAATGCTTTCCATTTTCCTTTGCACCCACAGAGTAATCCTGATGCACTCGCGGAAGCGATCAAGGAAGCGGTTAAAATGCTGAACAAGGCAGAGAAACCGATTGTGATCGGCGACGTTGAGTTAATACGTTTCAAGTTGCAAAATGATTTCGCAGGTTTTCTGGACAAGACTGGCTTTCCATATGTAACTATGATGTTGGGCAAGACGCTGCTTTCAGAGCATCACCCACAATTCATAGGTCTCTACGAGGGAGATCGTAGTCGTGACTACGTACGGAATCGGGTCGAATCCGCTGACTGTATTCTACAACTTGGGGCACTTATGACAGATTTTAACACGGGCGGATTTACAACGAATCTCGACGACTCTCAGATGATCAGCGGCAACATCGGCTTCGTGAAAATCAAGCACCATTACTACGAGAACGTCCATCTCCATGATTTTATCATCGGACTAACGGAAAAGCTTTTACGACGAGATCCCGCAACTTTGGACATCCAATGTGCACATGATGGTTGTGTACACCGACATTCAGAACCGTACCAGCCTGATGCACCGAAACCGCTTACTATCAAGCGTTTCTTCGACCGCATGAGTCATTTTATAGAAGACAATTCAATAGTCATTGCTGAAACAGGTGTATCCCTTTTCAGCGCCGCCGAGATGCTGATGCCGGAAGGTGCAACCTTTATAGGACAAACTTTTTACGGATCAATCGGTTATACGGTTGGTGCAACTTTAGGTGCAAGCATGGCAGCGCAAGATCGGAAAGTAGTTTTATTTGTTGGTGACGGTTCTTTTCAAGTCACCTGTCAGGACCTTTCGACGATGATCAGGAATAACCTCAAGCCAATTATCTTTCTCATCAATAATGATGGATATACAATTGAACGTGTAATTGTTGATCGCCCTTACAACGATATTCAACCCTGGCACTATCACAAACTCGTGGATATATTCGGAGGAGGATTAGGCATTGATGTCCGGACAGAAGGGGAGCTTGAAGATGCTCTAGCGAAGGCTGCCACAGCGGATGATCTCGTGTTCATTGAAATTCATACCGGACGGATGGACTGTCCCGAGTCTCTTCGCAGTGCAGGTCGCTCGATGGCAAAAACAAATCAGCTTGATTAACAATTAGAACAATAATTTTGAATAAGGAAATGCGAAATGAAAAAAGTTAAACTACTGAGTCCCTATAAATTGGGTCGCATTAAACTTAAAAATAGAATCGTTATGGCTCCGATGACGCGCTCTCGCGCAATTGGCAATATCCCAAACGAATTAATGGCAGAATATTACGGACAACGCGCTGCTGCCGGACTTATCATTACCGAAGGAACTTCTCCTTCACCGAATGGTCTTGGTTATAGCCGCATCCCCGGAATCTACAATGATGAACAAGTTAGCGGTTGGAAAAACATTACGGAGAAGGTTCACTACAAAGATGGAAAAATATTTGTTCAGCTTATGCATACGGGGCGCATCAGTCATTACGAGAACATGCCGGAAGAAGCTGTTATCATAGCTCCCTCCGCAGTTAAACCGGCGGGTCAAATGTGGACGGACGCTCACGGGTTGAAAGATTTTCCAATTCCAAAAGAAATGACAATCGAAGAAATAGATCAGACCAAACAAGAATATATTACCGCTGCAGCCAATTCCTTAAAAGCGGGATTTGATGGTATTGAACTGCATGGCGCTAATGGTTATCTCTTAGAACAATTTTTATCTCCGGTTAGTAATATTAGAAACGATAACTACGGCGGCAGTATTCAAAATCGTTGTCGTTTTCTGTTGGAAATAATCAAAGGTATAGTTGAAGAGATAGGAAAAGATAAGGTTGGTTTACGCTTATCGCCTTATGGTGTAGCAAGCGATATGCCCAACTATCCTGAAATTGATGAGACATATAAATATCTTGCTGAAAAATTAAATAGTGTGGGGATACTTTACATTCATCTTGTTGATCACAGCGCTATGGGCGCACCGGAAGTTCCCCTGGCAATAAAAAGAGCAATTCGCAAAAGATTTGAGAAAACAATTATTCACAGCGGTGGATATACCATGAAACATGCTGAAACCG
Source organism: Ignavibacteriaceae bacterium (assembly GCA_023231105.1). GTDB lineage: Bacteria > Bacteroidota > Ignavibacteria > Ignavibacteriales > Ignavibacteriaceae > UBA1563. The sequence continues at coordinate 6 of JALNWB010000194.1, read as the reverse complement.
AATTAG
>JALNWB010000193.1 GCA_023231105.1 Ignavibacteriaceae bacterium | reverse complement strand
TTCCAAACTGATTTCTTCATCATCGGCTGCTTCAGTCATCGCTTTTGCAATTCCATAATCAAGTAAGATTTCTTCAACTTTTTTGAATTGTTCGAAATCAAGAATAACGCTTTTAACATTGCCAGCGTCATCTACTACAAAAGATTTTGTCAATTCCATATTAATCCTTTTTGTGTAACTTACATTACTATCGGAAATAAATCAATTCAAATTTTTAAGAAGTTCATTCAACTTAACTAATTTATCTTTCCAGTCAGTCAGTTTTGCTCGCTCTTTTTCAACAATATCCGCGGGTGCGTTCTTAACAAAATTTTCATTTGATAATTTCTTCTCGACCCCGTTGATGCTGCCTTCTAAGCGGCTAATATCTTTCAGCAATTTTTCCCGTTCCGCAGCAACGTCAATCAATCCTTCAAGCGGAATATAGATTTCGCAATTCTTAACTACAGCGGCAGTTGATTTCTCAGGCTTAACAATGTCTTTACCGATCACGACTTCTTCTGCGCGCGTCAATTTTTTGAAATAATTAATACTTGCTGAAAGATTTACTTCCGTTTTCAAGTAAACAGAAATTGGCTTTGAAGGAGCAATGTTCATTTCGCCGCGGATATTGCGGATTCCGGTTACAACTTCCTGCAAGAAGTTCATTTCATCATCAACATTCTGTTTTATCAATATTTCGTCGCACTTTGGATAAGCTGAAGTTGAAATACTTTCTCCTTCATTTCTTTTTTCAATGAGCTGCCACAGTTCTTCAGTTACGAACGGCATAAACGGATGAACAAGTTTTAAAAGATTTTCGAAGAGAGAAATAGCCCGTGTTAATGCGGCTGATTTCACTTCTTCATTATCGGAATAGAATTTTGATTTTGAAAGTTCGATGTACCAATCACAGAAATCATTCCACACGAAGGCGTAAATAATTTTTGAAGCGTTATTGAATTCAAATTTCTCCATCGCGCGGTTCAACTCTTTTAACGTTTGATGAAAACGCGATTGAATCCATTCATCAACAATATCAATATGTTTATCTGCGAGTTTCTTATCGATTGGAATCGTCTGTGCGTTCATCAATAAAAATCTTCCGGCGTTCCAAATTTTGTTCGCAAAGTTTCTGCCGATCTCACATTTCTCGGTTGCAAACAAAACATCCTGTCCAAGCGGCGCTAAATAAATTACGGAGAAACGGAGCGCATCGGCGCCATATTCATTTATCACTTCAAGCGGATCGGGAGAATTGCCAAGCGACTTGCTCATCTTCCGCCCTTGCAGATCGCGGATGATGCTTGTAAAATAAACATCGCTGAATGGAATATTTTTTTCGAAATATAATCCGGCAATTATCATACGCGCTACCCAAAAGAAAATAATATCCGGAGCAGTGATAAGCGTATTTGTCGGATAGTAATATTTCTTTTCTTCTTCTGTTTTGAAAACCTCATGCGCCCAAAGCCAGCTCGAAGCCCATGTGTCAAGTACATCATTGTCTTGTTTCAAATTTGTACTTCCGCAGTGCGGACATTTTTCCGGTTTTGTTTCGGCAACGATCGGCTGTTTGCATTCTAAATTACAATGATCATCGCCAACGCAATACCAAACGGGAATGCGGTGTCCCCACCAAAGCTGACGCGAGATACACCAGTCTTTAATATTTTCCATCCAATGTTCATAAGTCTTTACCCAATGGTCGGGGTGAAATTTTACTTTTCCCGCTTTAACAATATCAAGCGCAGGTTTAGCAAGTTCATCCATTTTTATAAACCACTGCTCGGAAAGATATGGTTCAATTGGTACGCCGCCACGTTCGGAATATCCGATGTTTGTTTGATAAGGTTCAATCTTTTCAACTAAACCAAGTTCTTCCATCTTCTTTACAACCAGCTTGCGGGCATCATACCTGTCAAGATGCTGAAATTCTTGCGGAACATTTTCATTCGTTGAAGCATCGGGATTAAAAATATTTATGACTTCAAGATTGTGCCGTTGCCCCATGAGATAATCATTAAAATCATGCGCGGGAGTAACTTTAACAGCGCCGGTACCGAATTCTTTTTCAACATAATGGTCTGCAATAACCGGAATTTCTTTGTTCACCAAAGGAAGAATTACAGCTTTACCAACTAATTTTTTATACCGCTTATCGCTTGGATTAACAGCTATGCCGCTGTCTCCCAACATCGTTTCGGGACGAGTAGTTGCAACGGTAATAAACTCATCAGAATCTTTCACCGGATATTTGAAATACCAAATGTTTCCGTTTATCGTTTTATAATTTACCTCTTCATCGCTTATTGCTGATTTTGAAACCGGACACCAATTTACTAATCGATTTCCGCGGTAAATTTTTCCATCTTTATAAAGTTTCACAAACGCTTCGATAACTTTTTTATAGTAGTGGTCATCCATAGTAAAGCGTTCACGTTCCCAATCACAGCTAACGCCAAGTTTTTTTAATTGCTGAATGATGATGCCGCCGTATTTTGTTTTCCATTCCTGGCAGTATTGTAAAAATTCTTCACGTCCGATTTTATGTTTATCGATGCCTTCATCTTTTAAATATTTTGTTACTTTACTTTCAGTAGCTATTGATGCGTGGTCTGTTCCCGGCACCCAGCAAGCGTTAAATCCTTGCATTCTTTTTTGGCGGATGAGTACATCTTGAAGTGTGTTATTCAAAATGTGTCCCATTGTTAACATACCGGTAATATTTGGTGGTGGAATAACGATGGTGTAAGGTTCTTTTTCTTTATCAACTTCAGAATGAAAAATTTTGTGTTTTAACCAGTAGGCATACCATTTATCTTCAGCGGAGGCAGAATTATACGCTTTGGGAATTTCGATTGTGTTTTGGGAATCCATTCTCTTCTCTATATTTATCAATAGTTGACTGCAAATATAAGGAAAAATTGGTTCGCGGTGGAACAGAACGACGGAATGGATGAATGATCGTTTTCTTTATCAATTTGAAATTGATTTCATTCACCATGCGCTCTTAGCGCAGCGAAGCCGTCAACCAATACTTTTTTGATCTCAGAACAATGATTAACGATTTTTGATTTTAGAAGTCAACCAAATCAAAAATCGCTATTCGTTAATCCTTGTTCGTAAATCGTGTCAAAAAAAAAACAAGAATTTAATCGAGGATATTATTCAATCGTTCAATTATGCATATAGATTTGTATGTATCGATTAAAATTTTATAGGTTCATTCAAAAAAAAAAAGTAACTTTACCCCCCGTAAAAATTGGAACTATTCATTTACATAAGTGAACAAGAACGATGGAATTGATTTTACTTTTTCTTTGGGTGATGATTATTAATGGAGGATTGGGAGGTCAGTACATTCTCAACTGGATGGGCAATCAGCCGGAATATGTCGGCAATAAAGCAGTTGGTGTTTCTCCGGGAGTGATGACGTGGTGGAGAGAGTTATCAAAACTTCTCTGGGCTGCAATCGCTGTTGTGGTAGAAGTTATCCGCGGAAAAGAAATTAAATATTTGTGGCCTGGTTCAGTTGCTTTGATAACGATTATGATCTGTGCCTTTACCGGCGTTATTGAAAACATCGGTTTCTTTTATTTACCGCGATATTATTCACCTCATCTTTTTGCTCCTTATGTAAATATTTATTTAGCGTTTCTGCCTTTCTTCGGCAAATTCATGTTCAATGCTTCAATAAGAAAAGAACATTGGATAGGTGTTTTGCTCGTTGTTTTAGGATTAGCTATTCCTCATGCACCAAGAATTTTCGGTGGTAATCCTGATCCAAATACCTTTCTTGATTCAACCGCAATCATTTGGATAATAATTATTAACCTCTGCTTAGGCTCGCAGCAGATACTAAATAACAAAACGGTTCAGACTGCTTTCTCCGGAGTTGGTCCAAATGCTTTAGTATTATGGCGCGAAATCTGGAAGATGCTTTTTATTACATCGGCGCTAATTATTTTTCCGCTTGTCGGAAGTTTTCTACGCGCAAATATTCCGGATCAAGTTCCTGTTAATAAATTTGAAACGCGGGTGCTTGCAAAACTTGATGAACCGAAAAAGGAATTTATCTTAACTCATTATGTAAAAACCGAAACATCTTATCAATTAAAAAAAGAATTACCTGCCGTTGTTGAAAAGAAAATTGAAAAGATTTTTATCTCGGTTGAATACCATAGGTTTTTTGCATTGTTCGAAGGAAGTATTTTCCCCAATAACTGGTGGCCGATTCTCTTTGTTATTGCAGCCGGGTTAACGGGATACATTTACAGTTTTGGATTCTTTAAACTCTCTAAATTTTCTGCTCACCTGTGGGTTCCCTACACTAACGTTTGGCTGGCGCTTCTTCCTTTTATTATGCTTCTTTTCGGAAAGGATGTTACCACGTATCAAATTATAGGAGCAATTGTAGTAACTGCCGGTTTAGTTGTCGGCGTTTCTGATTATAAGCGAAATAAGATTGAAGCGATAAAAAATACTCACGAGTAAGTTTTCATTCCGAATAAAGCCCGACATCTGCCGGGCTTTTTTATTAATGGGGAATCATCAACTACCTGCCTAACGAAGAAGAATCATTTTCTTTGTTTCAACAAAGTTCCCAGCCCGTAGTTGATAGAAATATACGCCGGAGGCGAGTTGTTGGTGGTTAGTGGTTAGTTGAGGGTTGAATGTAACTTTATAGCTCCCGGGCTGCTTTTCTTCATCCACCAACGTTGCAACTTCATTTCCTAAAATATCATATACATTTAATGTTACGTGACCGCCGACCGCTAACTGCCAACTGATAACTGTCGTTGGATTGAACGGATTTGGATAATTTTGTTTAAGCTCGAACTTCTCCGGCAAAACTTTTTCATCAGCTACATCATCAAAGATCACTTGCTCAAACGTCACCTTAAATTTTCCGCCGACATTAACCGGTAGATGAAGTTCGTGCATTTGTGCAGTGTAATTCGTGTAAGTTTGATCGTTATAAATTACTTCTTTTATAGCATAATCGTTAAATGGAAGTTCGATAGGGTTTAAAAATACTTTTCTGTCTTTGCCGGATTGAAAATCATAGTACAAAGTAATCGGTTCTTTCTTTACGAAAAATTTTCCGTAAAGATATGTGTAGTACCCCAATTCAATTGAGTGATACCCGGCTTTGTTCGGATTCCCTTTTCCCTCACCCCACGTTTGCGCGCCGCGTCGGGTTCTGTTTTCATACACTTCGCCGTAGGTATGATCAACAAAATATTTCATAAAAAAGTCGAGTGTTTCATCCGCCATTTTCAAGTATTGTTCATCCGAGGTTGTTTGATACATCTGTAAACCCGCCATTACCGCTTGTTCCATTTGCCACCAGGCTTTAGCTGTGTCGGGATTTCCCCACATTAACATTTGTCCGGTAGTTCGGTTATAATCTTTGTATGGTCCGCCAAACTCGTTATCATATCCTTTTGCCAAAACATCATCCATGAGTTTTCGTGCCGCTGAAATAGAAGTTGGGTCAGGGTAAACTTGGTTTACCCGTGCAAAACACCATGCGGTTTTTAAAACATGTCCCATAATTGTCATCGTTTCGCTTGAAAGAATATTCCAATTCGCGTCATAAACTTCGGCAAAACCGATCTTTTGTTTATCCATGCTGGCAACAAAGTGAGTTTTCATGTTGTCAATTATCAGAAGCGATTTATCTAAATATTGTTGATCCTTCGTCAGCAGATACAAATAAAGTAAATGAGTTGTAATCGCATCAACGGTAGCGTTAAAACTTTTATTGTTTTTTGTTGACCAGTTTTTACTGCTGTAATCGTAATAACCAAAATATTGAGCGCGGTTGTCCCACATTTTTGTTTCGTTGTTTTGATAACCTTTCATTACCCAATTCCAGTCAAGTGTATCGCCGGTTGCTTCAAAAGAAGCCATTGGACCGAGAAGTCCATAATGTTGATGGAACGCATCTTTGTTTGTGTTGCCGGAGGTCGGGTTTCCGTATTTATCAAGCTCCCAGAACCAGCCGCCGTTGGTATTATCCCACGCATGTTTGTACATAAAATCGAGCGCTTGTTTTGCTTTGGTAAGATAGACATCATTTCCGGTGAGCATGAAAGCGCGGACAAATCCATACGCATCGCGTGATTGTGTTTGCATATTTTTTTGTGTACCGCTCGCTTTTCCATACTTATCAATATTTGTATAAAATCCACCATTAATCGGATCGTAAGCATTCAACCAGAAAGCTGCACAGCTATCAACGTATCCAATTATCTTATCGGGATTTTGCAAGTAGGGTGATTTGATATTGTATTGACCATAGCTGATGGAAACAAAAACAAGGAAGAAAATGATGATATGTTTCATTGAGGTACTTCTTTTAATTAACAAATAGCGTCATAAAAATAAGGACGAAATTGGTCAATGAAAAATTAAGATGGATGAATGTTGACGGATGATGGCTTATGGAAATTTAGATTAGTAACCTCAAAGGGTGAAACATAATTTCTTCCTTCACCTTCGAGGTTGCATTTTTCGTTTTCTATTCTTTTACTTGTTTCCACGATTGATAAACCATCAATCCCCAACCAATTAACAAGCTTGTTCCGCCGAGCGGAGTAATAAAGACGAGAAATTTAATTCCGCTGACCGCGTATGCATAAAGTGAAAAGGAGAAGAGAAGAATTCCCACAGCAAATAAAATAAAAGAATGTTTCAGAAATTCTTTTCCCGAAAATGCAATTGCAAGCAATACCACCGCATGTATCAAATGATATTGAATCCCGATCTTATAAATCTCCAGCATTTCGGGAGAGATCATTTCCTTTAACGCGTGCCCGCCGAAAGCTCCGAGGGCAACACCGATAAAACCAAATAATCCGGCGGTCATAAGAAAACTTTTTTTCATAATTCTACTTTCTTTTTCTCTTGTTGAATTTGTACTTAAACCTGTATCTTAGAATTCCAACTATAAATTTATTAAAAGAAATGAAGACTTTCGAATTAGTATCAAATT
>JALNWB010000192.1 GCA_023231105.1 Ignavibacteriaceae bacterium | reverse complement strand
GCCAGATTCTCAAAGTAGGAAACCAGCTCAGCGAATTTTGCCTTCATGTCTGTTGGTTTTGATGCGTTTATCCAGGTACCGGAGGACTGTTGATATCGGAAGATTGGCGTATTCAGCCTCCTTTACGATGTCGTCACCGACAATGGCATCGTAGACGTCTATCCAGGATGATTTTTCTTTTTTCGTCTGGTCTGCGGCCGGCTCAAATACGTTCGGGTATTGTTCTACAAACCACTGACGGATCAGGTAGTAATTTAGGAAAATGGCCTCCTGCTCATCGGCCGGGAAAGCCGCAATGATTGAAGAATTAATTTTGATATCGGCTTCCCGGAATGCTCCGGTCCGGTAATAGCAGGATATGAATTTGGCTAAAAACTCTTTGTCGCCGGTGGCTGCGTATTTCTCGAAGAATGTTTCGGCGAAGATGAATGTTCCGAAAGTTTCGTCCTTAAGCCTGGGCTGTGGCCGGGAGAACTTACCGATTGTAGGGAGAATGAATTCGTAATAGGGGTCATGTGTTTCCAGAAACCCCAGAAGATCTATAATGCAGAACTTTTGGTAAGCAGAAAGTCTTTTGACCAGTCTCTTTTTGGTATTCAGCATCGATGCAATCAATTCATCATCCGTGATGGTCTCCTGCATGATGCGGACGGCTGCGATTAACTGCTTTGCAGATAATTCGCTCCAATTATCCGGATGCTGACAATTCAGCTTCCGGGAATACCGGAGCCATCTAACGGGGCAATATTCCAATGCAATCGGAGTCATACCCAGGTTGTGCTTTTGGTTTTGTTGTCACGGACAAATGGTGAGCCTCCCGGAGAAACGTACAAAGGGTAATCCGCTGCATTGGCGAGCAGGAATCCTCTAAGCAGTTCAAGGTATTCATTGCCGGTTTTTTCAGATTTGGTTGCGAGCAGGTAATACTGTTGATCCGTTAATGGTGTGGAAACCGCGGAATTCAGCAAAGTGGATGCCTGAGATTCGAAGAAAAGTCCTTTGTCTGTGACATTTATTCCAAGCTGAAAGGATGCGCGGCTGACTGCCAGATAGGCCAATGGCCGCTGGATATGCGGAATCAGGGCAAGAATCCTGGGATCCGGAGAATCTTTCACGATTTCGGATTTAACCAGGTTGTACAATTGTGTTCCCAGCAGGGCCCCGATTTCGAAATCTTCGACCTGTGCAATGAACCGGCAGAGTTTTAAGAACACCAGCCGGGAGCCGTTGATATCAAAAATGGCATCAAAGGTAAGCGTATCGGGAATGATCGACTTTCTGCGGAGCGTATAATTGGGACTCGATTTGAACAGTTCGAATACATCGATATGCGATTCTATGTATCGGAGCATAGTATCCAATGCATTGAATCCATTATTGCGGAATCCGGATTTGACGGCATCCTCCTGGTACTTGTACAAGCCTTTTTCAGTATCCGATTCCTGCCGGTGAAACCCGGCATCGTTCATAATGGTATTGATGAAATCAAAACCGGAATAGTAGGTCAGGTTGATCAGTGCACGCTGAGCATACTCGATCAGTGTATCAAACTGGGTTTTGTTACCGGTGGTAACTCCTGCTGGTAAGGTTGTTGGTGTGGTATAATAGGCAAGGAGCTGTTCGTACAATTCCTCTCCCAGTAATGGTATTATATAACTGACTTCAGAACTTTGGATAAATGCCGAGATGTTTCCGAATGAAGTTGCAGCGCTTACCGGAACATATTTCCGGATTTCCTCCATTTTCGCGTTCAGGGTTGGTTTGAAAAGCATGTCAGTTTATTTGTTTCTGGGTACCGGCGCCGGTATCCAGCGTGGTTAAAATGGTGTTCCGGAAGCGAAGCTGAACGTCTTTCACCCCGTTGAATCCCAGATAGGCCTCGATTGGATCCAATATGTTTTGCCGATCGAGCCAGGCATTGGCAATGTTGACCAGGAAAGCTTCACGTATATTCGATCCCCCCTGGTTTCCGGCATACGTTCCCCCAGGCATCCCGGCGCCGAGTACATTAGGATTGATCATCAGGGAAAAGAGGATTTCAGAGTTGGCAGCTGCGCTGGTGATCAGTTTGTCACCCTCTTTATACTTGTTGTCCAGCGGCTCGATATACCACATTTCCTCGGGCTTCCCCTGGGCATTGGCGGCATAATGGGAAAAGATCGCCTTGTTGGCGTTAGCGGTTCCGGTCAGGGATCCTTCGATCTCGTCCATATCTCTTTGGATCAATGCCATGCGGGCCACTTCATCTTTATGTTGAGATTTCGGGTACCGTTTATCCCAATAGGCATACGGTATTTTGATGTGCCAGAGCCAGGAAATCTGGTTGGAATAAGCACGCTTCAGGAAGATAGGTACCTGGTTGGCGATGTCGATCCATCCGGCACGGTAAGCGGAGTACCATGCAGGAAGGGGATAATAATCCTCGTTTCCCCATTCATCCCGGATCAGGTAGACAAAGGATTTATTGGCGGTTCTTCCGGCTATCCTCCGGGAGATCAGATCCGATTCCGGATCGTAATTATCCAGGATCGGTAAGGTTTTGAAAGCTTCCGACGGTGGATCCGGCCAGTTACCATGGATAATGCAATTCTTAATGGAACCTCCCTCTGCCTGGGTGAGTCGGCAATGCTGCGCGTTAATGGTATTGATTCCCACGATTTGCGAACCATCGGCATTGGCTATAAGTTCCGCAAATGATATTCCCAGCTTGAAGTAATCCCGCAGGGCGTTGGCCATATAACGTCGTACTATCCTCCCCTCCAGGAATGAAGTGATTTTCGGGTCGTTTATCACTTCGAGGATTTCGTCTCCCTTGTCGTTGTAACCGGTTACTCTCACCGGGAATATCCCTTGACCCATCGTAAAGTTTCTAATATACTTTAAGCCGGTGTTCAGCACACCCGTGCGTCCAATGATATCCAACGCCATAACCGGGAAATCGTTCCCCGATCCCCAAGGGCTGACGGTATATTGATTGAATATTTCGGTGGAATCAAGTTCTTCAACAGGTTTAACCGGTTCCACTTCCTTTGGAGCTCCGGTTGTGGTTGCGAAATAGGTTTTACCATACGCCATTAGCGGATCCCCCTGTTTATTCCAGAGAATTTTAGCCATTACAGTATTACCTCCAGAGAGTTATATTCCAGAATATTATCGATGCAAACCGGATAGACATGCCCGATTTTATTGCCACTGGAATCAATGGGAAGGATTCCCCTTAACCGATTTGCAGACAATGAATAGGGCAATCCGGTTGAGACGGCCCGTGGAACGAACACTCGTTCACCATCTTTTTTAATGAATATCATACTGAATGATACCTGGTCACCGGAGGTGGTCTCCTTGATATCGAGGGCTTTCAGCACTAAATTCCTTCTGATCTTTGCAGCCATATTGAATGATTTGCTGCCAAGATATTGTGAAGGATGGGTGCGAAAAAGGACAGATAAAAATGGGATATGTAGTAAATGGAGGTTTTTACCACAATTATGCTTCTTTGAGTCACATCGGCGAAAAACAATATCTCGTTACCTTTTAAATTGGAGTGAATTTATTTCTAAAGAAACATTTTAGAGCACGATGACCGCGAATTTAGTTTGACTCCGAGGTAAATGCAAAAATTCCATAGAGAAAAGTCCAAAAGGCTTCAAGCCTTATCCTTACATCAATGCAGCAGAAACCCACTTGGTTTAAAGATTACTAATTCCTGGCCGATTGATTTGGTTTGCTAATTGAGATTGAATGTCTGTACAAATCTCTCTCCTAAGTTTAAAACTTGGAGCAATATTTCTTTCAATTAATTCTGATTGGAGAGATGTTTTGATGAATCTAAAATCAAAAAAAATAAATTTTTCTTGATTGTTTATTTTAAGACCTGGTGTTCGATAATAAAATATCCCACGGTTTTCACAATGTTTATAAAAAGCATAGTTAAGAATTACACCAAATATTGTTCTAACATATTCTTTACTTTGAGAGTAATCACAAACAGGAGTGATGTCTAACTGAATAAGTTGTGGTGACGAATCAATCAGGAGTTTTCTTTGTGTAGCCTTAAATTTTTTGTCCCACAATATCCGTTGAATAAGATTGTCATGGTCCGCCAAGATATAGGTGTTTCCTTGTTCAAAATAATTAGCTGCAAAACTTTTTGTGTATAGGTGAAGCTTGGAATTTATCGACGATATAATCGATTGAGGCACATCAACGTCTAAATCACTGACATTTGTTATTGTTCCAAGGTTAAGGTCTTCAACTTCATCCTCGATTCTATCTGATAAAAATGAATTAATATTGATAAACGCCTTGGCAAGTTTTTGTTCATCAGTATATTTAGTTATATTATCATCACCAATAATTGCCTTTGCCAATCGGTACATTATTGCTTTGGAATTTTTATCCCAATTCTCGTCAATTGGATAAAATGATGAAAATTCATTAATAGTTTCAGATGTTTTTTTGTGAACAATATTTTCCCACGAGATTAAACTTCTAAGTAGTGAAATATTTTCCAATTCTCCGTTTAGATCTGCTTCAATTCTTTGAATACAGTCAGTTTGAGCCTGCCATTTATCATCAATAAAATCAAAATAGTTACCTTTTCTTAGAAATAGAATTCTTGCTGGTGTTTTTTGAGGAATATGATGCATAAAATGTTGTTCAAGAGCTGTTTTATATTCATCATTTTGCTTGCTCCATATGACCAATAAATATGGATTAGGATTGTCGGGAATTATTGCCTTTAGAATCCCATCAATTGAACTTATTACACTTTTAGAGTCTTTATTGAGCTCAAAAATATTTAAATCTAAAAACAAAACACGTAGCTTGTTGTCATCAATGTTGTCAGGGAAATCAGTAAATTCAGTACCTGTATAATAATTGAATGGAATTCTCTTTTTCGAGAGTATTTTGATTAATGGAAGTACCTCATTGATGTTATCATCTACAATAACTATTCGGCCATTACTGGGTAGTTGCATTTTATTATTTTTTAAAACCTAAAACTAAAGTAGCCCCTTCTTTAAATTCTGCAGGAATCTCGAAATCGTCGAATTCCGGGAAAATTAGTAATCCTTTTTGAGCTTCCATTATTTCATTGGCAATATGAAGTCCTAACCCCATACCATTTGGTTTTGCAGAAACAAATGGTTCAACAAGGTCATCCGTTGGTATTAGAAAACCAGTTCCATTGTCAGCAATGATGAGGTAGGTGTATTGCTCATCTTCCGAGATATTAAGGAAAATCTTTTTGTTAAAAACTTCTTTATTCTCCTTGGCTTTATGACCTCTCTGGTCTAACCAATAAATTGCATTATCAATGATGTTCATTAAACTACCAATAACAAGATTCTTAGCAATTTTAACCTTCGAGGTTCCTTTAAAAGAACTATATTCTTTTATAATTTCAATTTTGTGTGCATGAAGGCGGAATTCGGTGTTGAATATTGCTTGGTTTATTAATTGAATGAGGCTTTCAGAAGATTGACTTGATTTTCTGATTATTTCTGCATATCCATCAATCAATGATGCCAAGTGTTTTAATAAATTTAAAACTCGATCTGACGCCTTTTCGGCTTTTAAGACCTTATCGATCTCAAAAATTATTTTCTCGACTTCATGGACCACAATTGACATGCTTAAACCTGCTCCAGCAGCTTTAAGTAAGTTTTCGCTGATTGTTTTATAATCAGATTCAATTTTCGTAAAATACTTAATTATCTGTGTTTTAACTTCGGGTTCCTTAACTCTTTCCTCAACGTATCTCTTTGCCTCGCTGAGTGTAGACATTACGGGGGAGGATTTTGGTGTTGGACCATAGACCGCTCTTATCTTTCTTTTATCCAGTTCTTTTTGTGTTTCTACTAAATCAAGACAGTGTAGAATTGCACCTCTAAATGCTTGGTATGCATCATTCTCAACAAAGCCTTCCCTGTTAGTTTTTTCTATCAGATCACTACTATCTTTCCTTGTTATAGAGACAGAAGAGAGTATGTTATTATTGCTTACTCGTTTGACCGGCTGTTGAAATCTTCTATGGTCTAATCCAAGCCAATCATTTTCGGGTTCTCCATAATCATAAACTCTGAGTTTATCTCTGAAAACTTTAATGCCTCCATTGGTTCTCAAATATTTTTTAAATCCAATTTTGTCGGATACTCCCATCTTTAAAACGAAACTATCCTGATCAAAAATGTAGCCTTCAAAAGTTATCTGACCAATATTGTATTCGGCAAGATTAATTACATTCCCTTCATTATCATCTTCTAAATATTTTAATGTTTTGAAGTTATCAATTATAGCTTCTTTTTCAGTCACCGATCTTGGAAATAATTTTGTCATACTGGCCCAAGGAGTAAATTCGTAATAGAATTTGATGATGGAATTTCCCGATATAATTATTTTATACCTAAAAAGAGAATATTCCTTTACGTCTTTCCAATTTAGCAACCCTTGGAACCAACCTGGCTTATCTAAAATGTCAAAGGATGGTTTAAAGGAATCATTAACATCAAATGGGGATGCTAACGCTGTTATTGAGCGTTTAACCTCCCTAGCAATTCCTCGTTCCCACTTCTTCCGCAGATCTGTTATTTGGATGGTTGTACCGGTCCTATCATCTTTAAATAAGAGTGGCTCACTTCTTTCGATTATTGTAATTGGAACATCCTCGAGGTACTTGTAATTATTAAAATCTGACCAATCAATTCTGACAAATACTTCATTAGAGTCTTTTGATTTGGTTGTCATCTCAATCACATTCCCCAATTTGTGTGCGCCAAATCGACCTATTCCTTTTTCCCCGATAGGTAGTCGGTCATACTTAGGTGAGACTTCAAGGTTCTTGATTTTTTGTGTCTTGAAATCACTTCCCGGTTCGAGCCATACATTTTCTACGATTTCGGGACTCATACCATAACCATCATCTTCAATAATAATGATACCGGCTTTAGGATCATCTACATTTTCCATATAGATGTTTACGATGTTCGCATCT
>JALNWB010000191.1 GCA_023231105.1 Ignavibacteriaceae bacterium | reverse complement strand
TATCAACTTCAATTTTCACCGCAGCCGCTCCAACCGTGTAATGCACGTTCGGATGACCGCCCTGGCTTGTTTCGGGATCGCTTAACGCGGAAGCAAATTCCGGCATAAACATTCCCCGCCCGATTATTGGTCCGCCTCTAAATGTTCCATCTTCTTTTTGAATTCCCGAAATAATAAAATTCTTTAACGGCAGAGAAAAATCTTTTTCAACTTTTGATCTGACACATTCAGCTTCTAAATAAAGTTCTTCCCTTTTCTTTCCGTTTGCTCTTTCAATCAAATCAAATATTTGTTCGCGCGCATCTTCTGCGGCTTGTTTAACCGCGTTGCCGCAGCCCCACGTAACATGCGATGCAACCGTTTGCCATTCGTACGGATTGCGGTCTGTGTCGGGAGTTTCAACTCTAATTTTTTCAACCGGAACAGAAAGAACTTCCGCTGCTATTTGCGCAAGCACGGTTAAATAACCCTGCCCGATTTCCATTCCCGAAACAAGAATATTTAAACTGGCATCTTCATTAAATTTTAGAAACGCCGATGAAGAAGCGTTCGGCGGCATAGCGGGTGCTTTCCAAAATAATGAAAAACCTTTCCCGATAACTTTATTCGGATCGGAAGAAGTTTCTTTCTTTCCCCATTCAATTTCTTTTGCAACTTTGTCAATCGCTTCCATCAAACCATTCGGATTCATCTTTGCGCCGTAAGTGAGCCTGTCTCCTTCGCGGATCGCATTCTTTTTTCTAAACTCAACCGGATCCATTTTTATTTTTTTCGCAAGTTCATTTATGTGAGATTCAAGTCCGAATAAAAATTCCGAATAACCGAAACCACGATATGGACCGCCGGGAGGTAAGTTTGTATAAACACAGTACGAATCAATTTTGATATTGGGAATTCTGTACGGACCGGTTGCCGAAAGTCCGGCAGCGTTTACAACGTTCGCGCCGTATTCAACATACGCGCCGGCATCCCAGTATAGTGTGTGTTCAAGTGAGGTTATCGTTCCGTCATTTTTTACACCGACTTTTAACCGCGCAACAACGCCTTGCCGTTGATACGTGTTGTAAAATTCCTGCGCGCGGGACCAAAGAATTTTAACAGGATTTCCCTTTACTTTTGTTGCAAGTGCTGCGCCAAGAATTTCCATTGATACTCCGGCTTTGCCTCCAAAACCGCCACCAACAAACGGCGTAATAACACGGACATCTTTATGTTGAAATCCCAAAGGAGCTAACGCTTCTGCAAATAAATGCCGCTGCGTATGGGGAGATTGCGATGCTGTCCAAACAGTCAATCTACCGGAATGATCAAGCATGCCAACTGCTCCGTGGACTTCAAGCGCGCAATGAGCATATCTTGGAACGGTGTAAACATCGTCGAGTACAAAATCAGAATCGGCGAATGCTTCTTCAACATTTCCATTCCGTACTTTGCGAAGATGCGCAACGTTGGAATCTGTTTGCGGAAAAAACCAGGGAACGTGATGATAATCTTTTAAATCGGGATGAATGAGAAACGGCGAATCACCCAATGCTTGTTGAACTGATAGAACCGGCGTTAATTCAGTGTAACCAACTTTAACAAGCTTAGCTGCGGCTTTAGCGGTTACGGCATCTCTTGCAATTATGGCGGCAACTTGCTCGCCGACAAATCTTACGCGGTCTTGAGCAAAAATATAACGGTCGTGCATGTATAGACCGAAGCGGAAAGGAAAATCTTTTCCGGTAACAATTTTTACAACTCCGGGAATTCTTTCTGCTTCGGATGTATCAATTGAGTTGATGAGTGCGTGCGCAAATTTGCTTTCAACAATTTCTGCAAAAAGTAAATTCGGTCCAAAATCCAGGTCATCAATAAATTGAGCGGCGCCGGAAATTTTTACTTTCCCGTCAACACGCACCGAAGATTTTCCAACAAATTTGTATTCGTCCATAAAATTTCTCAATGTTATTTTACTAAATCAATAACTGCATCAATGATCGGTGAATAGCCGGTACATCGGCAAAGATTTCCCGCGATCGCTTCTTGAATTTCTTCTTTATTTGAATGAGGATTTTTTGCAAGCAGTTCTGTTGTAGAAAGAATTACTCCCGGCGCGCAAAAACCGCATTGAAAGGAATTGTGTTTGAGAAACGATTCTTGCAGAGGCGTTAATCCATTATGCATAATTCCTTCAAGCGTTACCACTTCCTGATCTTCAACTTCAATTGCAAGAATAAGACAACTGCGTACCGTTTTTCCGTTGATCATTACGGAACAAGTACCGCAGTCACCACGATCACAGCCGCATTTGGGGCTGTTTAGACCGAGTCTGTCTCTTAACACTTCAAGAAGAATTTCCGAAGAACTAACATCAATCATTCTTCTTTCACCATTTAATAAAAAACTAATTTCTTTTTTCATGAACATTTCTCCTAAAGGAAATCCAGAAAAATTAAATCACACTTTTACCATACGCAGGACCGCCGCTGTTCAATCGATTGAGTGCGGCGTTTAAACCTCGTTCGAGCATTATTTTTGCCATGTGCATTCTATATTCTTTTGTCGCGCGGATATCGGTAATCGGTGCAATATCATCTTCAACTAATTGCTGAGCTTTTTCCATCAACTCGGGAACAAGTTTCATCCGGTTTATTAATCTTTCTATTCTCATTGCCCTTACGGGAGTGGGAGCAACGGAACCAAATGAAATGCGGAATGAGTAATCTTCAAAAGCCAGGATCGCAAGATTTACTTGCGCGAGATCTTCTCCATTATATCTTTTTAGTTTTGTAAAACAACCGGCATGTTTTTTATCGGGTAGTTGAATTGAAATTCCCTTTACAATTTCATGTTTTGCTAACGCGGTTTTACGTGAGGATACAAACCACTGTTCAATAGGAATTTTTCGTTCACCCAACATACCAACCGTGATAACGCTCGCTTTGTAAACAGATAAAATAGGACCGCTATCAGTACAAGGTACAGCCGAACAAATATTCCCAACCATAGTAGCGCGGTTTCTAATGCCAACCGAAGCAACGGTTTTGCTCATCTCTGCAATTATGGGAAAATGTTCGTTGATGATTTCCGATTCAATGAGTTCGTTAAAAGTTACTCCTGCGCCAATCCATAAAATATTATTGCCGAGCCGGATATCTTTTAAGAAATCCAGTCCCTTAATATCAATTACAACATCAGGTTGAAGCGTTCCGGATTTCAAAAACTCAACCACATCGGTACCACCGGAAAGTATCACCGGGTTTTTGTAATGTTGAAAAACACCGAATACTTCATCGAGATTTTTAACTTTTACATAATCAAATTGATTTTCAATTGCCACGATAAACTCCGTTATGAAAAATTACTTTTCATCTTTTGGTAAAAACGCAACGATCCTGCACATGGCTGATTCAAGTTCAATTCCACGAAGCGGGAAACAGCCGATCCATGCTCGTTTGTTGCTCAGTCTGTTAATGTCTCCGCCAAGATTTTCTGCATGAACAATTTTTTTGGGAAACATTTTTATGTGCATCACCTGGTAATATTCTTCTTGCGGGAACATTTCGTCCCACGATTTCACTTTATATTTTTTTATCAACTTCTGTTCGGCTTCAACAAATCGTGCGGGATGCCATTGTCTGATAATTGTATTCATCGGATGATCTGCGCTTCCGCAATCAACGCCGATCCATTTCAATTTCATTTCGAGCGCCCATTTGTGAAAACCCGGTCCGGGTCCGGGATGTTTTACAAAATAACGGACTTCATCAGATTGCTTTTGATCCCATGCATAGCGGTTGTAACCGGTGTTGATTATGAGAATATCTCCTTTTTTAATTTCGGCTTTACTCATCAGCATTTCAGGGGAGTAGAGATCATAGTCGCCAACTTCTTTTGAAATATCAACAACAACACCTTGCCCGATCCATTCTTTCATCGGCACATTTCCAATCGATCTGCCTGAAGCGTGAAAATGAATTTCGCCATCCATGTGTGTTCCAACGTGATTGCTGGTAGTTATGATTTGCCCATTTGCCCCTTGTCCCATATGGGCGCCGGCAATTCTTTTGAAGTACTGAATCCCCAACGGCATATAACTTGGCCATGGTGGAGTGTGAATGCTGAGCCGTTGAGTTAGATCGTAAACCTGAATTCCATCCATAAACTTGAGAAAATCATTTGTTTTCATTTACTTCCGCTCCTAATTATTTTTTGAATTGATTTGCAAAACCGATGAACGCGTTTTTAAATGGATCAGCCGGAGCTTCTAAAACACCCGCGCCAATTTGTCCGATGCCCGCATTTTTATGAGCGACACCGGTATCGATAAAGGGCAGAATATTTTTTTCAATAACCTTTATTACATCAATTCCCGTTGGCGTTCCTCGAAAGTTTAAATACGGAATTTTATAAATATTATTTTCCGAAGTAGTTATTTCATACATCTTTAGTGTGTAATTCACTGCGTCGTTAGTGCTTCCGCCGACGAACTGCACAATTGCCGGCGATGCGGCAATGGCAAAACCGCCGAGTCCGTTCGTTTCTGTAATTGAACTGTCACCAATGTCAGGATTCGCATCGTCTTTTGTGTATCCCGTAAAATATAACGCTTCGGGAATCGGAGAAATTCCGGTAAACCAGTAATTACCAGTTCCAGAAAGTTGAATCCCAAATTCAGTTCCGTTACGCGCCATAACAACCACGATGCTGCTATTCTCAATATTTCTTGCGGCATCCAAAGAAACTTTTGAAACTCCCATAGAAAGATTTAGAAAGAAATGATCGTTGCTGTTGATAAAATTCAAAACGCTTATCGCATTTTCTTTTTCGTTTTGATTTACGATTTCCGGCGCCAGCGTTCTGTATAGTAGTGAAGTCGCTGCACGGTTCCGATTGTGAACTTCATCTCCCATATGCAAAGCTTGAGCGATGATATTTTTCAGATCGATCTTCCCAATTTTTTCAATCGCCTTTTTAAGCGATGGATAAAGGACATTCTCCATCCATCGTAATCTTTCAATAACGCTTTCATCGTACGCACCGTAGCGAAGAACTTTTCCAAGTCCTTCGTTCATTGTGCAAAAAGCTTTGTTGCCGAACTCTTCATTTTCTAAAATAAAAACCGGCATTGATGGAGAAACGATTCCCGCCATTGGTCCAACCGTGGTGTGTTCGTGACAAGGAGAAAATTCTATTTCACCGGAAGCTGCAACTTTTTCGGCTTCATCATAAGTTTTTGCAAAGCCTTCATAGATCAACGCGCCAATTACTGCGCCTTTCAT
Source organism: Ignavibacteriaceae bacterium (assembly GCA_023231105.1). Classification (GTDB taxonomy): domain Bacteria; phylum Bacteroidota; class Ignavibacteria; order Ignavibacteriales; family Ignavibacteriaceae; genus UBA1563. The sequence continues at coordinate 1,779 of JALNWB010000191.1, read as the reverse complement.
CGGTCCGCACATTTTATCCCATGTTACCGGAGGTCCAGCGTGAAGCAAAAGATTTTTTTCCATGCCGGGAATTACATCGATTGCCTTTTCCATCCCAACTAAAAACGGTTTGCTGTTTAAAATTCTTTTCACCGCTTCTTTGTTTGCGGTTTCAATTTTATCTGAATTTTTTCTAATAACATCTAACATTAAAGTATCAGAAATTAACGGCGGTTTCCAATCAACTTGAGCGGATGAAACTTTTTGTTCGTCAAGAGTTTCTTTAAATGATTTCAATCCGATGTTGATTACTTTAAGTTCGCTTTCAAAAAGTTTATTCATTTTTCATCTCTTCTTTTCAATTAGAAACTTTGCCAATTTACTCGCTGCCGCGTTTGATTCCATAATGAGCACTCCCTCCGCTTTTAGAGCTGCTGCAACCACTGTTCTGTTTTGCGGATCCTTCTCCGTTCCGGTCACGGAACAAATTATTGGGACATATCTTTTCTGCTGCGAAGTTAATTTTTTCACTTCTTTTATTACCGGAATAATATCCGCAAGAGGATCCATGTTTGAACCATAACCCAAAACAATATCTAAAAGAATTACTGCTGTTTCCGGATCATTCGCTTCGGCAAGAATTCTTTTGTTCCTCGTTGAGTAATCGATCATCGGGTGCGGTTTACCAACCGTAAATTCATCATCGCCAAGATCAATGATTGTGTGCTTCTCGCTCTTCCATACGTCTTTCAGTTTTTTCACTTTACCGACCGGTGTGTTTGAAAAAACTTCTTCAGACATACTTTGAAAAAACATTTGGGTTTCATCGCAGAAAGTTCCACCGCTGAAAAGCGCACGAAGATACTTTTGAGTTTTATTAAGTTTCGCAGATTCTTTTTCGGTTAAAGTTTGCAATTTCGAAAATTGAGATTCTAAATCATTATAAACCGTTTCAAGATTTTCCCTTCGCGAAAGAGCAACCGCCAACAGTGCACCTTCTTCAAGTGTTTTTGCGATATTGATTTTACTCTGTTTCAGTAAGGCGATTGAAGCATTTAGAAAAACACCAACAACAGGTTTTTCAATTTTATTAACGAGTTCGATAATTTTAATTATCACTTCATCAGCAGGTGGTTTGGAAACCAAAAGAATTACTTCTGTGTTTTTATCTTCTGCAAGCGCTTTGATTCCTTCAAGAAACATTATTCCACCGATTTCTTTTTTTACATCGCGTCCACCGGTGCCGATGGCTTGAGAAATTCCGCATCCAGAATTTGAAATGAGACAACTCACTTCTTGCAAACCCGTTCCTGAGGCTGCGACAAGACCAATGTTTCCGCGGTTGACTACATTTGCAAAAGCAAGCGGTACACCGTTGATAATAGCGGTTCCGCAGTCAGGACCCATTACAAAAAGTCCTTTCTCCTTCGCAAACTTTTTCAATTCAATTTCTTTTTCGATTGAAACGTTATCGGAGAAGAGCATAACATTTAATCCGTTTTGCAAAACTTTCATCGCTTCGTCACCGGCGTATTTACCGGCTACGGAGATCATTGCAAGATTGGCGTCAGGGAGAATTTTTATTGCGGATTCTAAACTGGAAGGATTTAGAGAACCGGAATATTTGTTTGTGTTATCAGATTTTTTTAGAAACTCATTTATCTTTTTTGAAATTAGATCAGATTCGTTTTGTGAATTGCATTTGTAGGCGATCATCAAATCCATGTCGCCGGCGTTTTGAAGTTCATCTGTAAGTAAACCGGAAGTTTGAAGCATAGATTTATTTTCCGGCGTTCCCAT
>JALNWB010000190.1 GCA_023231105.1 Ignavibacteriaceae bacterium | reverse complement strand
TCGATAGACTATTTACTTGTTCGATTATATGTTTGAAAATAATGAATTAGAAATTTAATACTGGTTTTTATTATTACGTTTATAAAAAGAGGATTTCATGGATTATAAGAATAATATTTTAGATGCAATTGGTAACACGCCGTTGATAAAGTTAAACAAGGTTAATAAAGGATTGAAACCGTTAATCTTAGCGAAACTCGAATCGGTAAATCCCGGCGGAAGCGTTAAAGACCGTATTGGCGTTGCCATGCTTGATGATGCTGTTAACCGCGGAGTAATACATCCCGGAGGAACAGTGGTTGAAGCTACAAGCGGGAACACCGGAATTGGATTAGCGTTGGCTGCGGCAATCCGCGGATTCCAATCGGTTTTTGTAGTTACAGACAAAGTTAGTCACGAAAAGATTAATTATTTGAAAGCGCTTGGCGCGCAGGTAATTGTTTGCCCAAACGCGGTGAAGCACGATAGTCCCGATTATTACGTTAACGTTGCGCGCAAAATTGCAGCGGAAACTCCGAATGCTTTATTCATGTACCAGTATGCAAATCCGGCTAATCCAAAAGCTCATTATGAAACAACCGGACCGGAAATTTGGAAACAAACTGACGGAAAAATTACTCACTTTGTTGCAGGAATTGGCACCGGCGGAACGATAAGCGGTGTTGGGAAATATTTAAAAGAAAAAAATCCGAACATAAAAGTTATCGGTGCAGATCCGATTGGTTCTATCTTAAAGGAATATAAAATAGATGGAAAACTTCGTGAAGGTGTTCCATATTTTGTTGAAGGAATTGGTCAGGATTGCATTCCCGAGAATATTAATTTTTCCGTCATTGATGAAATAATTAATGTTTCTGATTTCGATTCATTTTCTGTTTCGCGCGCATTAACAAAAGAAGAAGGAATCTTCTGTGGCGGCAGTACCGGAACGATTGCCAAAGCAGCATTGGAAATAGCTAAAGATTTACCTGAAGATTCAGTAATCGTTTTTATTGTTTGCGATACCGGCGAAAGATATTTAAGCAAAATGCACAGTGATGAATGGCTGCGAGAAAAGCGGCTGTTAAACCGCGAAATGAAAACGCTGAGAGATTTATCAAACGCAAAGAAAAACGGACCGGTAAAAAAATTAATTTTTTTGCAGGCGAAAGATAAAGTCCGCGATGCCATTGAAGTTCTTAACGCAAACGGATTTTCACAAATCCCGGTAATTGAAAACGGGCAATCGGTCGGAAGCATTCGCGAAGCAAAAGTTATGGCAAGCTTGGTTGAAAATCACGCGTTACTCGATGCAACGGTTGAAGAAGTGATGGGTTCTTCTTTTCCTTGTCTTGACGAAAAGAGCGATTTGCAAATCGTTAAAAAACAGTTAACCGAATCACCTGCAGTTTTAGTTTTAGAATTCGGAAGGATCATTGACATTGTTACGCGTTACGATATTATCGAATACGCTTCATCATTATAAAATTTGAAAGGAATGACATGGGATTTTCAACTGATGCAATTCATGCAGGACAAAAAGCAGATTTAGAAACCGGCGCAGTTATTACACCGGTTTATTTAACATCAACTTATCATCAACCGGAACTTGGCGTACACAAAGGATACGAATACGGGCGCACGCACAATTTAACCCGCGCCGCGCTTGAAGCGAACATCGCAACGCTTGAAAAAGGAAAATACGGAATTGCTTTTGCTTCCGGTTTGGCTGCTATTAATTCGTTAATGTCGTTGTTGAAAAGCGGCGACCATGTTATTGTTACCGATAATGTTTACGGCGGAACGTACCGTTTGTTTGAATTAATAATGACCGATTTCGGAATTTCTTTTTCATGGGTTGATACTTCAGATGTGAAAAATATTCGTGCGGAAATAAAACCAAACACAAAAATGGTTTATGTTGAAACGCCGACAAATCCGATGTTGACATTAACTGATTTAGAAGCGGTCGCAAATCTTTGTAAAGAAAAAAATCTCATCAGCGTAGTTGATAACACCTTTATGAGTCCCTATTTTCAACGTCCAATTGAATTTGGGATTGATATCGTTCTGCACAGCACCACAAAATATTTAAACGGACACAGCGATATCATTGGTGGAATAGTTGTAACCGGTGATGAAAAAATTTACGAACGATTGCGCTACATTCAAAATGCTGCGGGAGCGGTTCCATCACCATTCGATTGCTGGTTAACGCTTCGTTCAACAAAAACACTGGCGGTTAGAATGGATCGGCACAATGCCAACGCTATTAAAATAGCAGATTATTTGAAACAGCATCCCAAAGTAAAAAAAGTTTTTTATCCCGGCTTGCCGGAACATCCGCAACACGAACTTGCAAAAAAACAAATGTCCGGCTTTGGCGGAATGATCTCCGTTGAGTTTGATACGTTTGATACTGCAAAACGATTTCTGAACAACGCAAAAGTTTTTACGCTTGCCGAAAGTCTCGGCGGAGTTGAAAGTCTTTTATGTCATCCGATTTCGATGACGCACGCTTCTGTTCCGAAAGAAAAACGGGAGAAATTCGGTTTAACCGAAAAGCTTGTTCGCTTCTCCGTTGGTATTGAGGATGTTGAAGATCTAATCGCAGATATTCAACAGGCGATTAAATAATAAAGATGCTCATTCAAGAAAATTATAATCTCAAAATTAAAAATTCATTCGGACTGAATGTCTCCACCAAATATTTTTGCGAAGTTGTTTCGAAAACTGAATTGAAAGAAGTTTTAGAACAATTTAAAAACGAAAATATTTTACTGCTCGGTGGTGGAAGCAACATTCTTTTTACAAAAAACTTTGACGGATGCGTTCTTCAATACAACCAAAAAGGAATTAGTAAATTAGATGAAGACAAGGATTCTATTTTGTTGGAAGTCTTTGCCGGTGAGTTGTGGGATGATTTTATTTCTTATTGTGTTGAAAATAATTTTTACGGAATCGAAAATTTATCGTTGATCCCTGGAACCGTTGGAGCCGCGCCAATTCAGAACATCGGAGCTTACGGACAGGAATTAAAAGATTCTTTCTTTGCAGCGAATGGCGTTTATTTAGAGGATTTTAAAGAAAGAACTTTCTTTAAAAGCGGATGCAATTTCGATTACCGGACAAGTATTTTCAAACACGAATTAAAAAATAAATTTCTAATCACTTCAGTAGTTTTTAGATTAATGAAGAGCCACCAACTAAACATGCATTACGGCTCTATTGAACAAGAGTTAAAAAAAATGGGGAAGAATAATCCGACATTGTCAGACATTCGTAACATCGTGATAAAAATCCGGCAAGAAAAACTTCCTGATCCGAAAATATTAGGTAATTGCGGAAGTTTTTTCAAAAATCCGGAAGTTGAAAAAAAACGTTTTGAAAATATAAGTCAAAGTTTTCCTTTGGTTAAAGGTTTTCCGGCTTCGGAAAACACAGTAAAAATTCCCGCAGGTTGGTTAATTGAGCAATGTGGTTGGAAAGGGAAACGGATTGGAAATGTCGGTGTTCACGAACTTCAAGCGCTTGTACTTGTTAATTATGGCGGAGCCGACGGAAATGAAATTCTTCAGCTCGCTCAAAAAATCAAAGATGACGTTTATCAGAAGTTTGAAATTCAATTGGAAGAAGAAGTTAATATAGTGTAACAAAACTTTTTTTACCCGCCCCATTTTCCGTAAATTTCACCATCAATTTTGAGAGAAAAAGAGAACCGATTGTTAAAGTTCGTTTTAGAAGCGCAAGAAAATAAAGCAAGAGCCGGATATTTTGAAACCGCACATGGAGTTGTACAAACTCCTATTTTTATGCCTGTCGGCACACAAGGCACCGTTAAAGCTGTTAACCAAGCTCAACTTGTTGATGATATTAAAGCTCAAATAATTTTAGGGAACACGTATCATTTATATCTGCGCCCCGGGACGGATATTTTAGAAGAAGCCGGTGGTTTGCATAAATTTATGAATTGGCAAAAACCAATCCTTACCGATAGCGGCGGTTTTCAAGTTTTTAGCTTATCGGAATTGCGCAAACTGAAAAAAGATGGTGTTGAATTCCGTTCGCATCTTGACGGCTCGAAACATTTTTTTACTCCCGAAAAAGTAATTGGAATTGAACGAAGTATCGGCTCCGACATCATGATGGTTTTGGATGAATGTACTCCGTATCCGTGCGATTATGCGTATGCAAAAATTTCAAAAGAATTAACGTCTGCATGGGCTGTATCGAATAAAGAAGCCTTTGAAAGCACCACGCCGCTTTACGGGCATGAGCAATTTCTTTTCGGAATTATTCAAGGAAGCGTTTATAAGGATTTACGTGAAACTTCAGCAGCGGATTTAATCAAATTAAATTTTGACGGTTATGCCATCGGCGGATTAGCCGTTGGTGAACCGATGGAAACTATGTACGAATTAGTTAACTTTACAACTGATTTAATGCCGGAAAATAAACCGCGTTATCTGATGGGCGTCGGCAGACCGGAAAATATTCTTGAAGGAATTGAACGCGGAATTGACATGTTCGATTGTGTGATGCCGACAAGAAACGCTCGTAACTCTTATTTGTTTACTTCAACCGGGATTCTCTCGATGCGGAATAATAAATATAAAAATGAGTTTTCCCCGGTTGATGAGGCATGCGATTGTTATACGTGTAAAAATTTTACAAGAGCGTATTTGAGACATTTGTTTATCGCCAAAGAAGTTTTAGCTTTGGAATTAGCATCTATACATAATTTACATTTTTATTTGAACCTTGTTACCGAAGCGAGAAAAAATATTTTAAACGGAACTTTTAAAAGTTGGAAGGAAGAAATCCTTCCGAAAATTTCACAACAAAAAACAATAATGGAGAACTAAATGAATTATCTTTTAGCTATGGCTCCGCCTTCCGGACAAGACGGTGGCGGCAGTATGTACAGCACACTTATTATGTTCGGCGCTATTTTCGCAATTTTTTATTTTATGATTATTCGTCCTCAACAGAAACGCGCTAAAGAAAAAGAAAAACTTATCAGTGGTATTCAAAAAGGGGACAAAGTTGTTACCCTTAGCGGGATCCACGGAACGGTTGATACTGTTGAAGAGAAAACCATACTCGTTAAAGTTGCCGATAACGTCAAGATGAAATTTGAAAAATCTGCAATTGGCATTGTTACACAAGCCAAAGACGGAAATTAGTAGCAGTGGATTGAATGAAGAACGAACGCAGGTTTGAATGATTGTATGACCGCATGGTTGAATGATGGATTTATTTTATTAAGTCGTGTATACAAAAACATATTATAGTTTGAAATTCCGTAGCACAGACTTCAGTCTGTGCTAAAATTTTACCACATGAATTAATAAAGTTTTTTCCCATTCAACCATTCTTGTTCACATGTTTTATTGATCTAAATACGAAAATATTCTGAAAGTTTTAACTAAGGTGTTCTCGCTATGTTTTGTAACGTTGAAGAAGCAATTGAAGAAATTAAAAACGGAAAAGTAATCATCATTATTGATGACGAAGACCGCGAGAATGAAGGCGATTTTGTCTGTGCTGCGGAGTTTGTTACTCCCGAAATAATTAATTTTATGATTACGAACGGCAAAGGATTAGTCTGCATTTCTCTTACCGGCAAACGCCTGGAAGAACTTGAACTGCCGTTAATGGTTGATGAAAACTCCGCTTTACACGGAACACAATTTACCGTTACCGTTGATGCCGTTGAAGGAACAACCACCGGAATTTCTGCCGCCGATAGAGCCGTTACAATCAAAAAAATGATCGACCCAAATTCAAGAAGAAATGATTTTGCGGTTCCTGGACACATCTTCCCGCTTCGCGCAATGGATGAAGGCGTTCTTCGCCGCGCAGGACATACCGAAGCTGTTGTTGATCTTTGCGCTCTTGCCGGTTTAACTCACGCCGGAGTGCTTTGTGAAATTTTACAAGACAATGGCGAAATGGCTCGCACTCCGCAACTTATTGAACTTGCCGAGAAATTCAATTTAAAAGTGCTCACCGTAAAAGATTTAATTCATTATCGTATTAAAAAAGAAAGCCTTGTTGAAAAAGTTACCGAGATCAATCTCCCTACTTCAAAAGGGAATTTTAGAATGTTCCTCTTCGAAAATAAAATTGAGAAGAAAGAACATCTTGCTTTGGTTAAAGGAGAAATTGATCCGTCCAAACCCGTGCTTGTTCGTATGCACTCCGAATGTCTGACCGGTGATGTTTTTCATTCATTACGGTGCGACTGTCACGACCAGCTTAACCGTGCAATTGAAATGATTGAAGAAGAAGGCGTCGGGGTAGTTGTTTATATGCGGCAAGAAGGGCGGGGAATCGGTCTAACGAATAAACTTCGTGCATACAATTTGCAAGATGAAGGGAAAGATACCGTTGAAGCGAATGAAGCGCTTGGATTTCGCGCGGACTTGCGCGACTACGGAATCGGCGCACAAATACTGCTTCATCTCGGTGTCCGCAAAATAAAATTACTTACCAATAATCCGAAAAAAGTTGTCGGCTTAAAAGGATACGATCTTGAAATTGTAGAACGCATTCCAATAGAAATTATCCCGAACGCAAATAATCTCCGTTATTTACAAACCAAAAGAGATAAAATGGGGCATTTGATTTTAAATGATAAGGGGAAGAAGAAATAGATTTATCGCTGCTATTTTACTACCGCGTAACCATAAAAGGATTACGCTACACAAATAAACCCCGATAAATCGGGATAAAATTTTTCGCCATCATCGTTTACGATGATTTTTTCGTGCAGCGTTGCCGTTTACGGCTACGCTGATTTGAAGTAGAACGCATCCCGATAGAAATTCTCCCGAACGAAAATAATCTTCGTTACCTGGAAACGAAAAGAGACAAAATGGGGCATCTTATTTTGAATGAGAAGGGGAAGCAGAAATAAATTCGTTAATCCCTTTGTGTTTTTGTGCCTTTGTGACTTGTATGTTAAATGTTATAAAAAAAGTTCTTTGAAATATTGAATAAAATAGTTTCCTTTACGGAAGAGAAGGTTTGTGCCTTGGGTCTAAGAACCCGTCACGAAGTTTTTTCCT
>JALNWB010000189.1 GCA_023231105.1 Ignavibacteriaceae bacterium | reverse complement strand
TTCAACAAGAAGAGGCGGTTTACCTGTTCAATACATTATCCAAGCGCCGAATTTTGAAAAGCTGCGGGAAGTTGTTCCAAAATTTTTAGATAAAGCAAGAGAAGACCCGACGTTTGCAAATGTTGATGTCAATCTAAAATTTAATAAACCTGAAATAGCCGTTGAAATTAACAGAACAAAAGCAAGAGAATTAGGAGTTTCAGCAATGGATATTGCGCAAACTCTTCAACTCGCGTACAGCGGGCAACGTTTCGGATTCTTTATTATGGACGGAAAACAATATTCTGTTATCGGTCAGGTTTTAAAAGAAAATAGAAACAAACCGGTTGATCTTACTTCACTTCACTTAAGAAATAACAGAGGCGAATCAATTCAACTTGATAATTTAGTAACGCTGCAAGAAAGAAGCAGTCCGCCGCAGTTATACAGATTTAACCGTTATGTAAGCGCTACGGTATCGGCAAGTCTTGCACCGGGAAAAACTATCGGCGATGGTATTGAAGCGATGGATAAAATTGCGAAGAACGTTTTGGATGAAACTTTTTCTACCGCTTTGGACGGCGCTTCAAAAGATTTTGTGGAAAGCTCCTCGAGTTTACTCTTCACCTTTATGCTTGCGCTTATGCTGATCTACTTAATTCTTGCAGCACAGTTCGAAAGTTTCCGCGACCCGCTGATAATTATGTTCACCGTTCCTTTGGCAATTGCAGGTGCAGCTTTTTCACTCTGGTATTTCAATCAGACGTTAAATATTTTTAGCGAGATCGGACAAATTATGTTGATTGGGTTGGTAACGAAAAACGGAATATTAATTGTTGAATTCGCAAATCAGAAAAAGGCGCAAGGATTAGATGTAGTTGATGCAGTAAAAGAAGCTGCACGGCTCCGCCTTCGTCCTATTTTAATGACGAGCTTCTCTACTATCCTCGGAACATTACCTATCGCCCTTGCGCTTGGCGCTGGTTCCGGAAGCAGAGTTTCTATGGGTATTGCAGTTATCGGCGGCTTGATCTTTTCAACAATTTTAACGCTGTATGTTATCCCGGGGATTTATTCATACTTCTCGGAGAAAACAAAATCCGTTAGCAATATAACGGTTGGTGAAGTTGAAGAGGAATTGATAAAAGTTAGCGAATGAGTCTCAGCGGAAAAGAAAAAATTCACCGCAAAGACGCGAAGGTGCAAAGGGGAATAGTGACCTTTGTGCAAAACCTTGTGCCCCCTTGTGGTTAATTTCCTTTTAACCGCAGAGTTCGCAGAGGAAAGCGCAAAGACTATAAAAGTATTTTTGAATTGATGTTTGGGAATAACTAAAAACGTTTTTAATTTGGTATGGACAAATAACTATAAAATTCGGAGGTTCTATTTCTGAATTAGTGTTACATAGAAAAACATTACCAAACGGGGGCGTTGGCCTCGCACTTTTTATATTCTACAAACAATGAAACGAAAATTGATAATACTTTAATAAAATTTATTTTGAGGTTATAATGTCTATTCCAGATTTTCAAAGTTTAATGTTACCATTATTAAAATTTTGTTCTGACGAACAAGAACATTCGACTAAAGATACAATCAATTATTTATCAAAGCAGTTTAATTTAAGTGAAAATGAATTATCACAACTTCTTCCAAGCGGGACACAATATGTCTTCTATAACCGTGTGTTTTGGGCGAAAGCACATTTGAAAATGGCTGGTTTATTTGAGAACACTAAACGCGCTCATTTCAAAATCACGCAAAGCGGATTGAACTTATTAAAAACTAATCCATCTTTAGTGAATTTGAGAACTTTAAAAACCTATCCCGAATATATTGAACATACTAAAACACATAAAAAAGATAAGATTGAAAAATTAGAAATTGAAACTGAAAATGATAGCGAACTTACACCAGAAGAAAGTTTAGAGTATTCTTATCAAAAAATCAGAAAATCATTAGCACAAGATTTATTGTCTAAAATTAAAAATCTTTCTCCTTCCTTTTTTGAAAAATTAGTTGTTGAGTTGCTCGTAAAAATGGGCTATGGTGGTTCAATAACTGATGCCGGAAAAGCTATTGGCAGAAGTGGAGATGAAGGTATTGACGGAATAATTAAAGAAGATAAACTCGGTTTGGATGTAATTTATATTCAAGCAAAAAGATGGCAAGGTGTAGTTGGAAGGCCTGAATTGCAAAAATTTGTCGGAGCTTTAGCTGGTCAAGGAGCTAAAAAGGGAATATTTATTACTACTTCATTTTTTTCTAAAGATGCTTTGGATTATACACCTAAAAATGAAACAAAGATTGTGCTGATTGATGGGGAGCAGTTAGCGCAATATATGATTGACTTTGATTTGGCTGTTTCGACCATTTCAACTTATCAAATTAAAAAAATTGATCTGGATTATTTTGGCGAAGAATAAAACTAACAAACAAATATTTTCCCTATTAGTGGTGATAAGTTATGAGTAAAGAATTTGATTGTGTAGAAATGAAAAGAAAAGGCGCTAGAATTTTACAAAAGAAGTTAGCCGGAATGACTTTAGAAGAAGAATTGAAGTTTTGGCAGGAACGAAACAAAGCATTAAAAAAAGATCAACAAAGACTAAGAAAAAAGGAATTGTCAAAAACACGGTAGAAACTTGTTCAATGAATTAGTGGAGAGAAAGGGATATCTTCAGCGCTTTATCAATCTCAAGCATTCTTGTTTTGTTCAAAGATCCAAATTTTGTAATTAATCTTGCATCCTTGTCAACTGTTCTAATTTGTCCGCAATCAACGTAGCTTTCTTCCGTTAAACCGCCCTCCCCTTTTTCAAGAAAAATCATAATCGGGAGAGGTCTTGTTATTTCTTTTACACTTGATACCGGAGCAATAATTGTAACCGGACTGAATTTATTCCCAATATCATTTTGAATTATTACCGCCGGGCGGGCTTTGCCAATTTCTTTACCCACAATTGGATCAAGATTGACGAGATACACATCTCCCCGAACAAGTGGAACGACTATTCCCAGTTTATCCTTTGTCGGCATATTGCCACTCTTCTTGAGATTTTAAATAATAATTATAATTGGCTTTATATCCATCTTCAAGTTCCCTATCGGTTTTTTCATTCTCTACCTGGACAACAAAGTTTTGCAGAGCTTTTCGAGCTATATCACTTACAGTTAAATTAGTTTGTTTTGAAATTCTATTAACTTTATTTGATAATTCCGAATCGACAAAAAAACTTAAACGTTCTTTTTTATTTTGTGTTTGAAGCGAGGACATAGATACTCCGGTTCTAAATTGTTGATCAAAATATGCATAAATTTATGTGCATTTACAAGAGTATTAAACATGATACTGAATTTCTAAAAAAAGAAGTATCAAAATTTCACTCACAAATACTGCTCTTTAATCTTGTACAAATAGCTCAAGGCATCCTCATGCGTGTTCGGAATAATTCCATCAAGGATAGCATCTTCTATTTTAAGACAATTAAAATGGAATGGGAATCTTTAAATAATTTTTTTGCCGTTGTTATTTTAATTTCTTTTTAAAATCATATTCAATTTGTTCCTTCCGCCTACCCTTTGATATTCAATATTTTCCGTTAAGTTTTTTATTATTGCAAAACCTATTTCATCCGGATCGTCGATATCCAACATGTTTTTCTCTTCACCGGAACTTTCGAAAATAATTTCCGAACTATTCCACTTTTCCGAGTAAGAAAGAGTCAAATCAATGTCTATCTCCTTTGACTGAGATTTATGAATTGTTAAAAGCTCTTCCACAACTAACAGCACACTAATAGTCATCCTCCTGGTAAAAACATGTTTTTCGCAAAAATGTTCAATCTCTGCATTCATCTCATACAAGTCGTAATCGGGACTATCAATGTGATACATGAAACTGCGTATCCTGTTAATGAACGCTCTTGTTTTTTCTTTTTGCGGATTCTCAAATATTTGTTGAGGAGAACCTTCTTCATAAATCAAACCTTCATCCATATACAAAACTCTATTTGAAACATCACGCGAAAAATCCATTTCATGAGTGACAATAGCCATCGTCATCCCTTCTTTTGCAAGACGACGGATAACAGCAAGCACTTCACTTACCATCGTCGGATCAAGCGCGGAAGTAGGTTCATCAAAAAGAATAATCTCAGGATCCATAGATAAACACCGGGCGATAGCGACTCTTTGTTTTTGTCCGCCGGAAAGTTCATCGGCAAAGTTCTCAGCCTTTTCCGCAAGACCAACCATCTTGAGTAACTCCATTGCTCTTTTTTCCGCTTCTTCTTTTTTCCTTCCAAGAAGTTTAATTTGCCCTATCGTCAAATTATCCATCACGGTAAGGTGATTAAAAAGATTGAACGACTGGAAGACCATTCCCATCTTCTGACGAATTTTTGGCACGTCGGTATTTTTATCTAATATATCGATCTCATCGATATAAATTTTACCACCGCTCGGAGTTTCCAGTAAATTGAGACAACGTAAAAAAGTACTTTTGCCTGTTCCGGATGGACCGATGATTGAAATTATCTCCCCTTTTTTTATTTCAACGTTGATCTCTTTTAAAACTTCAAGATCATCGAATTTTTTTGAAAGATGTTCTACTCTTATCATGTTATCATCCTCGCTTCAAGTTTTGTTTTGGATTAGTTAACCGCTCAACATATCCAAGCGATAACATCAGTAGCCACGCAATAAAGAAATACATCACGGCAACCATAATCAGCGGGAAGAACGCATCAAAAGTACGGCTGCGAATAATGTCGCTCGCTTTTGTTAAATCCTGCACGGCAATGTAACCAACGATGGAAGTCATTTTAACGAGAGAGATAACTTCGCCTTTAAAGACCGGCAATATTCGTCGAACTGCTTGAGGCAATATTATATAAATAAAAGTTTTTATTTTTGAGAAGCCCATGGCAATTCCGGCTTCGGTTTGACCTTTATCAATTCCTTCAATACCGGTTCGAAACATTTCGGAAACATACGCGGCGAAGTTCAATCCGAAAGCGATAACCGCAACAATCATCGGGTCAATATCAATTGAAGCGAAAACCACATAAAATATTATCATTAAAACAACAAGAACCGGCGTTCCTCTTAAAATCGATATATAAATTTTTGCCGGCAGCAAAAGTATTTTCTTTCGAGACATTCTCATAAAACAGACCAGACCGCCAAGCAGCGTGCCGAATATGGTTGCCAAAATTGAAATTATCGCTGTAGTTTTCAAACCATCTATGATTAACAAATAACGGTTTTCGATGATAATGTTATTATGGAAACTCTCCGTTATTCCATTCAAAAAAGATTTTCCGGATGATGTTGTTTTGTTTTCTCCATCGCTTTCAAAACCGGCAAGATTTTTCTTAAGGACAAAAACACTAGCTCCTAATCTCATATATGGATCGGAAAAATCAATTTGTTTCTTCCGTTCTTCCGTAACCATAAGAGTGCTGGTAATCATTTCAATTTTATTGGTTACCGCTGAAATAATTAAACTGCCAAATTCCATATCTAATAGTTTAAGTTCTCTTCCGAGAGATGCTGCAAATCTTTCTGCGAGTTCAACATCAAAACCAATCATTTTATTGTCTTTAACCACGGTGAAGGGAAGACCTTTATCACTTACTATTCCAACAACAAGAGTACCGTTGGTCTTTGGATTTTTTATTCCCGGCATATCTGTTCTGCCCTTTGTTATCCAGCGGTTCACCATATCGTCAAATGTACCGTTAGCTTTTATCTTTTTCAAAAATGAGTTGAACTTTTCGCGTAAAACATCATTCTGTTGATTAAAGCCCATAGCAATCGGAACCGTAAACAACGTATCGCCCAAGAGTTTTAATTCGTTATCGCTGCGGAGTATTTCAAGTACGGTTTCATGCGTATAAATTGCAGCATCAATTTTATTCGACCTCACGGCAAGAACTAATTCGGAGGGATTTTTATACTGCAATATCGTTGCATGAGGATAGTTTTTAAGAGCGTACGAATCATGAACGGAACCAAGCAAAACACCAATGCGTTTATTTTTTATGTCATCAATCGATTTTAGTTTTGTTGTTTTATTTTCAATTCCTCTTTCTTCAGCAACTCCTTTTTTAACGATGAGCACTTGTGAATTTTCAAAATACGACTGAGAAAAATCAACAGATTTTTTTCGTTCTTCGGTTGCCGTCATTCCGGCGGCGATCAAATCCACTTTCCCGGATTTTAGCGCCGGGATAAGTGCAGAAAATTTCATATCCACAAATTCTATTGGTCTTCCTAATTTAGCGCCGATCCTTCTGCCTAATTCACCGTCGTGCCCGGTGACTTGCTGTTTTGCATCAACGAAACAAAATGGCTCGCGTGTTGCACTCGTACCTATTTTTAGTAATTCACCTCTTTTGGGAAACGTAATATCTACTATTTTATAAGGCGATAAATCTGTCTTGAACCATCTACGCCGCATATCTTTTAATGTACCGTCATTCTTCATCTCGGTAATCAAATTATTTACTGCCGATAACAGTTTATCGGAACCTTTCCTTACGGCGATTGAAGTGTTTTCATAAGCTACAGGTTCGGATATAAATTGAAGATCGGGATTATGCTTGCATACATTCATGGCTGCAGGGTATCCGGTTATAACTGCTTCGAGCTGGTTGGATTTCAGCGCAGCTACCGCGTCCATAATATCATCAAAACTTTTGACTGTTGCTTCCGGGAATCTTTTCTTGGCAAGCTGCTCGCCCGTTGCCCCCGTCATAGCGCCGATGGAAGCATTCTTTACATCATCTAATTTTGTAATAGTTTTTTTTGAATCACCGCATCCGGCAATAATTGAAATGATGAGAGAACATATCGCAATAGAAATAAAAATTTTTCTCATAGTTGAGTTATTCCTTAACTAATGCGGCAATACCGCCCGTATAATAAGGTATGGAGAAGAGAACACTTTTTGCACGCTCTTCCGTTATTGTGATGCAGGCGCCGATCATTTCAACTTTGTTGGAAATTAATGCGGGGATCATTGCGCCAAAATCCATGTTGACAATTTCAAGTTGCATCTCAAGTCTTTGTGCCACAAGCGAAGC
>JALNWB010000188.1 GCA_023231105.1 Ignavibacteriaceae bacterium | reverse complement strand
GCATACAGACCGGGTGCAACGGTATAACTTTGCGCCGCTTCATCATAATAGTAAAGTTCGTTTGGCGAAATTTGGAATGTGACTGTTTTTGTTTCGCCTACTTCCAACGGAATTCTTTTAAAAGCTTTTAATTCCTTCACCGGCATTTGTATCGGTGAGGCATTGTTGGTTAGATAAAGTTGAACAACTTCTTCACCGCTCCTTGAGCCGGAATTTTTAACATCAACAGAAATCTGAATGATATCTCCGGCAGGTGCCTGCGTAGGTGTAACAACGAGATTGCTGTAATCGAACGTTGTATAACTTAATCCGAAGCCGAAAGCATATTCCGGAATGATCTTTAGTTTATCAAAATAACGGTAGCCGCAGCCGAAATCATTTGTGAAACTAAAATCAGTTATTAGTGAAGAATATTGAGAATCAAATTTCGGCATCGTAACCGGAAGTCTTCCCGCGGGATTATAATCGCCAAACAAAACTTGTGCAATTGCATTGCCTCCTTCTTGTCCCGGATAGAAAGCATACAACAATCCTTCAATATCATTAACAAAAGTATTCACGCCGCAAATACCGCCGCTGATCAAAACAACAATTACTTTTTGATTAACGCTCGTAAGGTATTTGATAAAATCTTTTTGTTTGCCGGGAAGTTCAAATAATCCGTTTGCTCTGTCTAAGCCTTCTCCTTCTTGCGATGGATCTAAGCCGCCAAAATAAATTACTACATCTGCTTGGCTGGCTTTTTGTAAAGCATCGGAAAAATCAGTTGCATAAGTGCCGGAAATTTCGCAACCTTTTGCATAAAGAACTTTATTTGCACCGAGATAATTTTCGATTCCTTCCTTCGGAGAAATTTTATAAAACGGATCAACCCAACTGCTGCCGGTGCCGTCCGTTTGCATCACTGCTGCGTTTGGACCAACAACGGCAATAGTATTAATCGAGTTGCTGTTTAGCGGAAGCAATCCGTTTGCGTTCTTTAAAAGAACGATACTCTTTTTCCCGGCTTCTAGACAAAGTTCTTGATGAGCTTTACTGTTTAAATCGTCAGGATTTCCTGCAGGATAATAATCCAACATTCCCGAAAGTATTTTTGTGCGAAGAACATTTCGCACAGCTTCATCAATAACTGAAATAGGAACAACTCCCGTTGCTACGAGATTCGGCAAATCATTTTGATAATGATCCGAGCCCATGCAAATATCGGTTCCACCTTTGATAGCTCTTTCCGCGCTTTTAATTGCGTTCCAATCGGAGACAACATAATATGGGAAGCCCCAATGCTGACGAAGAATGGTTCTCAGCAAATTAGAATTTTCAGCAGCTTGCTCACCGTTGATTAAATTATAAGCGCTCATAATTGAGAAAGAACCGGCGTCTTGCAACGAAGTGCGAAAATTCAATCCATAATGATCCATCAATAATTGTTGTGTGATTGTGTAATTGTTATTTGTCCGGTTTGCCTGTTTATGTTTTAAATTGAAATGTTTTATTGTTGCGATGCACGGTGTTGATTGAACACCTTTAACAACTGCGGAATTAATTTGTGCATTAAGGAACGGATCTTCACCGCCGCTTTCAGGCGTTCTGCCGTTGCGTGGATCGCGGGTCATATCCATAGCGGGACCCAGCATTTGATGTTTTCCTTTTGCACGAAATTCTTCTCCCATCGCTTTGCCGACACGTTGTGCCAATTCAACATCCCACGATGCCGCCATAGAAATTCCAACGGGAAATGAAGTTGCATAACCATCGCGTACGCCGTGCGGACCATCGGACATTACAAAACCGGGAATTCCCAAACGTGAGTTATCGGCTGTATTAAAGCCTCCTTCTTTATGAAGCTGCAGAATTTTTTCTGCGGTCGTCATTTGGTTAAGAAGAATTGTGATTCTTTCTTCAACGGTTTGCGCAAAAACATTTGAGAAGCAAACGGAGAGAAGAAACGATAAAAGGAAGAAGTTAATCTTTCTACGGGATATAAATTTATTTTTCATATAAAAACTTTTCATCTGTTAATTGAATCTTTATTGTCGACTATTTCATCAAGATCAATTTTTTTGTTTCAACAAAATTACCTGCGCGAAGTTGATAGAAATATACGCCGCTTGGCAGGGTGTTGGTGGTTAGTTGATTGTCGTTAGTTGTATTGAAGTTTATGGAATATCTTCCAGCTTGTTGTTGTTCATTTACTAATGCTGCAATTTCTTTACCGAGAATATCATAAACTTTTAGGATTACAAAACTGTTTACTGGCAACTGATAACTGATTATTGTTCCCGGATTAAACGGATTCGGATAATTTTGCAGCAAAGAAAAGTTGCGCGAAGTCGAGACTTCATTTTCAACACTGGTTGCCGCTAAATCAAATTTTACATGGTTGACATTAAATCCGCCGAAGTAAAAATTAAGCGAAAAAATATGCTTGCCTTGTGTAAGCGAAATATTATTTACAGCCAAACTTTGCCAGGTAGTCCAGCCGCCGGTTGAAGGAACATCAATGAAACTACCAAGATTTTGTCCATCCCACCGCATAAGGATTTTTCCGCCGGCAGCATTTGCCGCCACGCGAAGAGCTAAATTATAAGTTCCGGTTTGTGCAACATTAACCGTGTAATTGAGATATTCGCCGGTATTAATCCAGCCGACGTCAAATCCGTTAGAGGGATTATCGGTACATTTTTCAATATCAACACCGTCATTGCGATATTGCCCGCCGCTGTTCCAACTGCCGTTCCCGGTATTTTGGTAATCGTTATCTTTATAAGCAAAACCGTTTTGTCCGTAGTCATAATTTGCAGCATAAATAATTCCCGGAATCGAATTCTCACTAAACGGAAGTGTCGTAGCGCTCTGCACTTGTCTAAACATCGCATCAAGCACGCCGCTGTTTGGTTTGCAGCTATCAATATTAAAACTTTGGGCAAATTTTGTTAGTGCATTTACTGCATAATCAACCGTAGGCTTTGTTGCTTGTCCGCTCCAATATTTTAAAAGATAATCGTACTCAGCCGGTTTTTTAACATACATCAAACTGTTGTTCCCTTCAACTTTTTTCAAAGTCCACCAAGCCCAACCGATGTTATACGATTCCATCAACTTGATAACATCAGTAAACCATTGATTAGAATTTTCGCCCGATTCACCAAGCCATAGCGGGCGTTGTGTACTGTTTCTTAAATTGTTGAAATAACTTATTGAATTGTAATCGGTCGCGTTCCAATATTTATGGAAGCTATAAACCATATTGTTATCCCACGGAGGCGTTAATAAATTAAAATCAGTTGCGTACCAATTTCCTTCGATGAAAATAATATGGTTGGTATCAACAGCACGGATACTACTTGTGATGCTGACGAAAAGATCTCTTAACGGTTGATTATTATCCGGACTGAAACGATAGGCGGTTTCGTTAATTAAATCATACCCGCCGATCCATTGTTTATTTGCGTAACGGGTGGCGATTGTTTTCCAAAGATCAACTGTGCGTTGTTTGGCAATTGCATCTTCCCAAAGAGGAGGATACGCCGGATTATAATCGGCAATGTTATCTTTACTTTGTCCGCCGGGAGCCGCATGTAAATCGAGGATCAAATATATTTTACTTTCCTCGCACCATTGCAAAAGGCTGTCGATAGTTGCAAATCCTTCTTCAGAATAAGTGAACGGTGTGTCTTGCGGAGTGAGAAGATTAAAATGCATCGGAAGCCGGATTGAATTAAAACCCCACTCTGCAATTTTTTGAACATCTTTTTTAGTTACAAAATTTGCGCGATAAAGATTGAAAAATTCATCTGCCTTTGTTGTGCCGATTAGAGCTTCAATCTTTTGTCTGAACTGCCATGCGGCATTTGCAAAAGAAGAAGTTTGCAGCATATAACCTTCAGGAAGAAGCCACCCGCCAAGTCCGATACCGCGCAGCAAAAAGTCTTGACCGTTATCGGTTACAATTTTTATCCCGGAAGTTTTAAGAAAGCCTTGTGGTAAAATAGAAGAAGCGGAAAAGAACAGAAAGAGAAACGGAAGAAAGAGTTTATTCTTAAATATTTTCATAACTAAAAGTTCTTTATAGTTAAATTAAATAAGCGATCCTATTTGTAGAAATAAAGCAAAAATCAATCCAAACAATTATTATACAATTGTTTACGGTGGGGAGTTTTAGCGCGATAAAATGAATTTATAGTTATCATTCTAATAACAGAGAAATTATCTCTTTGATAAGGTGATTTTCTTGAAACTGAAGTAGAATTAACATTACGGGAATCCTTTTATAAGCGATAAATTATTTGAATATGTCGATTGGATCGTTATTTTATATCAGCACACTAAATAATTTATGACATCATTGAGTTAATGCATTAATCATTATGGAGATTCTGTTATGAAAACTGCTATTTGGAACTTTGTGTCGCTCTTCAATCTCAAAAAGAATTATTTCTTCATCCTTCTACTAATTTCTCTTTTCTCGTTCGTCAACCAGTCGTGTAAAAAAGATTCCAATCCGGTAGCCCAGGTACTCGATACGTCTTACGAGATGAAAGTAACGTTCACACCTATCGAAGTTAAAACCACAGATGGGAAAGTAAATCTCCTTTACGGAGTTGAGACCCAAAATTTTGAAAAAGAAGGATTTGAACTCAAAGATTTTCAGGTGTTGAATGCCGCAAATGAAACGATTCTATGCAGTAGAAGTGATACCGGAAAATTTATGCTTATCCACAAACCAGCATCTGAAGGTATTCCTCCAGAAGCATATTATTATCCTTTCGATGGTCATCTAACATATCGTTTTAGTATTGGGATGGTGCTAGACCCCTCACAAGTTCCTCAAAAAATAAAACATAGACTGGTTCTTAGTAAAGATGGAAAAGAGAAAATAATTGATGGAGCGGAAACCGCGGTTTCGAAGCAAATAATCGCCGTCATTTCTGCGCCATTTAAAGGAGAGGGATTTTATGCGGCAAACACAACTACCTTAGCAAATAATCAGCATCCTAGTTACCAGATGACATATATGGAGAAAACTACTGTTCCCGAACGATTCTGTATAGACTGGAATAAGATGGATGATAAGGGGACTTTTTATCATGATGACGTGAGTAATTATGAGAACTGGTATGTATATGGACAAGACGTATTTGCGGTAGCAAGCGGGCAGGTTGTATATGTAAATGATGGAATGCCCGATCAATTCCCCGTCGGCACTGTAGGGGGAGATATAAATATTTATAATAGTGGAGGTAATAGCGTTATAATATCTACTGCTGTGGGATTCACAATCTTTTCGCATTTCAAACCAAATAGTGTCTTAGTTAAGATGGGTCAAAATGTTAAGAAAGGAGAGTTGATCGGGAAAGTCGGCAATTCAGGAAATTCGGCAGCCCCGCATCTTCATTTTGGATTGAATGCAAATTTCCCCTGGTATATATCGGAGGGCCTTCCTTATTATATCGATTCACTGGAAAAAACAGGTAATTATAAAACCGGTCCGCTGCCAAGTCCGGAAATGCATACAAATGAGCTCGTAGAAAATGGCGGTGTATATAATTTTAAATAAATAGTTGTTAGATCATTAAAAATTATTTTTTTAACCATAAGGTAACATCACATGAAAACTTCTAAAAGAAATTTGGTTTTATGCTTAATTCCAACGGTTGCATTGATTTTCATTTTTCTATCTTGTTCAAAGAAGTCTGATCCGGTGGCTCCGGTAGAAGAAACTTCAATTGAGATGAAAGTAACATTTGCGCCTATAGAAGTTAAATCAACGGATGGGAAAGTGAATCTGCTTTATAGTGTTCAGACTGAAGATTTTGAAACGAATGGATATAAGCTTAAAGATTTTCAAGTACTCAATTCTGCGAACAACGGAATGTTATGCAGTATTAAAGACACGTTAACCTACCTACTGATTACCAAAGAAAATATTTCGGCAGAGTATTATCCGCTGCGTGAATATTCCAATTTCCGTATGAGTGTTGGACTTGTCTTAGACCCATCTCAAGTTCCGCAAAAAATTAAACACAAACTGATACTTGTTAAAGATGGGAAAGAAGAAACTTTTGAGGGGGCGGAAACAACGGTTTCACAACAACAGCCTTCGGTAATTTCCGCACCATTAAAGGGGGAGCGATTCATTGCCGGAAATTCTACAACGATACTGAACAATATTCATCCAGCATTTCAAATGAAGTATAAAGGAATGACAAGAGTGCCTGAAAGATTTTGTGTTGATTGGAACAAAATAGACGATGCAGGAAATTTTTTTACTGGAGATTATCAACTGTGTGAAAACTGGTATGTTTATGGTGAAAAGGTTTACGCAGTTGCAGACGGACAAGTCGTCTCAGTAAAAGATGGAATGCCGGATCAATCGCCGGTATTTACTCAACCAATTCCAACTACGCTTTTTGACGGAGAAGGCAATAGCATTGTAATTCACATCAATGGAGGTTATGTTGTCTATGGTCACTTAATTCCTAATAGCATCACGGTGAAGCCGGGACAAATTGTTAAAGATGGAGATGTGATAGGAAAGGTTGGAAATTCAGGAGATTCCGATGCACCTCATCTTCACTTTGGTCTTCATACTGATTTTCCTTATTACATTTCCGAAGGACTTCCATATTATATTAATACTTTAGAAAAAACAGGATCAACTGGCAAGATGTTTAGTCCATATATAAAACTTGTAATGCCTGAAACACACATGAACGAACTCGTTGAAAATTGGGGTGTATATAATTTTAAATAGAAGAGGAAAGGATGAAAAAGCTGGTTTTTGTTTTATGTTTCTTTGGTGTAGCGAGTAACAATATTTTTTCTCAAACTCAAAATGGATTCACTGCCGCATTTGATTCGCTCCATAAAAAGCTATCCGTCTATTATGCCTTTACAGAATGGAAAAATGTTAATTGGAGTAATCTTAATGATGAATTCCGACCAAGAATCGTTGCAGCTGATGCTAACAATGATTCCAGTGCTTTTATCATGGCGATGAAAGAATACACATTCAGAATTCCTGACGGACATATGGGTTTCGGTACCGGATTCTATGCCGGCGCAAAATCAGATGTACTAAAAAAGAAAAACACTAATTGGGTAAAG
>JALNWB010000187.1 GCA_023231105.1 Ignavibacteriaceae bacterium | reverse complement strand
ACTTACGCTGACCGCAACTCCGATTCCCCGCACGTTGAATTTATCACTGCTTGGCGCGCGCGATTTATCAATCATCGCCACTCCGCCGCCAAACCGGCAGCCGATTTACACAATCGTTTCAACGTTTGATATGGCGAAAGTTAAAACGTGGATATTGAATGAGCTGCATCGGAACGGACAGGTTTATTTTGTGCACGATCGCGTTCAATCGATTGAAAAATTTTCCGGTTACTTGTTGCGGTATATGCCGGAAATAAAAATCGGTATTGCGCACGGACAAATGAAACCTGCTCAGCTTGAAGAAATTATTCACGGTTTTCTCAACCGCAAATTTGATGTACTTCTTTCAACTAAAATTATAGAATCGGGAATTGATATTCCGAATGTGAATACGATGATCATCAACCGCGCGGATAGATTTGGGCTTGCAGAGCTGCATCAACTGCGCGGACGTGTTGGCAGAAGTGATCGTCAGGCGTATGCTTATTTCTTGGTTCCATCGATGGAAGGGATTAATAAGAAAGCTCTCAGGCGTTTGCAAGCGATTGAAGAATTTTCGGATATCGGAAGCGGCTTTAATCTTGCCATGCGCGATCTGGAAATTCGCGGAGCCGGTAATCTTCTCGGTACAGAGCAAAGCGGATTCATCAATGACGTCGGTTTTGATCTCTTCGTTAAAATGATAAACGAAGCAGTTGAAGAATTGAAGTATGAAGAATTTAAAGAAGTTTTTGAAAATCTTCCGAAGCCGAAGGAGCGAACCGATCCGACAATTGATGCATATTTTGAAATTGGAATTCCTACAGCGTTTATGCCGGATCAAATGGATAGATTAAGTTTTTATACGGCTTTGTTCGGCGTAAAAAATTTAAATGAGATCGAAGAAATAAAAGAAGAAATGATCGACCGGTTTGGCGATTTGCCGATTCTCGTCCGCCGATTAATGGCAATGGCGATGTTAAAATATTTTGCTTCGCGTGCTTTGTTTGAGAGGGTGATCATTCAGCGGAAAAATATTTTTCTCATTCTACCAAAAGGCGCGAAACAAGATTATTACGAAATCCGCTTTATAGAAATGATGCGGTTTATTTTGGAGAAGTATAAGGAGAGCGTAAAATTCCAACAGCAAAAAGATTCTATGAAATTAGTGATTGAAAATAGATTTGAATCCCCGGAAAAAACAGTTGAATTTTTAATCAAATTCAGCAAAGAAATAGCCGAGTTGTTCAAGAACTTGGAATCACACGAGAGTTAAGAAGGACTAATTTTAATTCTTTTTTAAGGAATTATTTCAGAAGAAATAGCGTTATTTATCGAAAGATTATAAAGGTTTTTTATGTACGACATTCTTATCATCGGCGCAGGACCTGCGGGCATCAGCATGGCTGTAGAAGCTGTCCATTCCCGAATTGATTCATCAAAAATTCTACTACTTGAAAAAGCGGAAGAACATTCTTTTTCTATTAAAAAATATTATCCCGATACTAAATTAGTTACCGCTAATTTCAAGGGATTTGAAGCAAAATGTACCGGCGTGATGTGCATCCCCGATTTAACTAAACACGAAACTATTTCTTATCTCGATAAGGCAATCGAAGAAAATCATCTGCAAGCAAAATATGGAGAAACCGTCTGGAAGATTCATCAAAATGAAGATAAATCATTTATTGTCTATACGGATAAAGGGGAATATCATACAAAAATAATTACGGTTGCTATCGGCATTTTGGGCAAACCGAACAAACCTGAATATAAGATTCCCGCATCGCTGAAAAATTCTGTTTTCTTTGATGTAACAACAAAAGAAATGACAAACTCAAAAATTCTTGTTGTCGGTGGCGGAGATACTGCATCGGAATATTGCCAATACTTATTCCAAGCCGGTAATACGGTTTCGTTAAGTTACCGGAAAAAAGATTTTTCACGGATGAATGAAATTAACCGGGTAAGCATCTTAGCGCTTGAACAGGAAGAAAAAGTAAAAATTTTGTACGAATCGGAAGTTCTTTCAATTGAAGATAAAGAAGGGAAACCGTTTGTGACATTTAAAGATGAAAAGTATCCCGCGCAAAGTTATAACAATGTAGTTTTAGCTCTTGGCGGAACAACTCCCTCTAACTTTTTGAAAATGATCGGGATTGAATTTGACGGTGAAGAGCCGATCTTAAAAGAGCATCACGAAACTTCCGTGCAAGGATTATTTTTGCTTGGCGATCTAACCGCAGGAACAAAAGGCGGTTCGATTATTTGGGCGTTTAATTCTTCACGCAATGCGATGACGAAAATTTGTACGGATTATTTGAGTTGCAATATTTCATAGACTAACTCCGCTTTTGCCAGTTCCTGGGATTTCTCCTTGTATGAAAGACAGCCATTATTCTAATTTCATCTTTTAAACTTTCACACAAGATTATGAAAGGGAATTTTTTTACGACGGTTTTTCTTAATTGTTTGTAAGCGATGGGAAAGGAGTTGGGATTTCGATTGATTCTGCTTATGGCTTCGTCAATGCACCGAACAAATTCTATATCAAGCCCGATGCTTTGTTTGCTGTACCATAACACGGCTTCAGTAAATTCAGCTTCTGCTTCAGGATGAAAAGTGATTCGCAATTAACTGGCTTTTCTTTTTAAAAATTCGGATTTGATTTCTTCCCAACTTCGTCCTTGATTTGGATTAACGTCATAAGACTTTATTCTTCTATCCAATTCATCTTGTTGAGTTTGAGTAAGTTCAAAACTTTCATTCTCTATGGCGATGCTGTCCCAAATTTCTTCAACTAAAAGAATTTTTTCTGAGAGACTTAAAGCGTTAATCTGTTTTATTAATGCGGTTTCCATTTTGATTCTTATATTCTTGTGAAACTTTTCAGATAAAATAATTCAATAATCTTCATTTTGCAACTCGTTGTTTAGAGTTTCAACCGATCTGCTTTTGAATCAGCTTTCTCAACGCTTCAATCCACGCATCGGAATCATTTAAACTTTCAACAAGTTGGACTTTTTCTCCACCGTGTGCAACAAAAAGCTGTTGATATTCATTTCCGATCTCGATAATTGTTTCAAGGCAATCTGCAACAAACGCCGGGCTGAAGACCAATAATTTTTTCTCTCCTTTTTCGGCTTGAGCAATTATAGTTTTATCGGTAAATGGTTCAAGCCAGTTTTTATCAAGCCGGGACTGAAAGCAAACCGTATATTTTTCTTTCGGAAGATTTAGTTTTTTGGCAATCAATCTTGTGGTTGCATAACAAGTTGCTTTGTAGCAAAATTTATTTTCTTCTGTAATTTCATTTTCGCAATTGTGATTAGCGCAAGGTTTGCCGTCAGCGTGAACTTTATCAACTTGACGAATTGGTAATCCGTGGTAGCTGAACAAGACATGGTCATAGTCGTTTATGTTGTATTGCTTTCCTTTTTCAACGAAACAACTGATAAATCCTTCATCGTCATAAAATTGTGAAATGGTTCTGATCTCCGGAATGACCCACCATTTATGAATGATCTTCATCGCTCTCTCAATTGCCGAGCCGCTTGTTGCAGAAGCATATTGCGGAAACAAAGGAAGCAGAAGCAAACGCGAATAATTTTTCTTTCTCATTTCTTCCAAAACATTTTCCATACTTGGATTTCCATATCGCATTGCAAGATGAACATCAACATCATTGCAAAAACTTGTCTGTAATTTTTTCTGCAAGCTTTGGCTGTACAAAAGAAGCGGCGATCCATCTTTCGTCCAGAGTTGTTGATAAATTTTTGCAGATTTCGGTGTACGGAACGGAATGATAATTCCGTTTACAAGAAAAAATCTTGCAACCGCTGGAATATCAATCACCCGCGGATCGTTGAGAAATTCCGAAAGATATTTTCGTACATCTTTTACAGAAGGACTATCGGGAGTTCCAAGTTGAATTAAGAGCAGAGCTGTTTTCATAAAAATTTGCTGCTGGTTTGGTTGCTGAAATCTTACCTTTCTTTCGTTCAATTATAAAGAAAAATTTAGGTTAGAAAAAATCTATTAATGATATTTGAAAAAATGTTTATCAACTTTTATGAGAAAGTAAATGTACACAGTTTTTGAAACAGAAATTGCTATCCGTCCGGATGATATAGATTTAAACAACCACGTGCACAACACAAAATATTTGGAATACGTTTTTGCCGCCCGTTATATTCAGATGAGAGACGGCTATAAGATGTCTATGCAGAAATTTTGGGAGCGTGAATTAAACTGGGTGATCAGCATTACGCATATTGAATACAAGCGTTCCATAAAACTTGAAGACAAAATAATCGTCCGCACGCAGATTGATTCCGTTAACGGTGCGCAAGCAAAAGTTCTTTTTTTCATTTTGAATAAAGAGACGAACAAAGTTGTCTCCGAAGGTTATCTCCTTTACACAATGATCTCTACAAAAAGTGGAAGGCCGGTGAGGATTCCCGATGACATTATTGAAATGTATTCGAAATAACCAATTCATTATTTAAACAATGATCTGAAATTATTCATTTCAATTTTAATTAATTTTGACTCAACTATTTAGGAGATTATTATAAAGATGAAAAAGTTACTAATTCAAATAGCGGGTTCACTTTTTATTATGATATCGATTTTCCCGCAAGATAATTTTAATCCGGTTGGTATCTGGCAAGGCAAACTTAATATTAGTCCCGCGGTTCAATTATCAATAGTCCTTCACATCGATAAAAAAGAAAACGGAACGTTGAGCGCCTCGATGGATAGTCCCGATCAAAGCGCGTATGGAATTAAAGTTGATCAAATTACGGCTACGCAAGATTCTTTACATTTTACCGTTATAGCTATTGCAGGCAACTATTCCGCGGGATATAATAAAGACAGTTTGATGCTTGTCGGAATTTGGTCGCAAGGCGCATACAGCTTTCCGCTTAATTTAAAAAAGACAGATAAAGTTGAAGAAGTGAAAAGACCGCAGCTTCCTATAAAGCCATATCCGTATAACGATGAAGAAGTTGTGTTTGAAAATAAAATTGACAGTATCAAACTTGGCGGTTCTTTTACTTTCCCGAAAGAAGGAAACAACTTTCCGGCAGTCGTTTTAATTACCGGCTCCGGCTGGGAAGATCGGGACGAGACTATTTTTAACCACAAGCCATTTCTTGTTATTGCCGATTATCTAACGAGGAAAGGTTTTGCTGTTCTTCGTTTTGATGACCGCGGTGGCGGCGCTTCAACTGGAAATATGACAAAAGCAACTACGCTTGATTTTGTTAAAGATGTTAAAGCCGCAGTTGATTATTTGAAGACCAGGAAAGAAGTCAATCAAAATAAAATCGGATTAATCGGCCACAGCGAAGGAGGAATGATCGCCCCGCTTGTTGCTTCGGAAAGAAATGATATTGCATTTATCATTTTATTAGCCGGACCCGGATTAACCGGCGAAGAAATTCTTATTCGGCAGACAGAATTAATTTCTAAAGCTGGAGGAATTCCGGATCAAGAAATTGAAAAGAACGTGAAACTTTCGAAAAGCATTTATGCTGAACTACGGAAAAGCAAAGATTCCGAGGAAGCGAATGAACGCGTAAAAAAATTATTGGGAAAGTACATTGAGACACTTTCTGATAGTGAAAAGAATGATTTGGGAGACACTAAAGCTTTTGTTGAGCGGCAAAGTAAAGCGGTTTCAAGCCCATGGTTTAAATTATTCCTAACCTATGATCCAATCCCCGTTTTGGAAAAAGTTAAATGTCCGGTGCTGGCATTAAATGGAGAAAAGGATTTGCAAGTTCCACCGAAGGAAGATTTAGCGGCTATAGAAAAAGCGTTGAAAACCGGGAAAAACAAAAACTATAAAACGATGCTTTTGCCTGGCTTGAATCACCTTTTCCAGACAGCCCAAACCGGTTCACCAAATGAATACGGAAAAATTGAAGAAACGTTTTCCCCTTTAGCTTTGCAAGCGATAAGCGATTGGTTGAAAGAAATTCTCCAATAAAATTGGGATGGCTTTAAAGTTCTAAAAGAGCCGGCATAAAAATATTTTTTCGTAATTTTCAACAAGAGAAAATTATTTCTAATCTGATTTGGAGTATGTATGGCTAATTACCCGTTGAAACGTTTAAGAAGACTTCGTTATAATCCGTTGGTTCGTGATATGGTTCGCGAAACAATTCTTACAAAAGATGATTTTATTTATCCGCTATTTGTGGTTCCGGGAGAAAAAATAAAAAACCCGGTTAAGTCGATGCCCGGCGTTTTTCAAATGTCGATTGATACACTCGTTGAAGAATGCAAAGATGTCGCTTCGCTCAGAATTCCTGCCGTCATTCTTTTCGGAATTCCCGATCATAAAGATGAAGTTGGTTCGGAAGCCTATAGCCCGAATGGAATTATTCAACAAGCTGTTCGCGCAATAAAAGCAAACGTGAAAAACTTATTGGTTATTACGGATGTTTGTCTTTGTGAATATACTTCGCACGGGCACTGCGGAGTTTTACAAGGCGAAGATATTTTAAATGATGAAACTGTTTCTCTTCTTGCAAAAGAAGCTGTTTCGCATGCAGAAGCCGGAGCCGATATTATTGCTCCTTCCGATATGATGGATGGAAGAATCATAGCTATTAGAAAAGCTTTGGACTATAAAGGATATACAAAAATTCCGATAATGAGTTACGCGGCAAAATATGCTTCCGGTTTTTACGGACCTTTCCGTGATGCGGCAGAATCAACTCCGGCTTTTGGGGATAGACGTTCGCATCAAATGGATATTGCTAACACGAACGAAGCTATGCGCGAAGTTGAATCCGATATTGAAGAAGGCGCAGACATAGTAATGGTTAAACCTGCCGGCGCTTATCTGGATGTTATTTACCGAGTTAAAGAAAAATTCGGTTTACCAACCGCCGCCTATCAAGTTAGCGGTGAATTCGCAATGATCAAAGCTGCAGCGCAAAACGGCTGGATTGACGGCGAGCGTGTGATGATGGAATCGCTTGTAGCAATAAAACGTGCAGGCGCAGATATGATTCTTACTTACTTTGCGAAAGATGCAGCGAAGTATTTGGATAAGACAAGAAAATAACTTTTTCATTATGAGTGGTCACAAAAAAATATTGGCGAAAGTTTTAAGCGGTGTTGCTGATGCAAACATTTCATTTGATGATTTGTGTGGCTTGCTTCACTTTCTTAAATTTAATTCAAGAATAAAGGGGAGT
>JALNWB010000186.1 GCA_023231105.1 Ignavibacteriaceae bacterium | reverse complement strand
GGAGGTCTCTGGAGTACATGAATTTGTAATAACTCAATCAGATTACGATAATGGATTAGCGGCAACGGATACTATTGGCTTTAACTCAGAACCTCCTGGAGATTTTCCGATCAGAGTCGAATTTAGATGCAACATGGCAATCGAAATGAGAAATGGTGAATTTGTTAAAGGCGAAAAAGTTTTCGTTCGCGGCGATTTTAACGGTTGGAGTGGAAACGATTTTGAATTGAAAGATGTGGACGGTGATTCAATTTATTCCAGAATCTTTTACAACTTCAAAGCGGGTCAAAAACTTACGTACAAATTTACGAACACCCATAATGGACAAGATGTTTGGGAAAGTGTGGGAAATAGAGTTGATACCGTCTCACTTTCTGAACTGAACATATTTTCGTCTGTTTGGGAAGACGCATGTTTTTGTACCCACTATAAAACTATACAAGTTACTTTCAGCATAAACATGGAACTTGAACGATTGGCAGGATACTTCAATCCATTAACAGATACTCTTTCCGTTCGCGGTTCATTTAACGGTTGGAGTAAAACTGTTATGGCTGCATTGCCTGATAGTGCTGACATTTACCGGGTTACAACACCGGTCGTTGCAAGTGTGGACGAAAAAATAGTTTTCAAATTTTTCTATAGCCCCGGAACCTGGGAACAAGATAATTTGGATGGGAATTTCGAGCGGGTTTTCATAGTTACTCAGGAGGTTTTTAATTCGGGATCCTTTACTTATGACGCAATTGGATTTAATCACCCTGATCCTTACACAAATATTGTTGAAAAATCAAAAGAAGTTCCAACTTCATTTTCTTTAAGTCAAAACTTCCCAAATCCCTTTAACCCGAGTACAATCATCAGTTGGCAGTTGGCAGTCGGCGCTCATGTTACCTTAAAAGTTTTTGATGTCCTTGGGAATGAAGTTGCTACTTTGGTGAATGAAGAACAGCCGGTAGGAAGTTATCAAGTAGAATTCAGTAGTAAGAATACAGAAATAAGTAGTGGGGTGTTTTTCTATCAACTCCGTGCGGGAGAATTCGTACAAACCAAGAAAATGATTTTAATGAAATAATCGGGAGGATCGTGTCATGAAAAAATTAAATCCAAGTTTATTCTTTTTATTTCTGATTGCTATTCTCTTAGTTCCACTCTCTCCACAGAATGCAAACACAAAACACAACCAAACCTCCAAAACCATTCAGATAACTTATAGCGTCAATGTAGAATTGCAACGATTGTCAGGTCTATTTAATCCAGTAACAGATTCTGTTTCTGTTAGAGGAACATTTAATGATTGGCAAAATACATGGATGCATCCAACGCCCAACAACCCCGATGTTTTTGCAGCAACAGTTGCTGTTGATGCCGCACTTGGAGATACTATAAGTTTCAAATTTTTCATTACCCCAATTAATTGGGAATATGACTATGATTATCCTCAATTAAATAGATTCATCCTCATTTCTCAAGAATATTACGATTCTGGTTTCGTGGAATATTCTACTGTATTTAATATGTGGTATAGGCCTTTGGGTAACGATTGCACTGTCCTGTTTATTTGCAACACAAATGGCGCTAAAATTAAAGGGATGCCTGAAGGTACAGCGTTTAAGACTCTCCACCTCTTTGGAAATAACACTCCGCTGAAGTGGCCGGAATCCGGCTGGCCGAATAGTGATAGTACATTGGGTGTCCAGATGTACGATGACGGAACACACGGAGATAAAATCGCCGGTGATAATATTTTCTCAAATCAAATCACCTTTCAGAAATATTCATCGGCAATTATTCAGTATAAATATAGTGCTAATTGGGGATTGCCTGACAACGGTGGATCAAACAACAACGAGGAGTCTGAGATGAACAGAATCCTTTACATCATTAAGGGTGTCTCTAATGAGGCATTGGAAGATACTTTCGGAATAACCCGTTCAAAGTACTTAACTAACGTAGATTCTTATGAAATACCGTTGCCAGCATCTTATAATCTTGAACAAAATTATCCAAATCCATTTAATCCGGAAACGAAAATCAGTTGGCAATTGGCAGCCGGCAGTTTTGTAACTTTAAAAGTTTATGATGTTCTTGGTAATGAAGTTGCAACTTTGGTCAATGAAGAACAACCAGCAGGAAGTTATCAAGTTAATTTCAACACACAACTAACTACCAACAACAAACAACTCTCCAGCGGAATATACTTCTACCAACTCCGCGCCGGTAACTTTGTGCAAACCAAGAAGATGGTTTTGTTGAGGTGACAAATAACGGAAACGCGGCTTTGTTTATTTCGTTTTAACTTTTTTCTTCCCGCTCCAGAATGCCAGCGGATTTGCAACCTTCACTTTTGTCAATCCGGTTTCCGTTCCTATCCACATAGAAGTGCCGTCAAAATAAAGCGAAAGAATTGTGTTGGAAGAAAGATTAATGTCATCCGGATTTACCCGTGAAATTTTTCCCGTTGCGGTATTGAACAACGCAAGACCTCTGCCGTATTCTTTTTTATTTTTCTTATCGAACTGATAACAACTTACCCAAATTAAACTGCCGGTCTTTTCCAAAGCAAAAATTCCGTTAGCGGGCAGACCGTTTCTTTTATCGATCCTTTCCCATAATGCTCTCCGGTTAAAGCGGAACAGACCGCCTACGTTAAACTCGGGATTGTCGCTGGTAATAAATTCATCCGTCCCGAACCAAATATAATTTTTCTCGAACAGGATATCGGAAATAGAAATTGCATCGCCGACGCCGCGGAAAGCGTTTCGCTGATTATTGTAAAAAGTTAATTGCGATTTATCTTCCAGCACCCGCGATTTATCATATCGAAAGACTCCTCCTTCGGTTCCAAACCAGATGTACGAATCTCCGTCGCTGCGAATAATTTTTATATTATTAGTTCTCGAATCTTTACCGATAGTAATATCAAAGTCATCATATTTTTGTTTACCAATATCAAAGCGCGTTAAATTTATGAATCTGCCGATCCACAAAATATTTTCTTTTTCATCGTAATAGAGAGAACGGATCCAGTTGCCGTATTCGCCGCCGGCGGCAAATTTTCTTTTCCGCCAAAGTTTTCGTTTTCTATCGAAGGTCATCAGCCCGTCGGTTGTACCCGCCCAAACATAATCCTTGCTTGCTGCGATGCAGTAAAACAAATCTTCCGTTAACGAATTATCTTTTGTTGAATACGTGATCCATTTATTTTCACCAGGAAGAAATTGTAAAATCCCTTGACCATAAGTTGAAAACCAAAGCGAGCTTCCGTCTGACGTAATATCGTTAACCGTAGCTCCTTCAAAGAAAGATTCGTATTCAATTTGCGCGGAAAGTTCACATTGAAGGGATAGAATAGTTAAAAGCAAAAGCAGAAGTTTTTTATTCATGTTGTTGGTCAGTGGTCATCAGTCAGTAGTCATTAAATTTTTAGTCTATTCTTTTCGTTTTAATTCCGTATAGCAGCCATTGTCATTATATCACCGATGACTGTTGACTAATGACCAATGACAAATTTCCGCATTACTCATTCAGAAAAACGATTTTAAAATGATTTTCAAATCCGCTTTTTAATGATTCGCAAAGGAAATCATAATCGGTTGGTTTGTTAAGAATGGTTTCCAGCTCAATGGTTTTCTTTTCCAACTCATCTTTCACTTCAAATTTTTCCTGTTCGCTTCCGCTAAGGTATTCATACATTTTGCGGTGATATTTTCCACAAAGAATTGAACCGTGCTGCAAAATAATATTTCCAAGTTTCCGCTGCGCGCTGCCGATCAACTTTTTCCCTTCATATTTTATTTCGCTTCTTGCGGAAGTGGCAAAGCAGGCAACTCCCTTCCCCTCTTTATAAATTGAAGAGAAATCAGGCTGCTGTGTTTCAAGTTCGGCATCGGATAAACGTTCGTCGTACAAAAATAATCCTTGAAGTAAAGCAAAATTTATTTCGCGGTAAATCTCCGCCGGCGTAAGCGATAAACTCAAAGGAAGCACAACGGAATAAGTAATTTCTTTTGCGTGAAGAATCGCCCTGCCACCGGTTGGACGCTGCACTACATCAACGGAATCTTTTTTGGTTTTTTCAAGATTGATCGATTCGAGAGGTTGATTGGCGCCGAGTGAAATGCAATACGGTTTCCAGCGGTACAAGCGAAAGTACGCGTCATCTTCCTTGCAGTTAATTGCAAGCTGAAGATCAAATTCCATATTGAATATTCCGGTTTGAAACCCGGAATTAATAAAATGCCATTTCACTTTCCGATGATTCCTCTTTTACTTTCTTTAAGAAACGCGAGCACTTCGTTGGCAAGCGGTTCTGTGCCGAATTCTTCTACTATTTTTTCTTTCGCCTGCGTAACATTCATTTGAGAACGATAAAGAATTTGATACACGTTTTTCAACATTTGAATTTCTTGATTTGAAAATCCTCTGCGCCGTAATCCCACAACATTCAGCCCTTCATATTGAAGCGGTTCTTGAGCCGCAAGAATAAAGGGGGGAACGTCTTGGGTAACGCGGTATCCGCCGCCGATCATACAGTGTTTTCCAACTTTACAGAATTGATGCACGGGAGTCATTCCGCCGATAATCGTCCAATCATCAATAAAAACATGCCCGGCAAGTTGTACGCCGTTTGCAAGAATACACCTGTTGCCAACGTGGCAATCGTGCGCAATGTGCGAGTACGCCATCAACAAAACATTGCTGCCGATTTTTGTCAGCCGTGTTTCTTTTGTGCCGCGGTGAACGGTAACAAATTCATGAATAATTGTTTCATCACCTATTTCTGCAATTGATTCGTCGTTATCAAATTTCAAATCCTGCGGTACGTGCGCAATGGAAGCCGATTGATAAATTTTTACTTTCTTGCCGATGCGGGCACCATCATAAATTACTGCATGCGGACCAATGTATGTTTCATCGTTTATGATAACGTTATCTTTAATTATTGCATACGCGTCAACGCGGACGTTTTCTCCCAATTGGGCTTTCGGACTAACAATTGCGGTCGGATGTATTTCTGTCATTTTATATTTTAAGAATTTTTTGAGTTTCCATTTTTATCAACTATAGCCGCCATAAAATCTGCTTCGGCAACCAGGGTATCATTCACATAAGCTTTTCCGCTCATGGTTACAACTTTACTTTTCTTGTTCACCAACTCAACTTCAAGCGTTAAAAGATCGCCGGGAACAACAGTCTTTCTGAATTTAGCGTTATTGATCTGCATAAACATTACAAGTTTTTCTTCGGGATTAGGAAATGAATTAAGCAAAAGAATTCCACCGGTCTGCGCCATCGATTCAATGATCATAACGCCCGGCATGATCGGCTGCCCGGGAAAATGTCCCTGGAAAAACGGTTCATTAATTGTTACAGATTTTTCACCGATAACTTTTTTGTCTAAATCAAGATGAGTTATTTTATCAACTAAAAGGAAAGGATAGCGGTGCGGAAGAATTTTCATGATGGCGTTTATATCAAAGACGACGCCTTCTTTTTTAACGTGTTGAAATTTGCGAACAAGTTTTTTTTGCTGATATAATTTGCGGATCATTTTTGCAAATTCTACATTGGCTTTATGCCCGGGGCGTGCAGCCAGAATTTGGGCTTTAATCGGAACGCCTATAAGTGCAAAATCACCAATCATATCAAGCAGTTTGTGGCGGACAGGTTCATTTTTAAAATGCAAAGTTTTATTATTAAGAATTCCGTTTGTTCCGACGGTAACTTCGTTTTCAATTCCCAAAATATTTTTTAAATGATCAAGTTCCCCTTCTTCAACTTCTTTATCGATGATAACAACCGCGTTATCAATGTCGCCTCCTTTAATCAATCCGAGATCGGAGAGTTTTTCAACTTCACTTAAAAAACAAAATGTTCTTGCAGGAGCAAATTCGGAGACAAATTCTTTTTCCAGATCGAAAAGTCCGGTGTGCTGGCTTCCGAGCGCGGGATTTTGATAATCAACCATAACGGTAATTCTATAGCTATCAAGCGGAAGAGCGACAATATCAATTTGATTTTCTTCATTATGATACGTTACTGTTTCATCAATGATCAAATAATCTTTCGGCGCTTCCTGTTGAACGAATTCGGCTTCTAAAAGTTTATTAACATACGGCATTGCACTTCCATCGCCCACCGGCGGTTCAATCCCGTCCAATTCAATTATAATATTATCAATCTGCAGACCGACAACGGAGGCAAGTACATGTTCAACCGTGTGAACTTTTGCTTCGCCAATTCCTAATGTTGTTCCGCGGGAAATATCAACTACGTAATCTGCCAATGCCGGAATTTCCGGGTTGCCGCCTAAGTCTGTGCGGACAAACCGGATGCCGTAATTTTCCGGCGCCGGTTTAAATGTCATCGTACATGTTGTGCCCGTATGAAGCCCGATACCGGTAATGGCAACTTCATTTTTTATAGTTCTTTGCTGCTCTAACATACGCCTCGAATATTTATTGAAGTTTTCAAATTTTCTTCGTTCAAAATACTAAAAAGAAGTGGAATGGAGAAAAAGTTAGTTGTTGGTTGATTGTGGTTGGTCGTAAATTGATGTTGGTTTATGGAAAAATTTACGCTTGCACTTAATAACTTGAAACGCTACTTTTGAATGAAGATTACCGGAGGTTTTATGTTTAGATATTCCTTAATAACTATTGTTGGACTATCTCTTTTTTACCTCACCGGATGCAAAGAAAAAATTGTAACGGTGGAAGTTGAAAAAAATGCCAATAAAGGCGGATTGCTTTTTAAGATTGATAAAGAAAACGCTCCCAAGAATGTTGTTCTGGTGGAAGCTATTCTTTCCCGAACCGACTTTGATACACTCAAAGCCTCTCTCAATTTAATAAATGATACCTCCGCAGATTTATCTCTCAACAACATTCCAACTGGTACATGGCAATTAAATGTTAATGCGTATGATAGTCTCCAAACCATTGTTTATGCAGGTGAAACTGCGGTAAATGTTCAAGATGGAATTACCACACAAGTTAATTTAACACTCATCCCAACAAGCACAGGGCTTGGAAATATTTATATTTTAGTAAATTGGGGAACGAAGCCTTCGGCTACGTGGAGTGATTATGAAATGAATCCAGTGTTAAAAATGCCAAGTACAAACTACCCTCAATCTATTTGTAATCAACCAAAAGTAATCTATGACGAAGGTAAGTTTAAAATGTGGTTCGCGATTCTTACACCTGGATTTGCCCCAAATACAGGTTATGCAGAATCTTACGATGGCTATAGTTGGAAGATC
>JALNWB010000185.1 GCA_023231105.1 Ignavibacteriaceae bacterium | reverse complement strand
TGAAATGTCATCGACAGGAGAAGTTGCTTGCCTCGGCGATGATTTTAACGAAGCATTTTTGAAAAGTATGTTGTCGGTTGGATTTAAAATTCCGCAGAAAGGTGTTTTGCTTTCAACCGGAACGTTGAAAGAGAAAGCGGAATTCCTTGAGGAATTAAAAACACTCCGCAAAATGGGATTGAAGTTTTACGGAACCAAAGGAACCGCTGACTTTTACGGCGAAAGCGGAATTGAAGTGGAAACACTTCACCGTCCATTTGATAATCAAGAACCCGGGATACTTTCCCACTTGCAAGACGGTAAAATTGATCTCGTTATAAATATTCCCAAAACTTCAGAGAAAGAAGAACTCGACAGCGATTACCTTGTCCGCCGCCGTGCAGTTGATTTGAATATTCCTCTTATTACTAATTTGCAATTTGCAAAACGGTTTGTAAAATCTCTGCGTAAATATACCGCCGGTGAGTTGCAGGTAAAAAGCTGGGATGAGTACATGTAGGCAGTAAAAAGTGGAAAGATAAAAGTAAAAAGAATGGTAGAGATTAAATCATGAAAAAAGATATTTGTCCGATTTGCGGCGGGGTAAAAACAGAATCGGAAACGAGTTTCACCGCAAATTATAAGCAAGGGGTGATTATTGTTAAGGAAGTTCCCGCAACTGTTTGTCAACAATGTGGAGAAGAATGGATTTCTGACGCAGTAGCCACCAAACTTGAAGAAATTGTAATCACTGTAAAAAAACAGAGACAAGATTTTTTTGTTGCTAAGTACAACAATTACTCGTTAGCTTCATAATAAAGCAATTAGTCAATAGTCATTCGTCAGTAGTTATTAATGACCAGTGACGATTGACCAATGACCAATTTGAACTTATCATTTCCCCCCAATGTTGTAGGATAAAAAAGTAAAAAATTTATGGCAGTCTTTTTCGCAATATTTTTCCTCGTTTACAGCTCGGCTAATTTTTACGTTTATGTTCGGGCTATGCAGGCGTTTCAGTTTCAATCGATCTACGCAAAGGCGTTCTTTTCGGTTCTGTTTGTTGTCGCTGCTTTTTCGTACATTTTAACGAAGAGTCTTCTCTCAAACGTTAATTCGGTTGTGTATGATGTTTTCCTCTGGATCGGTTCTTTCTGGTTCGCATTGCTGGGCTATTTTCTTCTATCGCTTTTGGTAATCGACATTTTCGTTCTCATCAACCGATTTTTTCCATTCTTCCCGCAGTTTCTTCTTCAAGATTACGCCAAAACCAAATTGCTTACCGGATTAATAGTTCTCCTTCTTGTTTTCATCACGGTAACGTTGGGTTACATCAACGCCAATAATATTAAGTTGAAAACGATACAACTTTCTATTCCGAAGAAAAATTCAGCATTAACATCGCTTAATATTTTTTATTTCTCCGATTCCCACTTTACCCCGGTAAACAACGGACGAATTGCGAAGAAGATTATCGATCTTGCGGAACAGGTGAAGCCTGATATTATTCTCATAGGCGGTGATGTTATAGATGATAAATCGAATCAACTTAAACGAATTGGAATTGATGAAGAACTTCGCCAGTTGAAAGCTAAGTACGGCGTTTACACAATCAACGGAAACCACGAATACATTGTAAACGTAAATGATGCGGATAATTTCTTAAACGAAAATAACATAAAAGTTTTGCGCGACAGCATGATAACGATCGATAATTCGGTTCAGATTATTGGAAGAGAAGACGGAAGTATTGTCGGTTTTGCTCACGGAAAAAGAAAATCGGTCGCGGAATTGGTTTCATCTGCACGGAAAGATTTACCAATAATTCTACTCGACCATCAGCCGTTTCGCTTGGCAGAGACCGCCGCCCAAAATGTTGATCTTCAACTTTCCGGACATACGCACCACGGACAAATGTGGCCCTTCAGTTTTGTAACCAAAATGATCTACGAAATAAGCTGGGGTTACAAGAAAATATCCAACACCCACTTTTATGTTTCCAGTGGCGTTGGAACCTGGGGACCACCGGTTAAAGTCGGGAATGATGCAGAAGTCATTAACTTCAAAATTAGTTTTACTGAAAATTGAGATACAGAAACAGAACGAGCTGGGATCAAATAATTTTTAATTCTCGAATGAGTGATTGAATAGTTGAATGACTGAATGGGAAACATTCATCCATTCATTTTCATTTATAAATACCATTGTAGAGACTTGCCATGGCAAGTCTCTACCGCTTTAAAACAAAAAACCCGACTTTAACAGCCGGGTTTTTCTTTTTAGAATCACTTACTCTTAATTCAAATGAATTGCGGGAAAGTTTACCCCTTTAAGGCTAACTTGCTCAACTTTTAGTCTGGCAAGTCCTTTGTGTAGCATCCCTAATTCACTAGCCGCCTCTTGAGATACATCAATATTTCTTCCGCGAACATAAGGACCGCGGTCATTGATTCTTACGATAACACTTTTATCGGTCGCTGGATTTGTAAGCCTAAGCAGCGTTCCGAATCGTAAGGTTTTGTGTGCGGCTGTCAAAGCTTCCTGATCAAATTTCTCGCCGTTTGCTGTTGTTCTGCCATGAAATCTGGGTCCATACCACGAAGCTTTCATTTCTCCTTTACGGATGTAATTAATTACTGTAGTTTGTTCGTTATTAATTACATCAATAGCTGGGACAGCTTCCTTTATTTTTGGCTCGTTCTCTTCAGGGGTTGTCTGCTCAACTGCAGTAAAACCGGCCAAAATTAAAAGAAGGCTGAAAAGCAATACTTTTGCTAATGACTTCAATTAATCCTCTTTTTTTATTTTTGAACGTAACAAAGATAGAACTACGGGGGTTGAATTTCAATACCTCGGAAGCCGCAACTCGAGTTTTACAAAAACGCCAAATATCCGACTTTATCGGTGTGTTGGTCGGGTTTTACTTTTTACTCATAAGTTATGAATAAAATCCTATTTCATTTCAGATAAATAAGTAGTTTTGTATTCCTCTTCAAAGATGAACCTATCAATTTGAAGAAACTTCAATGCTGTTTTAGTTGCTACGGTTATATGAAAACTATAAATTTACAAGTGATGAATGAATTTTTTAGAAATAGCGCAAAAAAAGTAACGGCTCTTCTGCTTCTGGGATTTTTTATTTTCTCTTTTTTGCATTCGGAATTAGGATTGCTCGACCATGATAATGATAATAAAGCGTGTGTTGATTACTGTGAAATTATTAAAAATGCAAATACCCACTCAAATATCTTAAAAGATGAGCTCCCCAAACTTGAACTTAACAAGGATATCTGTTTCCATTGTTTTGAAGAAGTTGAAGCTACTTCCGTACAGACTTCTTTTGAAATAACTGATCACCATCTTACAACAAAACCATTTCCCGATCTCTATTTATTAAATAGAACTTTTCTGATTTAAAAAACTCAATTCTTTTCATTTATCCCTTTACGGGATAACTCTACTTTCTGCCAAAAGCAGATAAATACACTATAATATTATTTGGAGAATGCATGAACAAATTGTTTGTTTTGTTCGTATTTATACTTATTCAGGTGAGCATAAACGGACAAACTGAAATCAAAAAACTTAGTTTGAACGAAGCTATTAAAATTGGACTAAAAAATAATCCAGAAGTAAAAAGCGCAATGGGAAATATTTCTGCTTCTAAAGGAAGATTTTGGAGTGGGATATCATTACCGCAGCCGGAAGTTGGTGTGAGTTATGAATACGCACCGGTGAAGAGGAGTTTAAGTAATTACAGCGAAAAAACTTTGGCGGTAAGTCAATCCTTCGAGTTCCCTACAAATTATTTTCTGAAAGGAAGCAAATTCAACAAGGAAGAAGAGATTGTTGTTTACAGACTGAACTTGACTGAGAGAAGCGTTATCAATCAAGTGAAAACCAGCTACTACAAAGTTCTGGCGAAAAAATATCAAGTAAAATCAGCCGAAGAGAATCTTGTAATCTCGGAGGATTTTTTTAAGAAAGCAGAGATAAGACAAAATGTTGGAGAAGGAACAAACCTTGAGAGATTAACTGCGAAGGTTCAATACACTGAGGCGCAGAATAATCTGGAAGTTGCGAAAAACGAACTTACAATTGCCTTTGCCGAATTGAATTATTCACTTGGGTATGGAAGACAAAGTTATGATTCGAATTTCGGATTATCAGATTCGCTTGTTTTTATTGATCATAAAATTACTTTAGAACAAATATATAAATCATTCGAAGAAACAAATCCGCTAATAAAGATTGCTGAATTAAATTATGAAATAGCATCTGTTGAAAAAGGACTCGCGTGGTCATCACTTCTACCAAATATTAATCTAGCATATTTCAAGCAAACGAGAGACGGTGATAAAGGATTTTATGGAGCTTCTTTCGGTATATCAGTTCCACTCTGGTTTATGTTTGATCAAAGAGGAAAAATTCAAGAAGCAGTTGCTAATCAGTCTATATCTGAATCGGAACTGCAATTAACAAAGAATGAGATTGCGTTAAAAATAAAAAGCGCGTTCACTGATCACGAGAATAATCTTAAGCAAGTAAAACTTTATGTGAGTGAAATACTTCCGCAAGCGGAAGAGATATATAGAACCGCAATAAAAAGCTACGATGCCGGAGAACTAACATATCTTGAATATCTTCAAGCTAAACAAACATTAATAAACTCACGGAATAATTATATAAACGCCTTGTTCAATCATTATCTATCAGTTTTTAGGATTGAGGAAATAGTTGGACAAAATATCATTGACAAATCAGAATTGGAGAAATAAATGAAAGCAAGTATGAAATTATTAATAACCACAAGTGTTTTAGCATTTGTTCTTTTGGGATGTGGCGGTAAGGAAGAAACTAAAAAAGAAGAAAGCCCAAAAAGGCAGAGTGAAGTTGTAAAACTTTCCGCTGTATCTATAAAGCAAATAAAATTGGAAACCGAAATGGTAACATTTCAACCGTTTACAGGTTATCTATCAATACCGGCAAAAGTAATAACCAACCAGGATAATGAAGCGCAGATAGGATCTCTTGTTCAGGGAAGAGTTCACCAGGTATTTGTTAAGGTTGGGGATTATGTAAAAGCCGGACAGGTTTTGATGACTGTTGAAGGTCTAGATATTGGAGAAATTAAAGCCGGTTTCTTGATAGCAAAAGCTGCGTTAGATTACACGAAAGCAAATTATGAAAGACAGAAAAAATTATATGATGAAAAGATAGGATCGCAAAAATCATTATTGGAAAGCCAAGCTGAATATGAAAAAGCTCTTGCAGAATTCAAAGCTGAAGATAAAAAAATTCATTCAGTCGGTCTTAGTGATGAAGACGTAACCGATGGAAAGATGAGTGATGAACATACATCCGGCACATTACCGATCAAATCATCAATCAACGGTGTTGTAGTTGAAAGGAATGTTGTTATAGGGCAGTTAGTTGACGCTACAACAAACGCTTTCAAAGTAATCAATACAAATACGGTTTGGGTTGACGGACAGATCTATGAAAAAGATATAGACAAGATCAATCAGAAGACAACTACATTATTCGCTTCAACAACGCATCCGGATGAAAAATTTACCGGAAGAATAATTTATATCGGCCAAACCGTAGATGAACATTCAAGAACTATCACGGTGCGAGGTGAGTTTGGTAACGCAAATAACAAATTGAAACCACAAATGTTTGGTGAACTAAAAATACCGGTTGGTATAAATGCAAAGGCAATTATGATTCCGGAAGAATCTGTAGTTAAAGAAACCGGGCAAGAATATGTGTTTGTTCAAACAAGCGATTCAACCACGCCAAGCGGCGTGCAGGCTTTTGAAAAGAGAATAGTAATTACCGGAATTTCTGTGGATAACCGGATTGAAATTAAAGAAGGTTTGAGAGAGGGAGAAAAAGTCGCTTCGAGAAGCGTGTTCTATCTTAAAAGTGAGTTGAAAAAAGAAGAATTAGAGGGAGATGAACTCTAATGTTAGAAAAAATAATTTCATATACGCTAAAGCAGAAAGGAATGATAATATTTCTTTCTCTGCTCATAGTTGCCTTCGGAATGTATTCATATCTGACATTACCGATTGATGCTTTCCCGGATGTAACGAATATACAAGTTGAAGTAGTAAGCCACGCGGATGGTCTTTCTGCAATAGAAATTGAACGGAATGTAACCTACCCGATTGAGATGGCAATGCGTGGTTTGCCTGATGTAGAACAAATGCGTTCGGTAACAAAGTTCGGACTTTCAATAGTAACAATAGTATTTAAAGATGATGTTGATATTTATTTTGCACGCCAGTTGGTTTTTGAGCGGTTGGGCGAAGCAAAAGAAAGTGTTCCCAAAGGTGTTGAGGTTGCAATGGGACCGATCGCTACGGCAATGGGAGAAATTTATCAATATTCTCTCGAAGGAAAGATGCCTGCCGATTCACTTGGCCAGATTTCTTATTTAACAAACTTGAGAACCATACAAGAATGGATAGTTACACCGCAATTAAAAAGTGTTGCCGGGGTAAATGAAATAAATTCTTTCGGCGGTTACTTTAAACAATATCAAGTAATTGTGTCACCGGAAAAACTGTTGAAATATTCCATAACTGCCGATGACATTTATACCGCACTTGAGAATAATAACCAAAATGTGGGCGGAAATATTCTTGAAAGAAATTCCGATCAATATATTGTTCGCGGAGTTGGATTGATCAAGGACATTGGCGACATAGAAAATATTGTGCTGAAATCCCATGAAGGAACGCCGACTTCCATAAGTGATATTGCGGAAGTGAAGATCGGTGAAGCTGTACGAATGGGGGCTTCGATGAAAAACGGAGTTGATGAATCCGTTGGCGGAATTGTAATGATGCTTCGAGGCGAGAACAGCAGAGATGTGGTTGAAAGAGTAAAGGAAAAAGTTAAAGAGATAAATGAAAACAATGTTCTTCCAAACGGGATCAAAATAATCCCCTATTACGATAGAAGCGATATTGTAAACGCAAGCGTTAATACGGTGAACAAAGCCTTGCTTGAAGGCGCAATACTTGTTCTTATCGTTTTATATTTATTATTGAGAAGTTTTAGAGGAAGTTTTGTTGTATTGATTGCACTACCCCTTTCTCTACTCGTTACCTTTGTGGTGATGAAGTTTGTAGGACTCAGCGCGAACTTAATGTCCCTCGGCGGACTTGCAATCTCAATTGGAATGATAATAGACGCTACAATAATTCAAGTGGAAAATGTGCAGAGGCATTTAAGCGAAAATGGAAATGGACATCCAAAGTTATTGACTGTTCTTAAAGC
>JALNWB010000184.1 GCA_023231105.1 Ignavibacteriaceae bacterium | reverse complement strand
TATATTACAATGATGGAACTTACTTTATTACTTATCGTCTATTTGGAAGTATGCCAAATGCAATTCTTAGCGAGTTGAATAAAATATATATCTCAGAAATGAAAATTGATCTCAACAAATTAGTATTAGTGAAGTTAGAAAATATTTTAAATAAGTACGAAGAACTACTGAATACAAACAGTTATTTGCCAAGATATTTATCAGATGAGAGAATTGCTAAAATATGTCAAAGTACAATTCATTAT
The DNA here is from genome assembly GCA_023231105.1 of Ignavibacteriaceae bacterium. Classification (GTDB taxonomy): domain Bacteria; phylum Bacteroidota; class Ignavibacteria; order Ignavibacteriales; family Ignavibacteriaceae; genus UBA1563. The sequence continues at coordinate 7,066 of JALNWB010000184.1, read as the reverse complement.
TATGATGAGAATCAGTACAAAATAATTTGCTATTGTATTATGCCAAATCATATACATTTAATTTTCAAATTGATTCCAAATAATAAAGGTATTGCGAAAATAATGCAGTCTATAAAACGAACCTCTGCTAGTGAGAGTAATAAGGTTCTGGATCGAGAAGGCATTTTCTGGCAGGCTGAAAGTTTTGACAGACTTATTCGAGATGATAAAGAACTGTATTTTACTATTAATTATGTCCTTGAGAATCCGGTCAAAGCCGGTTTGATTGATGCTTGGGAAAAGTGGAAATACACTTACATCAACAAAGACTATTTATAAACTTGAATTTTGTATCACAGATTAATAATCTGTGATACGAGGGAAACGAAAATATTCGTTCATAGGGTCTTCTTATTATAACGCATAAAAGTAAATCAAAATAACTGAAAGCATTAACGAAAAAAAAGTTACTACCGCTCCGATTTTTAGAAAAGTAAAAAAGTTCACATGAATACCTTGCTTTTTCGCGATCTCAATTACTATAAGATTTGCCATCGCTCCGATGATTGTGAAGTTTCCGGCAAGCGTTGAACTTGAAGCCAAAGCCAGCCAAAGCATTTGGTTATGAAGTGGTTTTAACAATGGCTGCATCAAAATTACAAATGGAACGTTACTCACAACCTGTGAGAGAATTAAACTCAATCCATGAAGAGATAGAATACCGGATAAAGAAGCATTCATTTTAAAGTGGTGAATAAACGGATCAAGCAACTGGTATTTTTCAATCCCTTTGACTACAATAAACAGACTTGCAAAAAAAAGAAGCAGCACCCAGTCAATCTCTTTAATTACTTTTGATGGTTTTATCTTTCCCAACAGCAGAACCAGCGATCCTCCGGTTAAAGCTATTACCGGGTAGGAAACATGGAATTCCTTACTAAAGAAAAATGCCACAATTACAAAAATGAAAATCGGAATTGAAAATTTCATTGACGCATAATTCCATTCTTCTTTTTCCAAATTACAAAATAAACGAGTACCGCCCGCAAATTCATCTTTAAAGAAAAATTTAATAGTATAAAAAATTATAAATAAACCGCCGATAGCAATAGGGAACATGTAAAGCATGAATTGCCCAAAAGCAAAATTGGATTGAATCCCAATTAAAATATTTTGCGGATTTCCGGTTATCGTTAAAGCGCTTCCCGAATTTGACGCCATTATCTCCGCTATCAAATAAGGCAAAGGCTGCCGCTTCGTTCCTTTACAAATTGAAATTACCACGGGAGTAAAGAGCAAAACAACGGCATCGTTTACTAAAAATGCACTTGAAATTCCGGTAACGAAAATGATAAGCAATAAAAGCTGTTGAGGTGTTTTTGCTAATGAAATTGTTGTTTCGGAGATTAGAAGAAAAAACCCGTCTATTTCCAGCACTGCGATTAACATCATCATTCCGAGTAATAAGGCGATGGTATTAAAATCAATTGCAGATATTGATTCATCAAATGTAAGGATGCCGAAAACGACCATAGAAACCGCACCGAAAAAGGCAGCGCTGGGTCTATCGATATTTAACCAGGGGAAACGGGTGAAAATTATTCCTGCATAGGTCAATAAAAAGATGAAAAGCGCTAATGATGCCAAAAGAATTTTTAACTTTCTTTCAATTTATTTTTACAAATTTGTAATACAATTATAATTAAACTTATGACAAGTTCAGAAATCGATCCAGTTACAAAAATTAAAAGTTTCCCTTTGCATTTGCGTGAGACAATGCAACTTGCTTTCCCGGTAATTGTTGGGCAATTAGGTATCATCCTTATGGGTGTTGTTGATAACGCAATGGTTGGGCGGATTGGTTATTACCCGCTTGCAGCTTCTTCGTTAGCTAACGGAATATTCTTTCTCATTTTTGTAATCGGAATGGGAGTAACGTATGCCGTCTCTCCAATTGTTGCCAATGCCGTCGGAAGCGGAAAAGCCGAACAATATGGAAATATTTTAAAGCAGGCTTTGGCGATTAATGTTTTTATCGGAATTCTGCTCGGCATCATCACCTATTTTTCAGCAGAACTTTTACACTTGATGCATCAAAAAGAAAAAGTTGTTGAATATGCTATTCCATACTTACGCATTTTATCTTTTTCTATTCCGATGATGATGACGTTCCTTACATACAAACATTTTCTCGAAGGAATGTCGATTATGCGTCCGGCAATGATTATTGTTCTGGTCGCAAATCTGGTAAATGTGTTCGGAAATTATTGTTTGATTTACGGAAATTTTGGCTTTCCGAGACTTGAATTGAACGGCGCCGGGATCTCAACGCTCAGTTCACGCTTTTTCATGATGTGCATGCTTATTTATTTTCTCAATCAAAATCTTCGAGTAAAAAAATATCGGCCAAATCTTCTTCATTATAAAATTGATTGGAAAGTAACGAAAGAAATTCTTGCTTTAGGCTTACCAAGCGGAGTCCAATATTTCTTTGAAGTCGGTGCATTCTTCTTAACAGCAATTATGATTGGCTGGTTTGGCGCGCGTCAATTAGCCGCGCATCAAATAGCATTAAGTATCGCTTCGATAACTTATATGATGGTTGTAGGCATTTCCGCTGCTGCGGCTATCCGCGTTGCTAAATTTGTGGGAGAAGGAAATAAGGTTGAAACTCAGCGTGCGGGATTGAGCGCACTCATGTTAGCCGCCGGATTTATGAGTCTTTGCGGAATACTTTTCTTTCTCACAAATAATTTATTACCGGAACTCTACATCAATAATCCCGATGTTAAAATTATTGCCGCTTCGCTGATTCTCATCGCGGCATTCTTTCAAATCTTTGACGGCGTACAATGTGTTGGTTTAGGAATATTGCGGGGAATTTCAGACGTAAAGTACCCCACTGCTGTAACATTTATAGCGTACTGGATTGTCGGTATTCCACTTGGCGCTTTGCTTGCATTCAATTTTGGATTAAATGTTCAAGGGATTTGGATTGGACTGTCAGTTGGACTTGCTACATCAGCAAGTTTATTAAGTTTACGGTTTATGAAAAAAACAAAAACATAACACGAAATTCAGCGATACCATAAACGGTATCGCTGATCGAAAAAATCATCCTAACGATGATGAGAAAATTGTATCCCGATTTATCGGGATTTATGTGTGTAGCACAATCCATTTATGGTTGTGCGGAATTTTAGAACAGTCAATACTACCGCATATCTAAAGAATTTACCGTAGATAAAGAATCTCTGTTTTTGATGAACAAAAAATATATTTTTGCTGGTGAAACTTAAAAGGAGATTGTGATGACAAAAAGATTATATCGTTCTCGAACAGAGAAAATGATTGCCGGTGTTGCCGGTGGTATTGCTCAATACTTAGATATTGACCCTGTCTTTGTGCGAATTGCTTTCGTCTGTCTTGTTTTTTTCAGCGGTGCTGGATTAATTATTTATTTTGTCAGCGCCATCATTATTCCGAAAGAAGAGCTTGTTGGGACAACTCAACCGGCAGAAGAGCCTGAAGAAAAAGTGAAAGAAAGATCGGTCGAGAAGGCTAAAAGAAAAGCGAAAAGAGAAAAAATATTTGGCGGAATATTGATTGTCCTTGGGGTTATATTTTTAGCAGACAATCTTTTTATGAATATTTCTTTTGAAAATATCTTTCCTATTGTTTTAATTGGTGTCGGCTTTTGGATGATTTTTAATACTTTCAAAAAAGAAAAAGAATTTGAGGCACAACAATGAAATCTAAACAACTGTTTTGGGGCGTTTTATTTTTAACGCTTGGCGTTATATATTTATTAGTTGAAGTAATGCATGTGCATTTATCTATTGCCGGTTTTTATAATTATTGGCCCCTATCGCTTATTCTCATTGGACTATCCGTTCTTTCATCAAATAACTATGCAAAGTTAACCTTCTCTGGATTATCGGGTTTAGTATTTGCGCTTGTTCTTTTCAGCTTTTTCTCGAAATCATGGCTGCCGTGGGATGATTGGGATGACAAAGCTCATACGTTCTCTACAGTCGAACAATTTTCCGAACCCTTTGATAACAAGGTTAAAACGGTTAATGCCACTTTTAAAATGGGGGCAGGAAGAATTGAAATCCGCGGCGATGACTCGAATTTAGTAACGGTTAAATCCGGAGGCATGAAAGAACTTTTTTCCGTAGATGTTGATAAACAAGAAGACAACTATGATTTCGATATCAGCATGGAGAATGTCCACCTTAATTTAAATAAGAATGATCATCGCCGGCTTGAAGTTGGATTTAATAATAAACCGAATTATACTTTCGATTTTGAACTTGGAGCCGCAGATGTTGATATGGACCTTTCTTCCCTTAAAGTTGAAAAAATAAATCTTGAAACCGGCGCTGCAAGTTGTACAATGAAAGTTAAAGAATTTGCTTCGGATACGATGAACATTCGTGTAGAAGCAGGTGCGGCATCAGTTAGGATTATTTTGCCTAAAGACGCCGGAGCGCAAATAAAAAGGGAAACTTCCCTGGCAAGCACAAATTTTGAAGGCTTTAAGGAAATTTCGGAAGACCTCTTTCAGACAGAAAATTTCTCTTCCGTCAAAAAGAAAATATTTATAGAAATTGAAGGAGGAGTAGCTTCATTTCATGTTTCTAGAAATTAAACGATGAGTTTTACAAATCACATCGGGAAAAAATATTACAATTTCTTTATTTAAAATTTTTATATTGCCACTGCAATAATAAAAACATTTTAAAATGACAGATAAAGAAGTACTTAACTTTTCTTACACATTTCGATTAAAGAGCGGACTGCAGAAAACTTTTGTCGTTTCGGTAGATAATTCATCTCTTAATATTATCTACAAAAAAAATGAATCCTATCCTGAGTGGACCAAACTACAAAATTTTAGATGCCCTCATTGCGAACTTGATCCGGCAGTTCATGAATATTGTCCACTAGCAATAAATTTAACGGATATTATCAAAACTTTTCAAGATTACAATTCATTTGACGAAGCAGAAATAATTGTAGAAACTAATAATAGAAATTATAGCAAAACAACTTCAGTGCAATCCGGAGTAAGTAGTATGCTCGGTATCCGGATGGTAACTTCCGGCTGCCCGAAAATGGGGAGATTGAAACCACTTATTCCTACCCATCTTCCATTTGCAACTTTAGAAGAAACCGAGATGCGAGTTTTATCGACTTATCTTTTAGCTCAATATGTTAAATGGAAAAAGGGAGGAGAGCCTGATTGGGAAATGACAAATCTTATAAACATTTATGAAGACATACGAATTCTGAATCATAATGTTTCTAAAAAAATTGCCGACCTTGAGAAAAAAGACGTAAGCATTAATTCACTGATCGTGTTAAATAATTTTGCCGATTATGTTACTTTCACTCTTGATGAAAAGATGCTTGAAGATTTCGAAACTCTCTTTAAAGAGTTTATGTAAAATAATTTTGAAACGCGGAACTGTTATATAACTTTTTTCTTCGTGTTTCTGTGCAGGAGGCAGACAGATTTGTGAATGAAATTTGTTCATACATGAAGAAAAAAAATGTGGCGATTTCCCAATTACTTTATTGCGTTTAATTTTTCAGTTGTTTATTTTTCAACCACTTATTTGGGATTGTTCAATTTTCTTATGTGATAGTAATCAATAATAAAATTATTATGGCGATATGTTTATGGGTTTGTTTGATCTTGAAATAATTACAAGTGTTTGGGTTAAAAGAAACTTTGACAAAATAGAAGTATTTCTATCAAAGTTTACTTCAATCTTCAATCTTCAATCTTCAATCTTCAATCTTCAATCTTCAATCTTCAATCTTCAAGGATCAAAAATTAAGCCAAAAAAACATTTTCTTTGTGCAATTTTTCTTTTCTTTAAATAGAATGTCATTAAAAGCATTAACGAAAAGCAGATTCGCCGGTAATTCTAAGTTTGGTAATTTCCCTCAAACCCGCAAATCTGAACATTTTACTCAAAATATGCGTTTTTTAACCAATTTCGCAGGCGAAGGAGGGTAACTATAGGGCGAAAGAGGTTAGCTATACTACGAAAGAGAGTAACTATAGTCCGAAAGAAGTCAGTTTTTTAACGAAAAGATTTGACGGAATGACGAAAGGATTTAGCTTTAAGACGGAACTATTTAACTAACAATTGAAAGAGAGAAGCTTATTACCAGGAACAGACAGCTACTTGAAGAAAACATGTAGCTCTTTAACGAAAGAGATTTTTACTTAAATATTTCAGACGTTGCGAACATTGCGGTTCGTAGCGAGCTTTGCGAGATACTTCGACTGCACTCAGTATTGTTTCTCGCAACGAGCGCAAAGAAGACGCAACGAACGCAAAGGAAAAATTGATATGAACTTGAAAAGATTTGGTTACTAAATAATTTCAAACAAATAAAAAGGTGGTACAAATGCGCAAGGCAATCGAAGAAAAACGGTTATTCAATGTTGCTGATTCTCTGATGATTGAAGCGGCAAAAGATAAGAAGGGATTTTTAATCGAAGATAAAACTCGATTTGAGTACTTCGATCCTTCCTTTTCAGCTTCTTTTCTTGATGAGTACGGTAATAAAATCTCTCTTGCAGAAGCGGCTCCTGATGATGAAGCTGTTAACGGTATGGCGGTTAGTTATACTGCTGTAGTTGAGGAGAAAATGAAATTGAACAGGGATAAGTTTCAAGCCTCGAAATATTTTATTGATAAAGCATTTCCCGGCGATCTCGGTAAACAGATTGAATTCGGGTACAGAGATTATGATAAAGCAAGAAATGGACAGGATAAAATGGTTCTTTTTATGAAAAGCGTTTATGCTACCTGCCAAAAGTATAAAGCGAAATTAAACGAAGTTAATTTTACTGATGAGAATATTACGCAGATACAGCAGTTTGCCGTTGAGCTTGATGAAGCAAACCAGACGCAAAATCAATTTAATAATAACCGCCCTACACTTACTCAAGACCGCATAAAAAAAGTGAATGCTGTCTGGGAGGCAATGGGAAAAATATGTTCGGCAGGTAAAATTATTTTTGCAAGTGATTATGCAAAACTGCAAAGATATAATTTGCCGG
>JALNWB010000183.1 GCA_023231105.1 Ignavibacteriaceae bacterium | reverse complement strand
TTCGCGTACAGATTTTAAAACCGATGGCGCAAACAATAAAGTTACGTTTAATGGAGTCCTCTTCAACAAGACCGGCGTTTCTAAAAATGTTACTGCAACCGTGCAAGTTTTTTCGGCGAACATCGACAGTACAAATATTTCAAACGAAAAAACATATGAGCTTCTTGGAACTCCCGGTTCAAGTTTAGCTTTCAATTTAACTTTGCAAGATTCGGTTACTCCCTTCTCCGGAGAATTTCCGATAGACGAATTTAAATTGTGGTCAATGCAAAATCCAAATCTTTACATCGCAAAAATCACTTTAGAAGAAGGCGGAAAACTTTTAGATGAGTTTTATACGCAGTTCGGTGTAAGAAAAATTGAAACAAGCGCAGACAAAATTTTATTAAACGGCAATCCCGTTTTCCTTGCGGGAGTAGCACGCCACGAAGATCATCCGTTGTACGGACGAAGTGTTCCGAAGGACACCATTTTTACTGATTTGCTAAAAGTAAAAAGTATTAACGCTCTTTTTCTTCGCACCGCACATTATCCAAATAATCCTTACACCTATTTAATTGCAGATCGTTTAGGCATTGCAGTCTGGGAGGAAATTCCCGTCTTTTGGTTTGATGATGTGGCAGCCTGGGATATTCAAAACAATGTTCGCCACATTCATCAACAAATGTTTAGAGAAATGGTTTTAAAAGATTTTAATCGTCCTTCAATTTTCTTTTGGAGCACTCAGAATGAAAGTTTAATTGAACAAGAACGCAAAACTTATATTCAAACTATCAAAGATGATTATCAGATTCACTTTAACGACGGAAGGTTGATAACCCAATCAGCCGCAGCCGATAGACCGGGACCAGCTGACGCTTCGCAACAGCCATGTGATGCTGCCTCCTGGACAATGTACTTCGGAATATTTTACGGCTCTTATTATTATGCCGGAACCAGTAATTTTTTAGTGCAAGTCAAATCCAATAATCCCGGCAAACCGGTTATGAATTCCGAGTTCGGATATTGGTCCACCGAAGACGGTTCTTCTTCTGCAAGACAGGTAACGGTTTTTAACGAAACGTATAAAGCATTTAAACTCTTTTCCACCATCAATGAATTTGGAAAATATAACGCGAACGGATTTCTAAACGGAATTACCTGGTGGTGTATTTTTGATTGGTACACAGCGGGACAGAAATTTGGATTTCAAAGTATGGGACTCTATCCAATGGATAGGACAACCTTAAAACCTGTTGGCGAAACATTGAAGAATGCGTATAAGCCATACTATAATATTGGCGGAACCGTTACAGATGTTGAAGGGGAAAAAAGTGAAATTCCCACAACTTTTGACTTGAATCAAAATTATCCCAATCCGTTTAACCCGGAAACAAAAATTAGCTATCAACTACCTGTTAGCGGCAAAGTTTCTCTTAAAGTGTTTGATGTGCTTGGAAGGGAAGTAGCGACATTGGTTGATGAAGTAAAAGAAGCAGGAACATATGATGTTTCTTTTAGTGGTAAAGCCTTTGCAAGCGGGGCGTATTTTTACAAATTCCAATCTGGAAATTATGTTAAAATTAAAAAGATGACTTTGCTTAAATAGAGAATGACATCTCTGTCGTAAGACGAATGGATGAACGAGTTTTTGATTCTGGCGGTATCGATTTAGTCACAACTCAGTATGTCTTCTGGACCGCATGTAAGACGTAATCAAATCGCATTCAAACAGATTGAAAGATTGCAAAATTACAAGATTGAGCGAATTGAAATTGGGTTGGTTGAATAATTGTTTTTAGAAAAGTATGTGGTATCATTGAAACCTTCTAGTTTCTCTCTACGACATAGTCCTATTTCAAAACTATCATTTTTTTTGTTTGCACAAAATTACCTGCCCGAAGTTGATAAAAATATACACCGCTTGCAATTTGTTTTCCGCCGAAGGCGGAGTTTGTTGTTTGTTGTGGGTTGAAAGAAACTTCATAGCTACCAGGTTGTTTTTCTTCATTTACCAATGTCGCTACTTCCCTTCCAAGGTTATCATAAACTTTAAACGTAACATAACTGTTTATCGATAACTGATAATTAATAACGGTACTTGGGTTAAACGGATTAGGATAATTTTGATCAAGATGAAATTCAATTGGAATTTTTTCCAAATCTTTTTTCATACCAACAGTTAGAGAACCGTTGTTAAAATAGCCGGCAACAAAAACAAGCGGTGCATTCCAGTTGATACATATTTCATTGGAAGCATAACTCTGCCAATTATCAACATAACAAAGTGCCGGTGGAGTTGAACTGGGAATATTCTGTTTCATATACTCATCATCACGATTTTTATTTGGTCCACCAGCCATTAAACCAGGTACAGGTTCGGTTACGGGATCCGCTTGTGAAGTACGATGATGCGGATGCATCACCCGCTTATCACCAATTCCGGTAATAAATGAAATATCATTTCCGTTAGCGCCTAAAATGTAGTTGAGTTGATTTAATGCAGCTTCGTAATAATCTGTTGTATTGGTTAGTTGATAACCGGCAATAAGTAATATCGATTTGTTTAACACTTCGGAATTGCTTCCCCAATAGTATTCACTTGTTTGGAGAACAACACCTAATCCATCAAGCTTTCCGCGGGCAATAAGTGTAGCGCAATAATTGTTCAATGCAGTTTTGTGTTCGGTCTTAACTGATTGATCGATCTGTGAAATCGTTCCGAATAAGTAAGTTAGATTTGCCATAGATGCCATTGTTGGCCACGCCATGCTGGTAGTAAATAAACCGTTCTTTTTATAGTTTGCTAAATAATAAGTGTGATACATATTTTCCGTTGTGCTGATGAATAATTCCGCAGAAGCCCAAAGCCTTTCATCACTATCGTTGGAATCGCCGTATTCTCCAGTCGCAGTACCTGTTGGATTTTTGAAACCTCCAGTTGGAAAAATTTGAGAATGGGCTTCAAGATAAGTCCATGCTTTTTTTGATGCGTCCAAGCATTTATCCGCAAAAGCAGTATCATACTTTTTGAAAACACGGTAAGCCCTTGCCATAACCGCCGCAAAATCTGCTGTTGCAGTGCTGCTGGGAGTGTAAACATATCTTTTCTCGGTATCGAACTGTGGCATTATAAAACCTTCAAACTGTTCCCGGGTACATTTGGTAAATACCGCACCGTTGGCACGTTGCATTTTGAAAAACCAATTCAGTTCAAAGCGGATTTCATCCAAAATATCCGGTACATTATTCCCACTTTCCGGAATGTTGAGATCATCGTAGGTGAATTTATCGGGGAACATTTCGTAAGCCATCAATAATGTTCCTGTTGAAATACCCGCGTTCACAATATATTTTCCATAATCGCCGGCATCATGCCATCCACCGGTTGCATCAATGCTTCCGGTTGTGTCGGTGCTGGAATGAAAAGTTCCATCGGCTGCATGACACTGCATATGAAAATAAACACCCGCGTGTTGTAGAAGCAATTGCATGCCGCACCGCTGATAATAAAATCCTTTAAGAGATTTTTTATAAACAGAATTAAAAACTGTATCGGCAATTAGAAATTGCGAAGATTTATTCCCCAAATTATCAATGATGTAATACTTGCCGGATTGTTGGTAAGAACTAAAATCACCTTTATAAATTGTTAATCCTGTTGCCGGATCGTTGGAACTAACAAACTCCGCTTTACCTCGAAAAACAATTTTGCTGCTTGATGCATCGGTAACAAAAAAACTATCAGGTGCTGCTGTGAGAAAAACAACTTTGGTGGAGTTAACAGAATAACCCGCTTTGTTTAGCAATATAGGTCCGGCATTTAAGTTCATCAAAAATAATATTAGAAGTGACGCAATAATTTTTATTTGTGTTCTCATAATCGATTCCATTGGTTCTATATAGTTTTGATGAAAAGTCATCCCATTCAAATTTGTTGATAAAAATCGGATTGAGTTTTCTTAAATTAAATTTTTGCCACTTAGCAGAACAAACACAACATTCATATATCACTATCTATGCCGTTGAATAAGTTTCGCTTAGTCAATTGTCCGATATAACGTGTCTTCTGCTTGTTTCTCGTTTTTCTCTTAACCTGTTTAAGATTCTAAATAAAAAGAATTCTTTTAGTGAATTGACAGAAGGTTTAAGCAAAACTCTTTTCACCAAACGGCGCAGTGTAGTTATTAAATTAATAAGCGCGTCTTATTATTTTAATAAATAGAGAACACTTTAAAAAGATTTAATCATCGAAAAATTGGAAATTTTCATTCTTTTATAAAAGAAATACGTGGCATCTTTTATGTTTCAAATACCTGCCTTATAAAGAAAAGTTTTTATGGTGTCTTTTTCGATTTTCGATAGTTTAATCTTAGTAGGCTACTTAGAGGTAGGGCTAAGCATAGAGTTTCTCTATTTGCGGAAGTAAGAAAAACTACCGAAGGTTATTTTTTAGCATGAAGAAATAGTGGTTAGGATGCAATTGGGTTATCAATTTTTACAACCAACATTTTCAGTTGAATCATTTAGGTTTGGTCAGCAGAGACAGATCATCCCTTGTAATGTCGGCATCTATTTTATTATGTATTGTTGGTCTCTGGAGTCTTAGGAACTAAGTTGAAAAAGCATTTTATAGATTTGTTTATTTTAATTAATTGAATTGTTTCATTGAACTAAACAACTATCAACTAACTAACAAAGGAGAAAAGTAATGAAAAAACTTTTCGTTTTTATTTTTCTTTCTTGGTCTTTTATAGCTAACTCGCAGACCATGATTGAAAGTTTCGACAACATTGCTGCTGATACTAATTTTGTATGGACGTCTGCAGTCGAAGGAGGCGCAAGCTATCAAATAGTTACAACAGATTTGACTGATAAGGTTGAAGGTGCGGCTTCAATAGATGTAGTTACATCTATTGATGCATTACATCAATGGGGAAGCTTTTCGCAATTACAATACAGATTCCCTGAGGGTGTAACACAGGACTGGAGTATGAACGATACTTTAAAAATTTGGATTAAAGTTGTTAAAGCTCCTACTTTACCGGCTAATATGCTTTTTAGGGTTACAATTTTCGATAGGGATGGCCCTGCCAACTCTATGGAAGCATATATTATGGATAATTTTGTTGCTATTGATGCGGTTACAGGCTGGTATCAACTTAAGATTCCATTCCGTGAACTCGATTCTAAAAACGGCACTCTTGCCCCCGGTGACAGCGGTTTTGTAATGACTCCTTATAACTGGGGTGGATTTACCTGGAATGATCATAAGTTTAATAAGGACAAAATTGTCGGTTGGAATATCGGGTTTATTACATCTGGTTGGGATCCTAACGCCAATATTCCGGCAGATTCTCTCGAACTAAAACTTGACGGTTTTGTAAGAAGTGGTAACAAACCTGTTCCTCAAATATTTTTTAATGGTAAAACAATCCCTACCGCACTTGGAACCGTTTGGACTTGGGGGCAGTCAACTGCTTCTTTTGAAGAAAATGCTGGTCCGGTTACTGGATTAAATGCTGTTAAATGGGTTCAGGGAAACGAATGGAATAATGGATGGTCCGGTATTGGCTGGAACATCTCTCCAATTTTTAATATGGCGAGTTCTTGGCCTGTTGATTCACTTCAATTTAAAATGAAGGTTGATGAGGGTGTTGGTCCAATCCGTATTCAATTTGAAGATGGATCAGGTAAAATTGGCAAAGTTTTTCAACCTCTAACTGATAATGCTTGGCATAAATATGTTTTAGCTTTAAAAGATTTCACCCTTCAAGATAATACAACGGGATTTGATTCTTCTAAAGTTAGTGTTTTCGGAATTATGGCAGAAGCTTCCGCCATTGCCGGAAAAGTTATTTACATGAGTGAAATTTGGACCGGTAATCCGGTTTTCGATGTGATTGCTCCTTCGCCTCCGGCAGGGCTTGGTACGGTAAATGGAAATTATCAAAATTTAGTTACATGGACAGATGTTCCCGGTGAAACCGGTGAAACGTATAATGTTTATTCTTCAGATGAACAAATAACCGATGTTACAAAAGCGGAAGTTGTTAAATTAAATATTGCACATGGCACACAACTTGTTGAACATATTCTTCGTGCACCGAATACAGACCAGAATGTTACAAAGTATTATGCAGTTGTTTGTAAAGACGCGGCTGGAAATATTTCTGATCCTGCTTTCTTAAATACTGCAACTACAAATACCGGAAAAGGTGTTCCTACTATTGCAAAGACTGCACCTGCTAATTTTAAAGCGGACGGAGATTTATCAGAATGGGTAAGTGCAAATGTTCCTAAAATTGAAATTCTTACTTCTAACGGAACCGGCTTTGCTGTTGATAATAAACCTATCAACGGAGATGCAGATTTAAGTGTCACGGCAGCATACATTGCGGTGGATAATGACAATCTCTATTTTGCCGCCGATGTAACAGATGATATATACACATGGTTGTCAACGGTTTCTTCTTATCAGAACGATTGTGTCGATCTGTTTCTCGGATTGTTCGATTCTAAAAATACTTCTTTCTCGTCATATCAGAGAGGTGCCACTCCACATTACCATTTTAGATTTGACGAACAACAAATTCGAATGGAAGGTGGAGCGAATCTGGACAGTATATTCATGAATAATGGAGGAGCTAATTATTACTTTGGACAAAAATTCACACCCGGTTACATTATCGAAGCAAAAATTCCTTTCGTTGATTTGGCTCATCGTCGAGATAGCGGAGATTTAGACAGTGTTTTTGTGCCTGTTGAAGGAATGAAAATTCCGATTGATTTCTCTATCAACGATAACGATGGTGCAAGTACAGCTAGCGATGGTGGTCGAGAAGGTATTCTTTGCTACTCACCGTTTAATAATGATCAATCATGGGGAGACGCTTCACGTTGGTTATGGACCTGGATTGGCAATAAGATGACTGTTGGTGTTAATGATGAAGCAAACAACAATGTTGTAAATAGTTTTAACTTAGCTCAAAACTATCCGAACCCGTTCAACCCGTCAACGAAGATTACATATTCGCTTCAGAATCCTGAGTTGGTAACGTTGAGAGTATTTGATGTTCTTGGACGTGAGGTTGCAACTTTAGTAAATCAGTATCAAACAACCGGCAATCATACGGTTAGCTTTAATGCTAGCAGCCTTGCTAGCGGAATGTACTTTTATAAATTGGAAGCCGGGTCATTCCAAAATCTCAAAAAAATGATGTTGCTTAAATAATTTCCTGTTCTGTTGTTGTTATGTATTGTGTATAGTACCTCAAGCCTCCCTTTGGGGAGGCTTGTTTTATAGAAGAAAAGATGAAATCACTTTCGATCAAACATTTTATTTGTTCACTTCCGTTTAAC
>JALNWB010000182.1 GCA_023231105.1 Ignavibacteriaceae bacterium | reverse complement strand
GATTAAATATTTTTTTTAGAAAAGCAAAAAGGGGCATTGTTTCCCCAAAAACAAAAAAGCCGCAGATTACTCCGCGGCTTTTGTTTCTGAAACCAACAAAAAGAATTACGCGATGGTAACTTCTTTTGTAAGATAAACATCTTGAACTAAGTTCACGATTTTTATTCCTTCAGCCAATGGGCGCTGGAATGCTTTTCTTCCAAGGATTAAGCCCATACCGCCTGCACGTTTATTCACAACCGCAGTTTTGCAAGCATCGGTAAAATCATTTGCACCGGAAGCTCCGCCGCTATTGATTAATCCCGCTCTGCCCATATAATTATTCATCACCTGGTAACGGGTTAAATCGATAAGATTATCGGTAGTCAATTCAGTGTAAACGCGTTTATCAATTTTTCCGTAAGAAACTCCGCCGGTATTTAACGCGGTGTAGCCGCCGTTATTTTCCGGAAGTTTTTGTTTGATGATATCTGCTTGAATAGTAACTCCAAGATGATTTGCTTGTCCGGTTAAATCAGCCGAGACATGATAATCTTTATCGCTCTTGAATTTTGGATTACGCAAATAGCACCAGAGAATTGTTCCCAAGCCTAATTCGTGCGCATATTGAAACGCTTCACTCACTTCAACAATTTGTCTTGTGCTCTCATCGGACCCAAAATAAATTGTTGCGCCAACTGCAGCGGCTCCCATATCATAGGCTTGCTCAACACCGGCAAACATAACCTGATCAAATTTATTCGGATAAGTAAGCAATTCGTTATGATTAATTTTTAAAATGAATGGAATTTTGTGCGCGTATTTTCTTGAAACCATACCAAGCACACCCAATGTTGAAGCCACTGCGTTACAACCGCCTTCTATAGCTAACTTGACAATGTTTTCAGGATCAAAAAAATCGGGATTTTTAGCGAAGGAAGCTCCGGCTGAGTGTTCAATTCCCTGATCGACCGGCAATATGGAAACATAACCGGTTCCTGCAAGTCTGCCTGAACTGAAAATCCATTGAAGATTTTTCATAACGTTAATGTTTCTGTCGCTCGGACTAAAAATTCTATCTACGAAATCTGGTCCGGGTAAATGTAATTTGTCTTTTGATACTTTAGCCGTGTAATTTAAGAGAGAGTCGGCTTCTTTACCAAGTAATTCTTGAATTTTGTTAATCATTGTAGCTCCGTTTTTCTTTTATAAATTGTACGTTTCAAAAATAACGTGAAAAGAAATCAATTCAAACAAAACTGCGATTGGAACGAGGAAGAAAGGGAAGAAAATTCATAAAAATTGAATGCTTATCCGCAATCTATTATAGAATTACGGCAAAGAAAAAGCCGTTCATTTTAGTTGAACGGCATTGAAGTTTTAAGCTTTTGTAAAATCAACTATTCTGATGCGCGGAGAAACCGTGGTTCTTCAAGCGTGAGCATTAAAGAAATTCTATGCGTGTCCGGCAGGCGGTCATCGGCAGACATATTAAACCGGGCGAAGGAATAATCGATATTTAGTTTTGGTAATTTTACTCCGGCGCCGAACGTAAATTGTTTTACATCATTATAACCGGCGCGGATCGCAAAAAGATTTTTATAGCTGTATTCCATTCCAAAGTGCGGATCAAAGCTAACCGGACCAATATTAAACTGCGATGCAAAGCGGCGGTTTTCGAAACGAATATCCAAATCAACAGCAGGAAGAATTTTTCCGCCGAAAAATTCAATTTGATATGCAGCGCCAACTTTTGCGGTTGGAGTGATCAATTCATTTCTTCCGGTACTCCAAGCAACAAATGTTGTGGTAACGTCTTGAACATTGGCTCCGAGCATCAGATTTTCCATCGGCGAATAATATGCGCCGACATCAAAACCGATTCCGAATGCAGTATATTCTGCAATAGAACGCGAAAGAATTTTTACATTTGCACCGAGATAAAAATTATCATCAACTCTTTTTGCGCCTGAAAGATAAAACGCCCAATCCTGGTTGCTGAATTCTGTAATTAGATCGTAGTTCAATCTATCGGTGTTTATGTCTAAAATGCCGTCACCGTTTGCATCGTACAATGCTTTTCGCGTATCGGGAATTCCGTCAACGCCAAGGCGCATAATGCTTAATCCGAAGGTATAATCTTTCCCATAAGGAAGAGCAACTGCGGCATAATTATAATTAACAAGATTTCCGTAACGTTCGTCGTGCATTAAAGCGATTTGCGGATAGTTAAGTTTTGCAAGTCCGGCAGGATTGTAGTACCCGGCGGTAACATCATTGGCAATAGCAACGAAAGCGCCACCCATGCCAAGCGGTCTCCCACCGATTCCTATTGAAAGAAATTCTCCCGCATATTTACCAACCACGGTTTGCGCTTGAAGCGAAGTTAAAACCAAAAGAAGTAATAACAATAATCTCTTAACCATTAATTCTCCAAAAAAGGATTTGAAAATTTAAAACTAAAATTTGCAATTGACAGATAAAAAACAAGTGAAACCTTTAGGGATGAAATCTTTGTGCTTAAAATTAAAGCAATAAATCAACATTCACTTTTTATCACTTTCCCCCATTGTTTGATTCAGAATACTTGAAAATCTTTTCTGTAACCAATTCCGCATTTTTAAAACAATCGCCAACGGAAATTCCACCGCGGTAATTTCCGCTTAAAAATATTCCCGGATTGTTCCGCTCAAATTCATCAAAATATCTTTCATGTTCTATGTAACCAATATTGTACTGCGGGATTGCTTTGTTCCAGTAGCGGTAACTTTTATAAACCGGCTCAACAGAGATTTTCATTATCGATTGAAATTCTTCAATTACCGTTTTTAAAATGATTTCTTTATCAAGTTTGAAAATCTCGGCGTTTCGCGAGCCGCCGATAAAGAGCGTAAACGAAGCCGTATTTTCCGGCGCACGCTTCGGGAATAACACCGAACTCCAAATTGCGCCAAGAAAAGATTTCTTTTCTTTGGCGGGAATTAGAAATCCAAAACCGTCCAACGGTCTTCCAATATCTTCATTTTTATATCCGAGATACAAAACCATCACCGGCGGATGATAAATCGCATCAAGATGATTTGCCAAATTGCCATCAATATTTCGTAACAATGTTGAAGCTACATAAGCCGGAAGCGTTGAAAGGAGTATGTCACACTCAATTTTTTTGTCGAAACCGGCATTGTGATATGAAACGGAAAATCCTTTTTCTTTTTTAACTATTGAATTAATTTCAGCAAACAGAACAACTCTTTCACCTAATTTTTTAGCTATTGTTTTCGGAAGACTCTGCATTCCATTTACGAACGAAAACATTTTTGCGTTTTGTTTCGATTGTTCTTTCCGTTTTTTTCTTTCACGAATACTGCGAACAGTTCCAATAATTAATCCACCATACTTTTCTTCCAGTTCATAAAGTTTTGGAAAAGCAGAGGCAACGCTGAGGTCTTCCGGATTCCCCGCATAAACTCCTGCAACAAACGGATTGATGGCATAATCGAGAAACTCCTGTCCTAATCTTCGTTTAACAAATTGTGCAATGCTTTGGTAATAGCCGTCGTTCGAGCGTGAAATAAAAGGCTCGGCAAAGAGTCGCATTTTTGCTTTTGCAGAAAATAATTTTGTCTTTAAAAATGCCGGAGGACTCATCGGTAGTGGGTGCAATTCTCCGTTACGAAGTATATATCTTTTGTCTCCCTTTTCATTTGCATAAACCATTTCATTGGATAACCCGATATCGTTTACGACTTCTTTAATAATAGGAACTGTTTCCAAACCGGAATTAGGTCCGCGGTCAAACAAATAACCGTCTTCCACAATGCTTTCCATTGCGCCGCCGGCCTCTTTATTTTTTTCTAAAACCGTAACGTCAAATCCTTTTTTCTTTAACAGCCATGCGGTAGTTAAACCGGAAATTCCGGCGCCAAGAATAACAACTTTTTTATTCATAAGAGATATTTTCTAAATTGAGTGAAATGAAACCAATGGCAATTTTAATCGCCGAAAAAAAAAATTAAATTTTAGTTGACCAACACAAATATTTTTCGGAAGTTATAGTAAACATTTGAAGTTCTTTTTCAAATTTATTAAATAAATAGATATTTATTGCATTCTTAACAATGCAAGAGGTTTTCACCTAATGTTGGAAGAGAAATGAAACAAGAACAAAACAACAACCAGGACAAGTGGGTAACTCACTTTGAAAAATCCGGAGGTCTCTCATCTCCGAGTTTTGAAGAAACAATGCGGTATTTTGAACATTTTACACGCGATTCTAATTTCGCAAAAATGATCACGCTTGGATTTTCTCCGCAAGGACGACCGATGCGGTGTATGATTGTTTCGAACAACCGCGAATTTACTGCTCCAAAGGCGCGTGACTCAGGCAAGCTTATCGTGCTCATTCAAAATGGAATCCACGCGGGCGAAATTGAAGGCAAAGATGCAACCATGCTTTTACTCCGCGAAATTCTTATCACTAAAGAAAAAGAACATCTGCTAAAAAATTTAATTCTTCTTGTTCTTCCAATCTTTAATGTTGACGGACACGAGCGCATTTCCGAATTTAACCGCCCGAATCAAAACGGTCCGACCGAAATGGGTTGGCGCACCACATCGCTGAATTATAATTTGAACAGAGATTATATGAAGGGCGATGCACCGGAGATGAAAATTTTTCTTCGCTTTTTTAACGACTGGCTGCCAGATTTTATCATCGACAATCACACAACCGACGGCGCTGATTATCAATATCATATTTCCTACGGACTTGAGACAAACCAGAACATCAATAAAGACACGGCTGATTTTCTAAAAGAGAAATTTATTCCTCATCTTACGCAAAAAGTAACAGATAAAGGTTTTCTTATTTCTCCTTATCTTGAATTTAAAGAGAATAAAATAGAAAACGGAATTGTGCTTGAGCCTTCTCTTCCGCGGTTCTCAACGGGTTATGCCGCTTTGCACAATAGAATTTGCCTCCTTGTAGAAACTCACAGCCTTAAGCCGTTTGAAAACCGCGTGCATTCAACAAAAGCAATGAACGAAATTACTTTAGAATATCTCAACGATAATCACCTTACTGTTCTTGCAATGAATCTTCGCGCAGATAAAAACACAGTTGATCATTATTACGGGGGTAACGAACCATTCCCGATCAGCTTTGCTCTTACAGATGAAAGTGAACCGTTTTTATTCAAAGGATTTGAAATGCTTGAAGAGGAAAGTGAAGTCACGGGTTCTAAAGTTACACGCTATACAGACATTCCCGTCGAGTTTGAAGTTCCCTTGTTTAACAAAGCGGAGGTCACTGAATTTTGCGATGTTCCCGAAGCATATTTAATTCCAAAGGAATTGCACTTTGTCGTTTATCTTTTAAAGCTGCATAAAATTTATGTTGAACAGCTTTATCAACCGCATGTTTTACATGTAGAACGGATGCGTTTCAAAAATGTAAAATTCTCCGCCGCCTCCTACGAAGGAAGACAAATGATAAATTTCGATTTAATAAAGTGGCGAGAAAAAAAGAGAATTTCAGAAGGAAATTTTGTAGTAAGAACGAATCAGCCGTCTCTCCGCGTGATCGTTAATTTATTAGAACCCACGGCTCCTGATTCGTTGGCAAAATGGGGTTTCTTCAATATGTTTTTAGAACGGAAAGAATATATTGAGCCATACGTTATGGAACCGTACGCAAAAAAAATGCTGGAAGAAAACGAACGTTATCGAAAAGATTTTTATAAAAAATTAGAAACCGAAGAAACCTTTAAAAATGATCCAAACTCAAGATTAGATTTTTTTTACAAGCGTTCCCCATTCTTCGATAAGAACGAAAAGATTTATCCGATAATAAAATCGTTTGATAAAATCAGAACGAACAGATCAATGGATGAGAATTATCAGGAATAACTGTTAAACCGTTCTTGAATATTTCGCCTTATCTTCTTTGCGTTCAAGGTATCCGTCAAAGTTCATGGCAATGTTGCGGATGAGAAGTCTCCCCATTTCGCTTACTACAATTTTATTGTTTTCAATTGAAAGTAGTTCATCTGTAACCATTTCTTGCAAGTTTGCTAATCCCGAAGAAAAATATTCCTTGAAATTTATTTTGAATTTCTCTTCTACGGTTTTCATATCAAGTTCAAAATCGCACATCAATTTCATAATTACATGACGGCGAAGCAAATCGTCATCATTGAGATAATACCCTTTTGCAACAGGTAAAGATTCATTGTCGAGTGCTGCAAAATATTCTTTTTCTGTTTTTAAATTTTGCGCATAAACGCGTTGAAGCTGGCTGATTCCTGTTATGCCGAAGGAATATAAATCTGTTCCTGAGCGCGTGCTGTATCCTTGAAAATTTCTATGTAATTTTTTTTCTTTCATAGCAACGGCAAGTTCGTCATCCGGCTTAGCAAAATGATCCATGCCTAAAAAGAAGTATCCGGCGCCAGTCAATTTTTCAATCGTCATTTTTAGGATTTCCAATTTTTCTTCCGCCGGTGGTAGATCTTCCGGATGAATTAACGCCATATGTTTTTTCATCCAGGGAACATGTGCATAATTGAAAACCGCAATTCTGTTTGGAGAAATATCAATTATTTTTTCTACCGTTTCTTCAAAGGTTTTTAGTGTCTGGAACGGAAGTCCGTAAATCAAATCAAGATTGATGCTGTGATAACCAAGTTCGCGAATCCATGCTACAGTCTGCCGAGTAATATCTTCTGGTTGAACGCGGTTGGTTGCAATTTGCACTTTTTCGTTAAAGTCCTGCACCCCCATACTGATCCGGTTGAAACCGTTGTTCCGCAATGCGGCGAGATGCTCTTTTGTTAATCCGCGCGGATCAATTTCGCAACCGTTTTCCGAGTCATCATAAAATTTAAATGATTGATGAATATATGAAGCAAGATCATTTATTTCGTCAGGATTTAAGTGTGTCGGTGTTCCGCCGCCCCAATGAAGCTGCGTAACCTTGCGGTTAACGTTAAGATAACCACGAAGCAGATCAATTTCTTTTTTTACATATTTCACATAATCTTTTATGCGGTCGCGGTTGCGGGTGATGATCATATTGCAGCCGCAGAAATAGCAGAGGGTATCGCAATACGGCAGATGAAAGTAAAGCGAAAGATCGGGAAGGTTTTCGCCGTAATTGGTTTTTACAATTTCATCTAAAAACTTTTCCGAATTAAAGTTTTCGTTAAATTGAGGTGCCGTTGGGTAGCTGGTGTACCGGGGACCGGGTCTGTCATATTTTTTAAATTTTGTTAGATCAACGTTGAACATAATCGCTCCATTAAAAAAATTGGGACGCAGATTTTTTAAGATCAATTATGATTTATTAAGATCTTAAAGCATCATAACTAAAT
>JALNWB010000181.1 GCA_023231105.1 Ignavibacteriaceae bacterium | reverse complement strand
CGGTTTAGATTTTGGCAAAACTTGGAACGAAATAACGAAAATTAGTTTTACAAATTGGGTTTATTCACCGGTTATCGGACTGCGGTATTATATGGATAATTTTATCGTTCGCATGGATTTTGCAATCAGCAAAGAGATTTCCGGTTTCTATCTGAATTTTGGTCACATCTTCTAAATTTTCTCCTCTTCCAAATCTTTTATTCAGTTAGTTATCCGCTAACAATAGTTTTACAATCTGTTGACAATTCCGTGACAACTCTCTATTTGTCGCGCTTTAGTTTTGCATCAGAAAAATAAAACGAAAGGTGCTATCATGAAAACAAAACAAATCTTAGGTCTCTTGCTGATGCTGGTCTTTTTTTCCTGTTTTACGGCATCAGAAATATCTGCTCAAGTTGAGAGCAAGTTTTCTCCGGTAAAATTCGGATCAAGAAATCTTGGCGGTCCCCGCTTAGGGTTCACATACATTCCTGGTCATGGAGAATTAGTAACTCAACTCAAAGAAAAGAAAATCGGGGTATTATTAAGTCAATTCGGCTGGCATTTTGAATACCAAATTGTCCCCGACATTGAAGGTCCCTGCTTTATCATTGAAGCAGTTCCTCTTGTTGCCGGAGTTGAATACGGAACACTCATTCCATCTATGACACTCGGCTTCGGTATCCGCTTCCCGAATGGAATTGAATTCGGGATGGGTCCAAATGTTCTCGGAACGGAAGAGGGAGCCATGTCAGCATTAATGATTACCGTTGGAAAAAGTTTTGAGTACGGCGGTGTAAGTATTCCTCTAAATCTGGCAGTTACAACAAATCCTAAAGGTTACCGGGTAAGCTTCATCTTTGGGTACGCAATTGAAAAAAGCAAATAATTAATAATTTATTTAATGGAGACTACAATGAAAACTTTATTTATCACTTTGTTTATGTTATCCTCAATTCTTTTTTCTCAACCGGATACATTAACCATTCTTCATCTGAACGATACGCATTCATGCCTTGCGCCAAGCGCTCCAAGAACCGCTTTGCTTGAAGGAACAACCGGAGGAATTGCCCGCGCTGCTTCCGTAATTGGTCTTACTAAAATGACGGAGCAAAATGTTCTAACACTTCATGCTGGAGATTTTTTCGTCGGTGATCTGTTTTTTAATTTTTACTTCGGAGTACCGGAACTTCAATTGTTGCAGGGGCTTGGTGTTGATGCAATTGCCGTGGGCAACCATGAATTTGATTTAATGCCGTCAACATTAATCGGCGCACTTCAAGCAGCATTCCCGGCTCTGGATCAAAAAATTCCTCTTCTTTCTGCAAATGCTATAATGGAAGATACTTCGGTGGCTGCATTAAAAGATTACATCCAGCCTTATACTATTAAAGAATACGGTAAAATAAAAGTCGGCATTTTTGGAATGACCACAACGGAAACAAATACATTTTCACTTCCCTCTCCCGTGGTGATTGATACAAATATTTTTGTCTGCGCCGCTACCATGGTTGAAACGCTGAAATCGAACGGGTGCAACGTCATCATTATGTTATCGCATCTTGGACGTTTCTATGATGAAGCGATGGCGCAAAATATTCCCGGTATCAATATTATTGTCTCAGGACATGATCATTACCTGACCGATGTCCCAGTAGTTATTGAAAATAATTATGGCGGTAAAACATGGTTTGTGCAAGCCGATGCTTTTTACTCGCGCGTGGGAAAAATGAAAATTGCAGTTGATGGTGAGAATATTTCTTTAGTCGATTATCAGTCTATCCTTTTAGATGAAAATATTCCCGAAGAACCTGCGACAAAAGCAATAGTTGATCAATTGATTGCCGGACTTGAAACACAATTAAATTGGAAAGTTTTCACTGAGAAAATAGGTGATGCCACAGAGACTTTTGAAGAGGTTGCTGATGTCAATCGATCAGGAAATTTCGACACTCCGGTTGGCAATTTAGTTACTGATGCATTTCGTCAATCAACAAAAACACAAATTGCCATTCAACTTGGCGGTTCTACTGCGCAGAAACTTTACAAAGGTCCAATTGTTCCCGCTGATGTTTTTCGGATGCTTGGATATGGCTTTAACGAAGTAAATGGTTTGGGATATCGTTTAGCCACGTTCAAAATTACCGGCGCAGAATTGTGGAAGGGATTTGAAATTTGTTTGGCGACCGCTGAGTATAACGACGAAATGTTGCCACAAGTTTCGGGAATGGAATATTCTTTTAACGTAAATTCACCGGTTTATTCTCGGTTACTCAGTATTAAGATCAACGGCGTTGATATTGATTTTAATGCGACATACACAGCAACTGCAAACGAATTTTTTGTCAGCGCTCTGCCTCTTTTCGGCGTTTCAATTTCCGATCTTACCTTGTTAAGTGAGGTTACCGAGTTGCAAGTAGTTGTGGGTTACATTACCACAAACAGTCCCATTTCCCCCGGTCAAAGTGGAAGAGTAACTGATACGAAAGAAACAGGGAAAATTCTTCCGGATGAATTCCAATTAAAACAGAATTACCCAAATCCGTTTAATCCGACAACAACCATCAGCTATTCTATTGAACAACCTTCATTTGTTACATTAAAAATTTATGACATTACAGGGAATGAAGTTGAAACATTAGTAAATGAATACCAATCTTCGGGAATGCATAGCGCTCAATTCGGAATAAATAAGAAACCGCTGGCAAGCGGAGTTTACTTTTATCGTTTGCAGTCCACCGGAAAAAGTTTAACAAAATCAATGTTATTATTAAAATAAATCATAAGGTGAAAAAATGAAAAAGTTGAATGTCATCATCGTGTTAGTTGCATTATTAAGTTCAGTTGAGTTTGCACAATTTCAAAAGGGACAATGGGAATTAGGATTTACCGGCAGTCTTGGTACAGTTAATCAATCAACTAAATCAACCGGCACTTATAGTTCAAACACAAACTCTTCGGATGAGGGTTTCTTTGATGTTTCATTAATGCCGGGTTATTACCTGATTGACGGTTTTTCAATTGAACCCGAACTTGGAATGTTTGCAGTTAAAGGAGAGAGCCCGGCATATAACATGATAGTAAATTTAAGCTATACGCTTCTGTTTCCCTATTCCCAAAACGCCATTTTTCTAAAAGCAGGTTACGGATTTGGGAATGCGACTACTTATCCAACCGCAGATGAAGTTTTATTAAAAATGACAGATAAGTTTGATGTGGACATAATAAATTTTGGCGTCGGTGTTAAATTTTCCGTAACTGAAAAAGCTTTTATCAGAGTTGAGGCTAATTATAGAATTCAATCTTGGAACGATGAATATACTTCTTTCTATTACTCATACACACAAAAGTATGAACAAAGTTTTAAGACGTTACGATTAAAAATCGGTTTAGGAGTACTTATTTAGATAAAGTTTATAAAATGCTAATCCCCCTTTGGTTAACAAGGTGGTATTTCTTAAAATTTTTTAATAAATATTAAACAGCATATTTTTAAAAGTTGTTTTAATAACAAATGGAGAGATAAAATGAAAAAGGTTTTATCGCAATTGCTTCTTCTCATATTCGTTATTGCATTCATCGCACCGGGAGAAGGAAAATGTCAAGGGAAGTCAGGGCAAAAAACAAACAGAATTCAGTTTGTAAAAAAAGACCCTCAATCAGGCATGTACTTAGTTCAGCCTATGCAAGAAACACAAACAATCGAAAAGAAATCTGTAAAACAACGTTTCGATCAACGCAAATTTGAAAAAGAACTTAACACGTTGAAAAAAATTTCCGACCGGCATACCATGCGGAAACGAATGTATCAGGCACAGCAAAAAGCAGAAAAAGAACGAACTATCCGGAAAACTTCAGAAATCAAAGAACTTGAACGGATAAAACTTTTTGGAAAACTGACGCTATTTTATAAATCACCTGTTGCCCCAAAGCCTGCAAGAAATTCTTTTTTGTCAAAAACTTTGGTCTCCAATGTTCTTATTAACGGAAAAACACACGACACTGTCTCTGTCCACGATCCATTTTCGCTCACCTTCACTTCCGCTCCAAATTATGTTTCAGCAAGCGTGAATGTTTATATAGACGCGGACAACAATGGTATCGCCAGTTCCGGTGATTTACAAATCGTTAATAATGGGTTAATAATGGATAATAGTGAAGGCGATGAAGACCCTGTTGAAGGCTTATTCAAACTCACCTTTTCAAAAGAGAGTGGCTATTCCGATATAGTTTCATCACTAATATTTGAGGTAAATGATTATCAGTCTGTTTCTTCTGCTGTGGTTACGGTTGAACAAAAACCAAGTAATGCAGTAATAATGGGAACAATCACTCCCCCGCTTCAGAACATATTGATTAATGCTTCGTTTAATTCTTCCGAAGGGGTATTTATCCTCTCTGATTCTTTAGGTAAATTCAAAATAAATGTTGATCGTGAGCGGACAAAACAAGTAATGCTACAGACACTTGATCTTACCGGTATATCAAACGGATATATTTTCCCGAAATCCCAAGTAATAACTATCACTTCGGACACAACAGAAGTGAATATTACATCCACTCCTGCAACAACGTTTATAGAAGGTTACGTGAAAGATCAAAACGGAGCGGCAATTAAAAATGTAACCGTACAAGCATATAATTCTTCTCTTGGCTCGATCACAACACAAAGTGATTCGTTGGGCTATTACAAATTAGGGGTGATGGCAGGAACTTGGCATTTATATGCGGAGATCACGGGATCAGCGGACTATCTGCAAAATAATTATTCGTATTCCGTGAGTGTTCTGAATAATAGCACCTTACAACATGATTTTGTCCTCGTAAAAGCGAACAGTGTTATCTCGGGGAAAATCATTTTAAATACAACCGGAGTTGGCGGAATTCCGATTCGAACGAATGCCGATACTCTTTACAATTATGTAATATCATCGACTAATGGTAATTATGAAATGCCTGTTTATAAGCCCGCGTCCGGGACAATATCTTACAGTGTGAATACTTCAGTTCCAGAAGGTTATTATGTTCTTACTCCTGCAAAAATAGGAATTCAGCCCGGTGCAACAAATGTGAATTTTGAAATTAAAAAAGTAACCGGAGGAATACAGGGAACTATAACCGATAGTAGAACAGGTAAACCAGTACCGAATGCGCGTATCTATGCATCTGGAACTGATTATCGTAACATATTTTCAAATGATTCGGGTTATTATCGTATGAATTTAATGGACGGGGTATATTCTCTTCAGGTATCCTCAAACCTTTACTATCCATACGGGATGAATAATATTATAGTTGCAGGTGGGATGACAACAAAAAACTTTGCTTTGAATCGCTCAGGCAGTTTTTCCGGCATTGTAAAAGATGAATATGGGAAAGCGGTGTATGATGCAAACATCACCGCCATTGATAGTTCAGGTTATCCTACCTATTATAATGGTTTTTCGGATGAAAATGGAAATTATACTGTAAGCCAGTTAAAAACTTTAAAGTATCGGGCATTCGTTAGCGCTAATGGATATATATCACAATGGTATAATCAAACATACGAGAAAGACAGCGCTGCTTTCTTTCAAGTGATCGATGGTTATGATACTCCGAATATTGATTTTGTACTTTCGAAAGGGGGAAGCATATCCGGCAGGGTGGTTGATAAATCCGGTAATGGAATTGCAGGTATTGAAGTTGATGTATTTGACACATTGTCTAACGGAGGATCGTATGCAGTAACCAATGATTCCGGTTATTATTCAGCAGAAGGTCTTGCAACAGGGATGTACTATGTGAGAACATATAGCACTGAATATGCCGATCAGTGGTATAATGATGCCAACACTTTAGAAAAAGCAACGATGGTTCAAGTAGTTATCAACCAGAACACTCCGGATATTAATTTCATTCTCGCCGTCGGTGCAAGTATTTCAGGTATGATAAAAGACAAAAGCAATATCGGAATCCTTTATGCTCAAATAAACATTCTTGATAGCAGCTTTTATCCAATTAACTATGCTATTGCAAACGGTTCCGGTTATTATTTTGTTGGTCAGTTACAATCAGCTAAGAAATATTACGTTGCTGCCAAAAGCAATGGTTATGCCCAACGATGGTATAACAATGTTTCAACACCGGACTCTGCAACCGCAATAATTCTTCAAGAAGAAGAAAAGAAAGAAAATATTGACTTTACTTTATCGAAGGCTGGAGCTATTTCGGGTAGAGTCCTTGACTATGCGGGGAAGCCAATTCCTTACTTTACTCTAACTATTGAAGACAGCACCGGAAATAATATTAGATATGGTTATACTGATACTCAAGGGAAATACACTATTTCAAATCTTTCAAACGGTAAATATTATGCAAAAACCTTTGACTATCACTATGAGGAGCAATGGTTCGACCACAAGACTTCCAAACTGGATGCGGATATTATTAACGTGGTTGAGGAAGAAACAACAGAAAACATAAACTTTGACCCTCATAAACCGGAAGAAATTCCTTGCGATAGTATTCTAATAAAAATTGAATTGGCAAACATCCCTGATACCCTAACTTTCAGTCAATCTTATGTTGGTGATTACTATGTTGATTATGCATGGAGTGTAATGTTTGATGCTGATGGTAATGACACATCCGGAACTGACGGATTCGAAATAGAGATTGCCTTGACCCACTTTAAGAAACCCGGTGACGTTCCTTACAAATCGGACATAATAAATGGGACTACTCATATTGTCTTGGAATGGAACGGAAATTCCGGTTATACCCGACATTCATATTTCTCAGTATGGATAGACCCATCAAATAAAAACATACTGGTAATGTCTGTGCCAAAATCATGGTCAGAAATCAATAAGATTAATTCAAATACTAAGTACTCGGTTAATACGTATTTTTACGCAAGCAATGGGTCTTATCGGGATATTACGGCAAGTGGATATGGTGGAGCTAACATTTCTGATCCGCAAGGTGATACTAAGTATAATTTTATTGATATTATATCTGCATCATGGCAATTGAAACCGGTTGTTTCTGTCTCCAATGAAGAAGTAATACCTGTTATCTATTCACTTTCACAGAATTACCCAAATCCGTTCAATCCAACGACGACCGTTGCGTACGGAATACCTGTTGAAAGCAAAGTTACGCTTACTCTTTACAATATGCTCGGAGAAGTTATTCTAAAAAATGACCTTGGCATAAAAGCTTCCGGGAGTCATCAATTGCAGATGGATTTAAGAAGCAAAGCCAGTGGTGTTTATTTCTATGAGATGGAAGCGAATCCGTTGGACGGCAGTAAAAACTTCCGTCAAGTAAAAAAAATGATTTTGCTGAAATAACGACAAATGTCGCCTCGTAAGCAGTTAAATTTGCAAAAACAAACGAGGTGACAGATGAGATTACGAAGAAGATTCTTAGCTAGAAGACAGATAAAAAGT
>JALNWB010000180.1 GCA_023231105.1 Ignavibacteriaceae bacterium | reverse complement strand
ATTGGCAAGAAAATCCGGGAAGCCGCCGATACTATTTCCGTTCAAGGATAAATTAGCAACAAATGGAGTTCCAAGTGAATCGTAATAAGTAATAAACGATGAAGCGTTATTAATTTTGTTTTGACTGAAGGTTGCATTAAAAATTATTTGTAAATCTTCCACCGGTTTTATTGATGAAGAGAATTCAATTCCTGTATGAACCGTCTGTTTCGCATTCCCCATCATTGGCGCGCCGAAGATATCTAACCTGCCATTTTTAATAAGTTCATTTTCAAATGACATATAAAAGAAATTTAGATTCAGTTGATACTGTTTTTCATTTATGGAATAGCCAACATCAAAACTGTTCATAGTTTCAGGTTTAACGAGGGGATTTTTGTAGTCATAAGTTCCGTCACTCTTTACTTCAAATTGAGGAACGGCGCCTCCGCTTGATTCGACGGCATTGTAGTAATCATTCAAGCGCGGTTCTCTCGATACTCTCGCAAACGTTGCATATCCGCTGTTAACGTCATTAAACTTGTAATTAATTCCAACACGCGGATTAAAAAAAGAATGTTGAATAGAAAAATCATTCTGCAGAAACTTTTCATTGTAAAGACGATATTTATTGTAAGCAATCTGGAGTTCAACCAACAAACCGATTTGTTCATTCACTTTGTATTGCTCATTCATAAAAATATTAACAATGTTCTTCGCCCCGTTGAATTCATAATATCGATAATTTATAACGTTATCATTCGTAATATTTTCAGCGGAAACAATCGAACCGTAATGGAGTGAATGATGGTTGCGGAATTCCAAACCCGAAGTAAGCACTCCATTCTTGTGATTTATTTGAATCCTCGGGATCCATCCAAACTGTTTATTATCAACCATCCCGCGTAACAATGCATTTGTTGGCGATGACGAATTTGAGAATCCGTTATTCTGCGTCAATCTTAAATAAGAAGTATCAGCCCATGAACCATCGAAATCAAAAAATCCTTTTCCAAGAACCAAAAACAACGCTGAGTTAAGAGTAATGTCTTCACTGATCTTATATTCATTTAATATTTCATAATGAGGTTGTGAAAAGTTTTCAATTTCTTTGTCACGACGTTGATCGGAATAAGTGAAATCAGTATTTGAAGCTTCCCAATAAGAGAGATTATATCTTCTTAGATTTTTATCTTTAACTGCAAATTTTGGTAAGCCGTTATAAACTAAACCATCCTTTATAGGACCACCAAATAAATTTATTTGAGTAGTAAAGTTTTCATCAATTCTTGATAAAGTAAAATAGAAAGATTTCAAATCCACCCACGAGCGATCACGGTATCCGCTGCTTAATGTTTGAGAAACTTTTCCGGAGAAGGAATATTTTCCGTCGATTAATCCACTTGAAGCCGCTACACTGTATTTCCTTGTGTTATAGCTTCCTATAGTTGAAGAAGCTTTGACAAATTTATTCAACGAAAAATTGGAAGTGATAATATTTATTGATCCGCCGATTGCAGGATAACCGAATATTCCGCCGGAACCTCTTTGCACTTGTATAAATTCTGTTGATGCAAGAATATCGGAAAAATCCACCCAATAAACGTTGTGATCTTCAGGATCGTTTTGCGGAATGCCGTTAATCGAAATAGAAATTCTTCTTTGATCAAAACCGCGGATACTCAAATAATTGTACCCGATCCCGTTGCCGCTTTCAGAATAAAAAGTAGTTGATGGGACTGAACTTAAAAATTCGGGTATATCTTGAACTGAGAATTTCTTCTCAATTTCCTTTCCGGATATTTCCGAAAACGTTGCGGGAGTTTCACCTTTTTTGCTCACAGAAGCTGTAACCAAAACGGTCTGTGCCGGAATAAGTTTTCTTTCCAATTGAATGACTAAATTTTCCTGCGAATCATTTATGGAAACGCTTAAATGTTTAGTTTCGAAACCGATATGTGTAACTGTTATCTCAATCCCGGGCACATTTGCATCCAACTGAAGACGAAAATATCCTTGGTCGTCGGCGCTAATTATTGTTTCAGTATTGTTGATTCTGATATTTGCAGAAGGTACAGATTCCAATGTTTCTGCATTTATAACTTTCCCTGATACTATTTTTTGCTGTCCGAAAGTTATAGCAGAAATTAAAAGAAAATAAATAAAGTATTTCATGATTCGTTTACTCCAAAAAAAAAGCCGTCTTGTTAGGGACGGCTTAAAATAAAATATAAAAATTCCATTTCCCTACGCCGGTATAAGCCGGATCAGGTTAAAGGGTATGATCTCAGTTGTCCTCAGTTAATCGGGACAACACCCCTAACGGTTAAAAATAATTAAAGAACGATTAATCCAGTGCTAATTTTTGTCCAACGACAATTTTATTTGAAACTAACTTATTCATTTGCTTAATGTCATTAATTTTAATATTAAATCGTTTAGCAATCGCATCAAGTGAATCCCCTTTTTTTACAATGTATAAACCGGTTTTAGCCGATTTTTTTGTTTTTGTAGTCTGAATTTTTTTATCCAAAGGAGCGTTATCACTATAAATTTTCAGCTTTTGACCGACAAGAATATTATTGCTTTTAATGCCGTTCCATTTTCTAATTGAAGAAGCTGCAACGTGAAATTGTTCGGCAATCCTTCCAACAGTTTCACCCCTTTTAACAACATAATTGGTTAAAATTCCAGGTGTTTTTGAAATTGCATCACCCATTGAAGCTGATTCGGGATTATGAATCTTTAATACCTCGCCTACCATTATAGTATTTGAGGCAAGATTGTTCCATTTTCTAATTTGGTTGACTTTAACGCCAAATTTATCCGCAATTTTTCCAATTGATTCACCCCGGCGAACTTTATATTTAAATGTTTTTTGAGCAGTATAAATTTTTTCTGTTTTTTCTTCAGCAGAAGCAAAACTGCTTCTGTTGCTCTCAACACTAATTTTAAGTTTTTGTCCACTATGTACACGGTTTGAAGTTAAATTGTTCCAATCTTTAATAACTGAAACACTAACTTTATATTTTGAAGCAATTGAAGAGAGGTTATCTCCTCTTCTAACTTTATAAAAAGTCCATGCACGCTTGCTTACATCCACTGAAGAACGAGTAGTTTTTTCCTGAGAAGTTTGGTTATCTAAACTCGCATAATAGTCAACTTTTTCTTCCGGGACATATACCTTTAAATTTTGTGATACTTTAATAGTTTCAGTATAAGGAATGTTATTCCAGTTTCTTAAATCACTAACACGAACATTGAATAAATCTGCTATGCCTAAAAGGCTTTCGTTCTGTTTTACTTTATAAGTAACAACCGCTTTTCCCGCAGGCGTTAATTGTACCGGCTGATCTTGTTCAACGGCTTCATCATTTTCTTCAGAGACCGTTTCTTCCGTAACAGTTTCTTTAGAATCATTAGCCAATGCCGGAAGTTGCTCTACTTTTTCGTTGCTTAAATTTGCATAAGGAGAAACATATTCTTCATCCGAGTTTGCTGCGGTTGAAGTTTCAACGGCAGATTCAACGTTGGAATTATAGGCAAAATCTGTGGCGCTAAATGCTGATTTATAAGGGATTTTTAATCTAATCCCGCGTTTTAATCTAGTCTTTGTTGATATGTTATTTGCATCCGCTAAATCATTTTTCGAAATACCGTAAATAGAAGCAACCTTAGCTAACGACTCTCCTTTTTTTACCGTGTGAAAAGCAAATTGTCGTTTTGCACTTTGAGGAACATTCTCCAAAGCTGCTGCGAACAAGCTCGAGGATCCAACCGGAATTTTCAACTCATATCCCCCTAAATAATTAGTTGGAGTTGAGTTCATGGTTAATTCAGGATTTAAGTCCGCCAATTCTTCTGCCGAAATATTACAAGCGCTTGCAAAGTATCCTAAATCAATAGCGTCGGAAACTTTAATTGTTTCAAATTCCAATTTCTTTTGAAATTCAATATCAGTAAATCCATATTTTTCCGGTTCCATCGCAATTAAAGTAGCAGCGATATATTGGGGTATATAACTTCTCGTTTCTTTTGGTAAATATTGTTGAAGTTCCCAAAAATCAGTTGATCCTGAACGTCTAATTGCTTTTTGTATTCTTCCTTCACCTGCGTTATATGAGGCTAATGCAAGATACCAATCTCCCAATGAATTGTATAAATCTTTTAAATGTCTTGCAGCAGCTTTAGAAGATTTAAAAACATCTCTTCTTTCGTCAAAGTGAAAATCTGAAGTTAATCCATAAATTCTACCTGTAGATCGCATGAACTGCCATAAACCAACGGCTCCGGCCCAAGAACGGGCAGTTGGATTAACGCCGCTTTCTATCATTGAAAGATACATTAACTGCTGAGGTGTTCCTTCTTTGGCAAATATCTCTTTCATAACCGGGAAATATTTCCCCGACCGTGAAAGCCAAAGAGCCATATGATGTTTGCCCCTGCCTTGAAAATAGTCAACCCATTGTTGAACTTGATCATTAATTACTAAAGGAATTTCAGAGTTAATGACAATTTTTTCTCTTGGTTCAGTAACTTTTTTATTTGCGGCAAGATTAAGTTCAGGGACTGATTTCCCTATCCACTCTTCCAAAGCTGCGAATGAAGCATTTTCGGGAAGTTCAGGCAAACCATCAATATAGGATTTATAATCATCAATTATGGATGCTGAAAGTTCAGTATAAGCATCGTTTTCTTCGATTCCCGGGTAGTAACTTAAATTGTTTATAATACGAAGAGCATTTTCGTAACTCGTAATAGCTTCAACAACACTATTAATTTCTTGTTTTGCTAAAGCTGCAACGTATGATTGGCGGGCTTGTTCTAATAATTCGGAAACTATTTCACTTTTTTGAATTTCCGGTTGAGCAGTAACGGCTTGTTCGTTTTTTGTTATTTCTTTATTTGTTCCGCATGAAAAAAATGCGAAAGCGAATAAAGAAACAACAAGAAGCCATATTGGTTTTGTTTTCATTCTCACTCCGATTGATAAATAGATACATTACAAAATAAAACAAATCACTTTGCAAGTCAAGTAAAATTTTAAACGGATGCTCTAAGATGATAAAAAGACAATAGTTCGCATTTACAAAACTATAAAGGAATATTCGAATGTTTCTTTTTCGGATTCCTGTCAACCTTTGTTTTCAAAAGAGAAAAGGTTTGAATAATCCGGGACCTTGTTTCAGAAGGAACTATCACATCATCAATAAAACCGCGCTCTGCGGCTATGTAAGGATTGGCAAACTTTTCTACATAATCATTTAGCTTTTTGTTTAGTTCCGATTCCGGATTTTCAGCAGCGGCTATTTCTTTTTTAAAAATGATTTCAACGGCTCCTTTGGGACCCATCACTGCAATTTCAGCAGAGGGCCAGGCAAAATTAAAATCTCCACGAATATGCTTTGAGTTCATTACATCATAAGCTCCGCCGTAGGCTTTGCGTGTAATAACTGTAACCTTTGGAACTGTAGCTTCAGAAAACGCAAATAATAGCTTTGCCCCGTGCCGGATTATTCCATTCCATTCCTGATCTGTACCGGGTAAAAAACCGGGGACATCAACTAAAACCAATAAAGGAATATTAAAAGCATCGCAAAAACGGACGAACCGCGCTCCTTTTACAGATGCATTTATATCAAGAACTCCCGCTAAAATTGAGGGTTGATTTGCGATAATTCCGACCGACATCCCCCCGATTCTACTAAAACCAACAATGATATTTTCTGCATAATTTTTGTGGACTTCAAAAAAAGAATCTTCATCTACCAATAAAGCGATTATCTCTTTCATGTCATATGGTTTATTGGGATTTTCAGGAATAATAGCTTCCAACTTTTTTTGAGGTGTTAATGTTGCGTGATCATATTCTTTTTCTTCCGGTTTATCCATAAAGTTTTGAGGAAGATATTCCATTAATTTTCGAACATGAACAAGAGTTTCAATTTCATTTTCGTTTATAAAATGAGCTACACCGCTTTTTGAAGCATGAGTTTCTGCTCCGCCTAAATCTTCAAAAGTAACATCTTCATGAGTCACGGTTTTCACCACGTTCGGACCGGTAACAAACATATAACTTGAATTTTTAACCATGAAAATAAAATCAGTAATGGCCGGTGAATAAACTGCGCCGCCGGCACACGGACCAAGAATAACAGATATTTGAGGTACAACCCCGGAAGCCAAAGTATTTAGTAAAAAGATGTCTGCATAACCGCCCAAACTTCTAACACCCTCTTGAATTCTGGCGCCACCAGAATCATTTAATCCGATTACCGGAATCCCAAGTTTCATGGCAGTGTTCATTATCTTGCAAATTTTTTCGGCGTTCGTTTCTGAAAGAGAACCGCCCAGCACTGTAAAATCTTGGCTATAAAGCGCAATATCTTTTCCATGGATTTTTGCATAACCGGTAACCACACCGTCACCAAGAATTTCCATTTTTTCCAATCCAAAATCTTTGCTTCTTTGTTTAACAAAAACATCAATTTCCTGGAATGAACCTTCGTCAACAAGAATTTCAATTCTTTCGCGTGCGGTTAACTTCCCTTTTTGGTGAAGCGCTTTTATTTTTTCTTCTCCGCCGCCAAGTTTAGTTGAATCTTTTAGACTGATTAATCGGGCAATTTTATTTTTCATAAATTATTCTTTTTGTTTAAAATAAGAAAAGGCAGCCATTTTTTGACTGCCTTTTCAAAATTAAAAATAAAATTTAAAAAATGAAATTAATGCCGACACTTGCTGATTTATATTTCGCTAAACTATAATCAGCGCTTAAATTCAAAAATCCTAATTTAAGTGATGCGCCGATAGTAAAGCGAGCTGAATTTTCTCCTTTCATCGAAAATGCAATTTTATCTTTTATCGTTTGTCCCGGTACAGGAGAGGCATACTGTACATCATAAGAAACATCCACGTTTGAACTTTCCATTGCAAATCCGGCGAATGGAGTAATTGTAATTCCAAAGCCGAATGTTTTACTTGCATAAAGACCAAACGTTGTTGCACTGGCTTTAAAAATATCTCCAACTTTAAGAGTTTGTGTAAAGAACGCAACTGAAACATCAACCGGCAAAGGAATAGGGATAAACATTGCGGGATTATGCTGCAATCCAAACCCAAAATAACTGAACTCTCCTAAATCTTTTATATTAACGCTTGGTAAAAATCTAAAAGTCGCAGATGTACCGTAAACCGTACCGAGTGAGAATTGTGTAGCGAACAATGGAAGCGCTGACAAATCTCCTAAAAATCCTTTTGCACCGGTTGCAATTTTTTGTGGATCAACTTTATAGGTTACGGTATTATAAGTAACATCTGCACCAGCAAAATCAACCATTACTTCTGAGTCTTTTTTCCCAACAATAGTTGGTCCGCTTATCCCAACTGAAAAATCTTGCTGAGCTATCTTTGCGGCAAATTCATCTTTTTGAGAATTACTTAATAGATTCAACCTAACGTCAGAACT